>NZ_BAABGL010000009.1:0-747 GCF_039541555.1 Brevibacterium pityocampae | reverse complement strand
CTCGCCCGCAGACTCGCCGCCGGGTCGGAGAAATTCACCCGCATCCTCACCGACCCCACCACCGGCGCCATCTGCCCCGAGATTGCACAGTCCTACACGCTGCCGGCCGGAATGCGCACCACGCTGAACCAGACCTGGGCGTGGTGCACCGCCCCGGGCTGCACGCGGCGGGCCGAGACCAGCGAAGCCGACCACATCACCCCCTTCGACCACGCCGCTCCTGCTCGTGGCGGGCGGACGGACTTCGACAACCTCCACCCCCTGTGCAAGCAGCACCACCAGATGAAGACCGAGCGGATCCTGCGCCTGCACCGCACCACCGACGGACTCATCTGCTGGCAGTTCACCCACGGCATCACCCACACCACCACACCGGCTGACAGGCCCGCCGATCGCGAAAACGCCCGCATCACCCGCCGCCTCCTCGGCNTGATCGCTGACTTGCTGCCTGCTCCGACCGGCCGCAGGGGCCGGCCCTTCGCTGATGCCCGCCAGATGGTCGAGGGCATCATCTACCGCTACCGATGCGGGATCGCCTGGCGGGACCTGCCCGAGACGTTCGGCAAGTGGCAAACGGTATGGACCTGGCATCGCCGGATGGCCGACGACGGCACCTGGGACACCGCGCTGGCCCGCTTGACCGCTCACGCTGACGCTGCCGGCGAGCTCGACTGGTCGCTGTCGGTGGACTCCACGATCGCGCGTGCTCATCAACACGCAACGAACATCACGCGCCTAAAAAAGGGA
>NZ_BAABGL010000008.1:0-83265 GCF_039541555.1 Brevibacterium pityocampae | reverse complement strand
ATCCCGTGGTCCTGGGTCAGGACACGGCAGATCGGTTCGATCCCCCAGCGGTGCTTGTTCTCGTCGACGAAGGCGACGATCACTCCTATGGGCAGTCGAACTCCGCCTTGACGAAAAACGCTGTCGCTGAGCGCAGGATCTCGTTCGAACGCCGCAGCTCGCGGTTCTCAGCCTCGAGCTGCNCCGCGCGATCGCACCAGAGCGGGTCGCCGGATCATGACGGGCCTCTACGGCCAACCGGGTCGCCCGGTCACGGAGTTCTTGGGGGTATTTCGACGGGGCCATCAGAGAATCGATGTCCTTTCAGGATGTTTGGCTTACCCTCAATCAAACCAAGGACGATTCATGTAGTACTCACCACCGGATTTACCGGCGTTGGCCGCGTACATCTGCATGAGGTACTCATAGGCGTCACCGAACAGGTCGATCGAGTTGTCCTCCCACCGACCCAGCGGCAGGTCACCGATCGCGTCGAGCAGCTTCACCAGCTTCTGATTCCGCTTGGCGACCGTCGAGCCCAGCTTCCTGCTGTTGACATCCAGGTCGTCGAACAGCCCCTTGATGTCGTCCTCGCTGTCGGTACCGAGTGCCGAACCTTCGATGTTCTTGAACACCCGCTCGAGTGTCTCGTTGAGGTTCTCGTCGCGAGCTGCGCGCTTGCGGACGTTCTGAAAGAGCTCGCTCGGGAGGACGAAGAAGCCCTTCTCTGCCACGACCTCGCGGAGTGCGAACTCCGCGTCACTGTCGGGTAGGAGCGCGTAATCGAACTCTACCTCACCAGCTTCGTGCTCACCCTTGTTGATGTAGGCGGTCAGGTTCTCGGAGCTGAACCGGTAGAAGAGCATGCCCAGCACGTAAGTCTTGAAGTCCCAGCCGTCGACGCTGCCCCGAAGGTCGTTGGCGATGCGCCAAATCGTCTTGTGCAGCTCTGCGCGCTGGGCCTCTTTGGTCGTGGGTGCCATGATGCAGTCATCTCCTCGGCGCTCGCGCGCTGTTCGTGCTGCTCGGTCGCTGGTCTCAGACTATCCGCGACCACTGACATTCAAACGCTCCGACACCGCTCGATCCGCACGTTCATGCGTCACGGCGGGAAGTCGGAGAGACTCCGGCGGTGCGCCGGTGGGCATGCTGAGCGGGCGTGTGACACCCACCTTCGCGTGCTCGCGACGCGTGCTTCGATGAACGCCACTTCCCTTGGTGGCCCAATTTCAGACTCCTGTCCTCTGTCTCACCCCTTCACGACGGGAGCGCCCCGCCGGGCCGGAGCCTGACGGGGCGTGAGCGCGGGACTCAAGTCCGTCTCCCGCACGCCCGTGAATCGACCGCGGGCCGGGAATCCCGCAGGATCCCCGGCCCGCGGCCGTCTGCGCCTCAGCGCATGCGATCAGCTCTCGACGAGCGAGCGCAGCACGTACTGCAGGATGCCGCCGTTGCGGTAGTAGTCGGCCTCACCCGGGGTGTCGATCCGGACCACCGCGTCGAACTCGACGGTCTGGCCGTCCTCCTTCTTCGCGGTGACCTTGACCGTCTTCGGGGTGGTGCCGTCGTTGAGCGCCGTAACCCCGGAGATGTCGAAGGTCTCGGTGCCGTCGAGGCCCAGGGTGTCGGCGGACTCGCCGGCGGGGAACTGCAGCGGCAGCACGCCCATGCCGATGAGGTTCGAGCGGTGGATCCGCTCGAAGCTCTGCGCGATGACCGCGGAGACGCCGAGCAGCTTGGTGCCCTTCGCCGCCCAGTCGCGCGAGGAGCCGGTGCCGTATTCCTTGCCGCCGAGCACGACGAGCGGGATGCCCTGCTCCTGGTAGTTCACCGAGGCGTCGTAGATCGTGGTCTGCGGACCGCCCTCCTGCGTGAAGTCACGGGTGAACCCGCCCTGCACGCCGTCGAGCAGCCGGTTCTGCAGCCGGATGTTGGCGAAGGTGCCGCGGATCATGACCTCGTGGTTGCCACGGCGCGAGCCGTAGGAGTTGAAGTCCTTGCGCTCCACACCGTGCTCCACCAGGTACTTGCCGGCCGGGGTGTCGGCCTTGAAGGAGCCCGCCGGGGAGATGTGGTCGGTGGTGACCGAGTCCCCGAGCAGCGCGAGCACGCGCGCCCCGGAGATGTCCTCGACCGGCGAGGTCTCCTTCGTCATCCCGTCGAAGTACGTGGGCTTGCGCACGTACGTCGAGTTCGGATCCCACTCGAAGGTGTTGCCCTCGGGCGTGTCGAGCTGCTGCCAGCGGGCGTCGCCCTCGAAGATCGTGCCGTACTCGGTGTCGAACATCTCGGTGTCGATCGAGGAGTCGATGACCGACTGGATCTCCTCCGGGCTCGGCCAGATGTCCTTGAGGTAGACGTCCGCGCCTTCGGAGTCCTGGCCCAGCGGCTGGTTCTCGAAGTCGAAGTCCATGGTGCCGGCCAGCGCGTAGGCGATGACGAGCGGCGGCGAGGCCAGGTAGTTCATCTTGACGTCCGGGCTGATGCGACCCTCGAAGTTGCGGTTGCCGGAGAGCACCGCGGTGACCGACAGGTCGTTCTCCTGGATCGCTTCGGAGATCTCGTCCTCGAGCGGGCCGGAGTTGCCGATGCACGTGGTGCAGCCGTAGCCGACGACGAAGAAGTTCAGCGCCTCGAGGTCGTCGATGAGGCCGGCCTTCGTGTAGTAGTCGGTGACGACCTTCGAGCCCGGGGCGATCGAGGTCTTGACCCACGGCTTCGAGTTGAGGCCCTTCTCCCGCGCGTTGCGCGCGAGCAGACCGGCGGCCATCATCACCGAGGGGTTCGAGGTGTTCGTGCACGAGGTGATCGAGGCGATCGCCACCGCACCGTTGGCCAGGTCGAAGCTGCGGCCGTCGGGCATCGACACCGCGGCCGACTTGGCCTCGTCGCCGGGACCCACGTAGTTGTGGATGTCCTTGGCGAACTGCGACTTGGCGTCGGTGAGCTCGATGCGGTCCTGCGGACGCTTGGGCCCGGAGATGGAGGGCACCACGGTGGACAGGTCGAGCTCGAGGTACTCCGAGTACGCGACCTCGGCGCTCGGATCGTGCCACAGGCCCTGCTCCTTGGCGTAGGCCTCGACGAGCGCGATCTGCTCCTCGGAGCGGCCGGTGAGCTTGAGGTACTCGACGGTGACGTCGTCGATCGGGAACATCGCGGCGGTCGAGCCGAACTCGGGGCTCATGTTGCCGATCGTCGCACGGTTGGCGAGCGGCACGGAGCCCACGCCCTGGCCGTAGAACTCGACGAACTTGCCCACCACGCCGTGCTGGCGGAGCATGTCGGTGATCGTGAGCACGACGTCGGTCGCGGTCACGCCCGAGGGGATCTCACCGGTGAGCTTGAAGCCGACGACACGCGGGATGAGCATCGAGACCGGCTGACCGAGCATCGCGGCCTCGGCCTCGATGCCGCCGACGCCCCAGCCGAGCACGCCGAGGCCGTTGACCATCGTCGTGTGCGAGTCGGTGCCGACGAGGGTGTCCGGGTAGGCGCGCGTGACGCCGCCGACCTCGCGGGCCATGACGACGCGGGCGAGGTACTCGATGTTGACCTGGTGGACGATGCCCATGCCCGGGGGCACGACCTTGAAGTCGTCGAACGCGGTCTGGCCCCAGCGGAGGAACTGGTAGCGCTCACCGTTGCGCTGGTACTCGATGTCCATGTTGCGCTCGATGGCGTCCTCGGACCCGAAGGCGTCGATCTGCACCGAGTGGTCGATGACGAGCTCGGCCGGAGCCAGCGGGTTGATCTTCGCCGGGTCGCCGCCGAGGTCCTTGACGGCCTCGCGCATCGTGGCGAGGTCGACGATGCACGGCACGCCGGTGAAGTCCTGCATGACGACGCGGGCGGGGGTGAACTGGATCTCGGTGTCGGGCTCCGCCTCGGGATCCCACTGGGCGAGCGCGGTGATGTGGTCTGCGGTGATGTTGGCACCGTCCTCGGTGCGCAGCAGGTTCTCCAGCAGCACCTTGAGGCTGAACGGCAGCTTCTCCGATCCTTCGACCGCCGAGAGACGGTAGATCTCATAGGACTTGCTGCCGACCTCCAGGGTGCCCTTCGACGTGAAACTGTCGACGTTGCTCATCGTGACTCCTTAAGTTCATTGGCACGCGATACCCGTTTCGCTCGGAAACCTGGCCGATGGGGCCTTTGCGCCGAATTAGGTGACACAAATGTTTCCGAAGATATCTTGACGTCAAGATAAATCGTATCGCATTCGGCCTTCGGTATCCACCGCCCCGGGGGTGTCCGGAAGCGGGTTCCCCCTCGTCCGGCGGGACCGCCTGGCCCTGTGCGATCGGTGGGAAAACCCCCGGGTGCGGAATCTTCCGGGGCGCGAGAATCGTTGTACGCAGTGAACACGCCGTCCCCGACCGGGCCGGCCGGCGCACCCCGCGCCCATGACCGACCACAGGAGGAACCCATGGATCCCATCACTCTCGGCGCCGGCTTCGGGTTCGGCGCGCTTCTGCTCGGCCTGCTCTTCGCGTGGATCTGCCGCAAGGTGGCCCGCGGCAAGAACCGCTCGACCTTCTGGTGGGGCATCTGGGGCTTCTTCTTCACCTGGGTCGCCCTCATCGTTGTCGCGGTGCTCGACTCCAAGGCCCCCGAGCATGGGTACGCCGTCTCCTACAGCTGAGGCTGCACCTCCCGGCCGGGCCCTGCCGCCGGGGCCGCGAGCACAGCGCCCCGTCCGAGCCTCTCGGGCGGGGCGCCGTCGTGTCCCGCGCCGCAGCGCTGCCCCTCGCGGGCCGCGCAGCGCTACCGCTCGAGGACGCTGACGAACTCCGTGTGGGCGGTGAGGGGGAACAGGTCGAAGCCCGCAGTGCGCACGAGCCGGAAGCCGCCGTCGACGAGCCCCCGGGCATCGCGCGCGAAGGTCGCTCCGTCGCACGACACGTAGACGATCCGCTCCGCCGGCGACTCGAGGAGCAGCCGCACGACCTCGGGGCCCACCCCGGCGCGCGGCGGGTCGAGCACCACGGTGTCGGCCTCCGGGAGTGCGGGCAGCTCCTCGACGCGGGCTGCGGCGAACTCCGCGGGCAGGCCCCGGGCGACCTCCCGGGCGCTCGCGATCGCCGCGGCCGACCCCTCGATCCCGGTGACCGGCACCGCGTGCGCCTCGGCCACGGCGACGGAGAACAGGCCCGCCCCGCAGTAGAGGTCGAGCACCTGCCGGGCGCCTGCGGTCTCCGCCACGACGCGTTCGGAGAGCACCGCCGCGGCGTCGACGTGCACCTGCCAGAACCCGTCCGCGGCGAGCTCGAACCCGCGGTCGATCCCGGCGACCCGCTGCCGCACCCGGCCGCTGCCGGACACGGTGCGCAGCTGCGTCCGACCGCGCCCGCCGCGGTTGCGCCCGGCACCCCGGCTGCGTACGAGGAGGCTCCACTCCCCCGGCGCCTCGGCGAGCGCGCGGCCCAGCGCATCCGTCGACTCCGGCGCCGGCCGGCCGTGGGCGACCACCGCTCCGCCACCGGTGCCGGCGGCGAGCTCGAGCCGGGAGATCCCCGGCAGCCTCAGCCGGTGCAGGCCGAGCGCAGCGAGCTCCGGAACGGCGAGCGGCAGCGTGTCGACCGGGAGGACGCGGCGCGAGCGTGCGGCGAGCATCCCGGGCCGGCCGGCCTCGTCGACGGCGAGCTGCACCCGGGTGCGCCAGTCGAGCCCGCTGCCTCCGGCGGCCTCCCGCGGTGCCGAGGAGATCTCCGGCACCCGGTCGAGGCGCCCGAGGCGCGTGAACTGGTCCGCGGCCGCCTGCTGCTTGAGCGCGCGCGAGTGCGCGAGCGCGACGTGGGCGAACTCGATGCCGCCCACCCCGGCCGCACCGAGCGCCGCCCGGCGGTCGGCCACCCGGTGCGGGGAGGCCTCGAGCACGGCCGTGACCTCGGCCCGCAGCAGCCGCGTGCGCTCCTCGGTGATGCGCACGCGCACCGTCTCCCCGGGGATCCCCCCGGTGACGAACACGACGCGACCGTCGTGCCGGGCGATCGACTCCCCGCCGGCGGCCTGCCCGGTGATCTCGAGGACGAGCTCGGCGGGCGCCTCGGTTCCGGTGTCGGTCATCAATGCAGCTCCCTGAATGATTCGGCGTCGACGTCCCCGGCCCGGCGCAGGAGCTGCTCCCGGGCCCGGGTGAAGGACCTGAGCCGCCACGGCACCGTCGCGACGACGACGTTCGGCACGAACAGCAGTCGCGACTTGAGCCGCAGCGAGGTCTGATTGTGGAGCACGTTCTCCCACCAGCGTCCCACGATGTACTGCGGGAGGTAGACGATGATGAGGTCCCGCGGCGAGCGCCGACGGAGCTCGGCGACGTGGTTCATCACCGGGCGGACGAGCTCGCGGTAGGGCGAGTCGAGGATGGTGAGCGGGACGGGCAGGTCCATCCGGTCCCAGCGGTCCTGGAGCGCCTCGGCGGCCTCCTCGTCGACGGCGACGGTGATCGCGTCGAGGAACGTCGGCCGGCTCGTCCGGGCGTACGCCAGCGCCCGGAGCATCGGCTTGTGGATGTCGGTGACGACGACGACCGCACGGGTGTTCGACGGCAGCGTGCGGGCGGAGACGTCGTCCTCGTCGGGGGCGAGCTCGGAGTCCACCCTCCGGTAGTGGCGGTGGATGAGACCCATGAGGACGTAGAGCACGGCGATCGCGGCGATCGCGATCCACGCCCCGCCGGTGAACTTCGTCACGAGCACGACGGTGAGGACGCCGGCGGTGAGGACGAGCCCGATGCCGTTGACGACGCGGTTGAGCTGCATGCGACGGCGCACCGGGGAGGACACCATGCGCCGGATCCGCACCGTCCAGTGCCGGATCATTCCGAGCTGTCCGAGCACGAACGCCGTGAACACGCCGACGAGGTAGAGCTCGATGAGATCCGGGACCGAGGCGCCGAACACGATGACGAGGACGGTCGCCGCTCCGGCGAGCAGGAGGATGCCGTTGGAGAACGTCAGCCGGTCGCCGCGGGTGGCGAGCTGGCGCGGCAGGAAGCCGTCGCGGGCGAGCCGGGAGGACAGGCCTGGGAAGCCCTCGGTCGAGGTGTTCGCGGCGACGAGGAGGACGAGTGCGGCGACCCCGGCGACGACGTAGAACATGAAGGGGAAGCCGGAGAACACCGCCTGTGCGAGCTGGCCGAGGACGGGATCCTGCTCGAAGTCAGCGGCGATCGGCCGGCCGGCCTCGGCGACGAGCTGCTCCGTCGGGGCGGCGACGTACTTGATGCCGATCCTCGCCGACAGCCAGGTCAGCCCGATGAGCATGCAGGCCGAGAGCGCACCGGTGATGAGCAGGGTGATCCCGGCGTTGCGCCCGCGCGGGGACCGGAACCCGGGCACCGCGGTCGCGACGGTCTGCACACCGGCGAGCGCGACCGAGCCCGAGGAGAACGCCCGCAGCACGATGAACACCGCCGTGAGCCCCATGAGGGCGGTGTCCTCCTCGTCGACCGGCAGCACCGCGTATCCGCTCGTCGCGGCGACCGGGGTGTCGCCGGTGGCCACCCGGTAGGTGCCGACGGCGACGGTGGTGAGCACCGCGAGGACGAACAGGTAGGTGGGGACGGCGAGCATGCGGCGGATGCTCGCGCTGCCGCGCAGCCCGGCGAGGGTGACGACGAGGATGCCCGCGACGGCGATCGCCACCTTGTACGGCTTGACCTCGGGGATCATCGCACCGATGTACCCGGCGAACACCGTCATCGACACTGCGAGCGTGAGGACGAAGTCGACGAGCAGTGAGGCGGCGACGACGAGGCCCGCCCGGGTGCCGAGGTTGGTCCTCGCCACCGCGTAGTCCCCGCCGCCGGACGGGTAGGCCTGGAGGTTGAGCCGGTAGCACGCCACGATGACGAGGATGACGATCCCGACGGCGAGGCCGATCCACGGCGACACGGTGAGGGCGACGAGTCCCGAGAGGGACAGCGCGAGGAGGATCTCATCCGGGGCATAGGCCACCGAGGAGATCATGTCGGAGGCGAACACCGGCATGGCGAGTCGCCTCGGCAGCGCTTCCCGGCGGAAGTGATCACTGCGGAAGGGCCGTCCGACGAGTAGTCTTTTGACGGCATCGGAGAAACTGCGTGCCACGAGCACCAATGGTAGGGCACGAAGGAAGGGGACCGGCGGATGCACTTCGTCATCATGGGCTGCGGGCGGGTCGGGGCCTCCCTCGCCACCGCGCTCGACGCGGCCGGGCACACCGTCGCGGTCGTCGACCAGGACCCCGAGGCGTTCCGCGCGCTCGGCCCCGACTTCTCCGGGGACACCGTCACCGGCATCGGGTTCGACCGCGACGCCCTCGCCCGGGCCCGCACCGGGGAGGCCTATGCGTTCGCCGCGGTGTCCTCGGGCGACAACTCGAACATCCTCGCCGCCCGGGTCGCCCGCGAGACCTTCGGCGTGACGAACGTCGCCGCCCGGATCTACGACCCCCGGCGCGCGCAGATCTTCGAGCGGCTGGGCATCCCGACGGTGGCGACGGTGCGGTGGACCGCCGACCAGATGATGCGCCGGCTGATCCCGCAGGGAGCGGTCACCGAGTACCGGGAGGCCTCCGGTCGGCTCGTGCTCGCCGAGGTGCACCTCCACCCCGATTGGATCGCCCGGCCGGTGTCGGACATCGAGGCCGCGGTCCCGGCCCGGGTCGCCTACATCACCCGCAACGGCGAGGGTGTCCTCGCCCCACCGTCCATGCTCGTCCAGGACGGCGACCTCGCGCACCTCATGTGTGCCCGGGACGACCTCGATGCGATCATCCGCACGCTCGACCAGCCGCTGACCCAGGAGGACGTGGAATGAAGGTCGTCATCGCCGGAGCCGGCTCCGTGGGCCGCTCGGTCGCCCGCGAGCTGCTCGGCCGCGATCACGAGGTCGTCCTCATCGACCGCAGCTCCGCGGCGGTCCGCCGCGACCGCGTGCCCGGCGCGAGCTGGGTGCTCGCCGACGCCTGCGAGCTCGGCGGCCTCAACGAGGCCGGGCTCGGGCGCGCCGATGTCGTCGTCGCCGCCACCGGTGACGACAAGACCAACCTCGTGCTCAGCCTGCTCGCCAAGACGGAGTTCAGCGTGCCGCGCACCGTGGCACGGGTGAACAACGCGCGCAACGAATGGCTGTTCGACGACAACTGGGGCGTGGACGTCGCGGTGTCGACGCCGCGGCTCATGACCTCGCTCGTCGAGGAGGCCGTCGAGGTCGGCGGGCTCATCCACCTGCTCGACCTGGGGCGCGGGCAGGCCTCGCTCATGGAGTTCACCGTCGGCGAGAAGGCCGAGGTGAGCGGCAGGCGGGTCGGTTCGGTGTCGTGGCCCGCCGACACGGTGCTCGCCGCGATCCTCCGCAACGCCAAGGTCATCGCACCGAGCGCCGACGACGTCATCGAGGCCGGCGACGAGATGTTCTTCATCGTCGCACCTGACCGGGTCGAGGGGCTGCGGGAGCTCCTCGGCGCCGCCGCGCGCACACCCGTGTCCGGACAGCGGGATGCCGGATCGCCTGCGGAGTCCGGCGTCGCACCGCCGGCAGATCCGGGTCCGTCAGTCGGCGGCTGAGGCGATGAGCCGGTAGCCGGGGTTGACGGTGCGCACCTCGCCCTGCTGCCGGCAGAACCGCCCGTCGAGCACGATCGCCCGACCGGCGGCCACCCCGGGGATCTCCCGACGGCCGAGGAACCGGGCTGCGGCCGACCCCGTGCCGTCGCTGATGACGATGTCGAGGCGCGGCGCCTCGTGGGGCAACGAACGGGTCACCGCGACGACGACGCCGGCCACCCGGGTCTCGGCGCGCAGCTCGAGCTCGCACAGCGGGGTCGCGCCGGGCACCGCGCTGGCGGCGTGGATGTCCGCGTCCGCCTCGGCGTCCTTGTCCGCGCTCGTCCCCCAGCGTTCGAGCAGGCGGGTGAGCGCGTTCAGTGGGTGTCTCCGTCCATGAGTGCGGGCACCAGGTCAGCGGACCTCGGTGATCTCCGGGCCGCGCTCGAAGGGATCGATGTCGTCCCTGACCGCGGATTCGGGTGCGGCGGGCGCCTTGACCGCGGTCGGCTGGGACAGCACGAGCAGGTCGCGCGGCGGCATCGCCTCGGTGCCGCGGTGCACCACGGTGCCGCGGAAGATCTGCACGAGCTCGGCACGGACGTCCTCGTCGGTGATGGCCTTGCCGGTGAACACTGCGCGCACGAACCAGCGGGGGCCGTCGACGCCGGCGAAGCGGGCGACCCGGGCGGCGGCCTTCCCGTCCTTGGTGCGGACGGGGATGCGGGTGAGCAGCTCGGTGCCGAGCGCGGTGTAGAGCTCGTCGACCGCACCGCCCTTCTGCACGACGTTGTCGCGGATCTGGGTGCGCACGGACTTCCACAGCCCCTCCGAACGGGGGGCTGCGAAGGCCTGGAGCTGCACGGCCCCGCCCTGGTGGACGAGGGTGACGGCGAGGATGCGGTTGGTGCCCTCCTCGGCGTCGAGCCGGACCTGCATGCCGTCGCGCACCGGGATCTGCAGGGCGCCGAGGTCGATCCTGTTCTCCTCCCCGAACTCCTCTTCGGAGTCCCAGGGGCCGTTGTCGACCCGGTCGAGCGGGGCGGCCTTCGCGAGGTCCTCCTCGTCCTCCTCGGCGGGGTCGTCGAGGGAGCCGTCGTCGGCATCCTCGTCGGTGAGGTCAGACGGCTCGCGCGCGTCGTCGTCGGCCCCGGCGTCGTCCGAGGCGTCGAGCCCGGTGTCCTCGTCGCGCTCGGCGTCGAGGTCGTCGCGCTCCTCGACCTCGTCGGTCGCCGGTGCGGACTTGCGGAAGCGGTCGAAGAGTCCCATGCTGTCCTTCCTTCGGGCTGTGAACTTCACATGATAGTGCGGTGCGTGCGGGTCAGGCGGGGTTCGCCTGCGGGCCGGTGGGCGCGGGGCCGACGGATGCCGCGAAGCCGCCGGTGGAGCCGAAACCGCCTTCCCCGCGGGCGGAGCCCTCGAGGGTGTCGGTGGGAACGAAGTCCGCGTGCACGACGCGCTGCACGACGAGCTGGGCGATCCGGTCCCCGCGGGAGAGCTCGATCGGCGTGCGGGGGTCGAGATTGATGAGGGGGACCTTGATCTCCCCGCGGTAGCCGGCGTCGATGGTGCCCGGCGCGTTGACGATCGACAGGCCGGTGCGGACTGCCAGACCGGAGCGCGGGTGGACGAACGCGGCGAATCCCTCGGGCAGGGCGATGGCGATGCCGGTGGGCACGAGTGCCCGCTCGAAGGGGGCGAGCGTGACGTCCTCCCGGGCGCAGAGGTCCGCGCCGGCGTCGGAGGGGTGCTCGTAGGCGGGCACCGGGAGCGCGGGGTCGAGGCGCCGCAGTGCGATGGTCTGCTGTTCGATGGTCACAGTGCCGCACTCTATCGGTGCGACGGGTGCTCGCCCAAGCCCGGTGTGGGAGAATCGGGGGCATGAGCTTCTCCTCCGGATCGGACACCGTCGTGCACTATTCCGAGCGCCTGTGGCCGCCGGTCACGTGGTGGGTGGTGACCGTGCTGCTGTCGGCGATGACCTCGTTGATGGTGTACCCGGTGTGGGAGCTCGGCGCGTTCATCGTGCCCGTGGTGGTCCTCGTGCTCGCCGCCCTGTGGCTGCGTTCGCTGTCGGCTCCGATCGTCGTCAGCGACGCGGGGTTCCGGGCCGGTCCGGCGCACATCGAGCGGCGATTCATCGCCGAGGCGACCCCTTTCGACGAGCGCGGCTCGTTCGCCGCCCGCGGGGTGCACCTCGATGCGCGCGCCTTCCTCATGACCCGCCCGTGGGTGAAGACCGTGGTGCGGGTCGCCCTCGACGACCCGGCGGACCCGACGCCGTACTGGCTGGTCTCGACCAAGCACCCGCACGAGCTCGCCGCCGCCCTCAACCGGGGCTGAGCGCCGCCGGCCGCCGCAGGCGGGAGCGGACGGTCCCCTGCCCCGGGTCCGCCGTCGCGCCGCCGACCGCCGCAGCACGGATGAGGCCGCCTCCCGACAGGGAGACGGCCTTCATGCAGGTGCGGTGGGAGCGGAGGCTCAGCCGGCGCAGTCGGTGCAGATCGGCATGCCGCCGTCCTCGCTCGCCATCTGCGAGCGGTGGCGGACGAGGAAGCACTCCATGCAGGTGAATTCGTCGTTCTGCTTGGGCAGCACGCGCACGGAGAGCTCTTCGTTCGACAGATCGGCGCCGGGGAGTTCGAACCCTTCCGCCGCGACAGCCTCATCCTCATCGACCTGGCTCGCCTGCTGCTGCGTCCGCTGGGCCTTGAGCTCCTCGATGGAATCGTTGCTGAGGTCCTCGTCCTGCTTACGAGGGGCGTCGTAGTCTGTCGCCATGTGGACTGATCACTCTCCGCGAATGGGTGATGGGTGGAAGCGCGTCTCGCGTGCCGCCGGGGTGCGATGTCTCAAGCATTTTGCACTGTGACCTGCGATTTGGCAAGGCAGGTTTGCCCCGAAGTGTGCAGTCTCACTCCCCGGCGGTGAGCCGCCGCTCGCCGCGGCCTGACAGGGACTCTCCTGATCTGGAAGAATGGCGGTGAATCGACCTGCTGTCCGCGGGACCCAGCCGCCACGGACCGCACGCTGCGGAAGGATGATCCATGAGCGAATTCGAGGCCGAGCTCCACCGACACGTGTCCGCATTGCGGAAGCTCATCGCGAGTGCCCGCACCGAGGGCAACGACCTCGCCGTCGATTCGCTCGTCGGGGAGCTCGAAGGGCTCATCGGCCTGGCCGAGCGCAACGACGTCGACACCGCGCAGCTGCAGCAGGTGCTGGCCGCGGAGACCGGCGCCATCCCGATCGTCGCGCCGGCCGACGAACCGAGCTGAGCCGACACCGCGGCGAGGTCCGGCCGGGGGCAGGTGCCGCACCGGCCGGATCAGAGCGCGGGATCAGCCCACGGGCTCCCACTGCGGCAGCACCGGCTTGTCGAGCTTCCCACGGCAGCATTCGATCGAGCAGGCGCCGCTGCCGGGCCCGAGCGCTCCCTGCGGAGTCACAGCCGGCGTCTCGACGTCCTCCCCACGACGCTGTGCGGCGCGCTCGAGCGCGAGGTCGACGAGCCCGGACACGAACTCCTCCTTGAGACCCACCGTCGCGGCCCGCACGTAGGCGAGCCCGAGCTCGGCGGCGGTCTCCGCGGCCTCGGTGTCGAGGTCGTACTTGACCTCCATGTGATCGGACACGAATCCGATCGGCACCGCGATGACGCCCTCGATGCCCTCCTCCTTGAGCTCGGCCATCCGGTCGTTGACGTCGGGCTCGAGCCACGGGATGTGAGGAGCCCCCGACCGGGAGCAGTAGACGAGCTCGGACGCGAGCGGCAGCTCCGCGCCGAGCTCACCGGCGATCCACTCGATGAGCTCCTCGTGCTGGGCCCGGTAACCGCGCGTCATCACCGCCGAGGCGTCCTGCATGGTGTCGGGGATCGAGTGGGTGACATAGAGGACCCGGTGTCGGGCCGGGTCGAGCTCCCCCACCTGCGCGGTGAGGTCGGCGATCCCGCGGCGCACGCACGCGAGCTCGGCCGCGGCGAACCCGGGGTGGTTGTAGTACTGCCGGATCTTGTCGAACTCGACGGCGATGCCCTCCTCTGCGAGCGCCGTCGTCGTCTGCGCGAAGTCCTCCCGGTACTGCCGGCAGGAGGAGTAGCTCGAGTAGGCGGAGGTGTCGATCGCGAGGAAGCGGGTGAAGCCGTGCTCCCGATGCTGATCACGCACCACATCGGTGAGGTAGGGGTCCCAGTTCCGGTTGCCCCACACCACCGGGGTGTCGATCCCGCGGGTGGCGAGCTCCGCCTGCAGTGCGGCGAGGAGGGCCCGGTTCTGGTCGTTGATCGGCGACTTCCCGCCGAACCCGTAGTAGTGCTCACCGACCTCGACGAGCCGCTCGTCCGGGATCCCGCGGCCGCGGGTGACGTTCTGGAGGAACGGGAGCACCTCCTCCTCGGACTCGGGTCCGCCGAAGGACATGAGGACAAGGGCATCGAAGGGCGCGAGGCTGGAAGTAGTCACGCGCCCCAGTCTAGCGTTCCCCCGCTCCCACTCCTCGCCGATCACCCTGCTGAGAGTCCCGGTCTCGGAGGATGGGCAGGCGCGCACGCCGACGTCCCTTCTCGCGACTCGCCCGAGCGCTTCCCGCACCGGGTGCGGACTTCGTGAAACGATCGGCACACAGTCATGACTGGAGGTTGACGCATATGACGGAGCTGACGCTGCGCGGAGTGCACGACGACGAGGAGCACCTCGTGCTGTCGGACGGTGCCGGCCACCACTACCTGCTCCCGATCGACGAGAGCCTGTACGCCGCCGTGCGCCGCGACCGCAATCGTCTGGCCCGGATCCGCGCCGCCGGCGAGCCCGTGCGGCCCCGCGAGATCCAGGCGATGATCCGGTCGGGCATGACGACCGAGGAGGTCGTCGAGGCGACCGGCGCGACCGCGGACCACGTCCGCGTGTACGAGGGCCCCGTGCTCGCCGAGCGGCGACACATCGCCGACCGTGCCGGGCAGTGCCTCGTCTACCCCGAGAACAACCCCGACGGCACCCCGAAGCGGCTCCTCGCACTGTGCCGCGAGCGGCTGCAGATGCGTGATGTCGACCTCGGGTCGATGCGCTGGGACGCCTGGAAGCAGACCTCGGGCACCTGGTACGTCGAGCTGAGCTTCGTCGCAGCGGACAAGGAGCGCTCGGCCGGCTGGGAGTACGCCCGCGGCTCGATCTCGCCGCTCGACGACGAGGCCCGCTGGCTCTCCGACGCCGGTCCGAGCGATTCCGGCCCGATCCCGAACTTCGGCAGCGGCTCCGAGCGGGTCTTCAACATCGAGGCCGAGGACGGCAGCACCCGGATCCATGAGGATTCCCCGCGCGGCAGCCACATGGCCGAGACCGGACGGATCCTTGAGAGCCTGCGACGCCGTCGCGGCCGCCAGTCGGCCGCCGCCGCGGAGCCCGACGGCCTCGGCGACCTCGCCCGCGCACCGCGCGACACCCCGCCGCCGGGCTCGCGCCGGTCCCTGCGCGCCGTCTCCGACGAGCCCGCCCGTCACCCCGACGGCGCCCACACGGCGCTCAGCGCCCCCGAGGAGGCCGACGACGCCGGGATCTTCCCGATCCCGGCCGATGAGCCCGCAGGGCACTCCAGGGCGCCGCAGGACGACGTCTCCGCCGACCCGCACCGGGAGGAGCCGGGCCCCGGATCACCGGCCGAGGACCATCCCTCGCTGCTCGACGAACCGGGCGTGTCGGACCATCATCACGAAACCCAGCCGATCCCGCGGCCCGGCGAAGCCGAGGCCCCGCGGAAGAAGGGCCGGTCCTCCGTCCCCCGCTGGGACGAGATCATGTTCGGCTCCAAGCGCGACTGACGCACACCCGGACAAGTCACCGGTCCGGGCAGCGACCTGTCCGGACGATCGCTGATCCGGGAGGCGGCTGATCCAGGAGACGACTGATCCGGGCGGAGCCGTACGACTCCTCAGACGAGGACGATCCGCTCGTCGTGGGCGCCCACGAGTCCCGGATCGTGGGTGACGAGGACGACAGCCACCCCGTCGAGCCCGGCCCGCAGGTCCCCCATGAGGTCCGCGCTCATCTGGGCGTCGAGGTGGGCGGTGGGCTCGTCGAGGACGATGACCTCGGAATGCGCGAGCAGGGTGCGCGCCACGGCCAGACGCTGCCGCTGTCCGCCGGACAGGAAAGCCCCCGAGGCGCCGATCCGCGCATCGAGGCCGGCGTCGGCGGCGAGATCGCGCAATCCGACCCGGGTGAGCACGGCGCGCAGCTCCGCATCGGTCGGCGCATCGTCCTTCGGCCGCCCGATGAGCAGGTTCGCCCGCAGGCTCGAGTCGAACACGTGCGCCTCCTGCGGGCACCACGACACCTGGCCGGCGAGGTCCATCGGGCCCAGTCCCCGCGTCGGTCGTCCGTTGATCCGGTACTCCCCCGCGCTCGGGTCGAGGAAGCGCAGGAGGATGCTTACGAGCGTCGTCTTGCCCGATCCCGAAGGCCCGGTGACCGCGGTCCACTCCCGGGCATCGATCCGGGCACTGACGCCGGAGAACACCGGGAAGTCGGTACCCGGCCAGGTCGCGGCGAGATCGTCGAGCTCGATGTCCGTGATCACCTCGGGCCCGTCGCCGGAGCCCAGCCGGGCTGCGGGATCCGCGTCGTCGAGGGCGTCGACCCGGCCGAGGACGGCCACGAGCGCGGGCCACTGCTGGACGGAGGCGAGCGCATCGGTGAAGCAGTCGATGAGGGCGAGCGGCAGGAGCACGGCCACGGCGAGCAGCTCCCCGCTCAGCGTTCCGGAGGTCACGGCGCCGGCGAGGACGGGGAGCATGAGCACGCCGGTGAGCACGCCGACGACGGTGATCACGGCCTCGCCGATCCCGGTGGCGCGGACAGCGCGGGCCTCGTGCGTCCCGGCCCGCGCATCGGTGGCGAGGAAGCGTGCGACGACCTGTGGAGCCGCCCCGTTGACCTGGAGGTCCTCGCGCGCCCAGAGGAGCCCGGCGAGCGCGGTGAGCACGGTGGTGCGCGTGCGGCGCGCTGCGCTCGTCGCCCGCCGGTCGGCGAGCCGGGTGAGCAGCGGTGCCAGGCCCAGGCTCAGCAGCGCGCCGAGACCCATGACGAGGCCGGCCGCGGGATGGATGAGTGCGAGGGTCACGACGGCGGCGAGCGCCACGACGACCGCGACCACCGGCGGCAGCACGACCCGCGGGGCGAGATCGCGCACGTCGTCGACATCGGCGATGAGCCGGCTGAGGGCGACCTCGCCGCGCAGCAGCGTCCGGTTGGCGGTGCCGGTCGCGGCGAAGGACAGCCAGATCCGCTCCCGCAGCCGGGTGAGCGAATCGAGGATCGCGCGGTGGAGGACGAGCCGCTCGGCGTACTTGAGCACGGTGCGGGCGAGCCCGAAGAACCGGACGCCGACGATCGCGACGAGCAGGTACATGATCGGCGGCTGGAACGAGGCATGGACGATGAGCCACGCGGAGACCCCGGTGAGTGCGGCGCCGGCGGCGACGGCGCCCACCCCGCAGAGGACGGCGAGGAGGAAGCGCGGCGAGCGCATGTCGACGGCTCGGGAGAGCCTGCGGCGGATCGTCGCGGCCGGCAGCGCGGGTGCCCCGGGCGCGTCGCGACCGTCATCGGGTGCGTCGGCAGGAGCGGCGTCCAGCCGGGTGTCGGTCTCCGGTCCGCGCAGCACGTCATCGCTCCCGGTCGCCCCTGTCGTGCCGCCGGCGCGCTGCCTTGCCGTGCCGGCGCTCTCGGACTCCGCGGCTCCCCTGTGCGGTGCGGTTCCGGCGCGCACGACTGACCGGCCCGCGGGGTCGAGGCCCGGGCGGACCTCGATCCGGGTGTCCGCCGCGGCGAGCAGGTCGAGGTCGTGGGTCGCGGCGATCACCGGGACCGCCCGGGAGACGGCGGTGAGACTGCTGCGCACCGTGGAGGCGGAGTCCGCGTCGAGGTGCGCGGTGGGCTCGTCGACGAGCAGCAGCCGGGCTCCGGCCTCCACCCGGGCGAAGGCGCGGGCGAGCGCGAGGCGGCGCAGCTCACCGGGGCTGAGCGCGGCGCACGGGGTCTGCGGGTCGACCGCGAGCGCCGCCATCGCCAGACAGCGGGCGAGCACGGCGTCATCGAGCCGCGGCCCGCCGGCCGAGGCGTGGAGGGCAAGCTCCTCGGCGACGGTGGGGGCGCTCGTGCGGGGGCTCTGCCCCGCGTGGGCGAGGCGCTCCGGCACCCCCCTCACCGTGCCGCCGATGCGGCATCCCGCATCCTCCCGGACGAGTCCGGCGAGCACGCCGAGCAGGGTCGACTTCCCCGCACCCGAGGGCCCGTGGAGGACGGTGAGACCGGGATCCGGGATGTGCGCATCGAGGGCACGCAGCGCGGCCCGGGAGCGCCCCGCGTAGTCGACGCTCAGGCCGCGGATGTCGATGCCCTCACCTGCGTCATCAGTCCGGGCGGCCACCGGGGCGGCGACGGGGCGGCCGATGAGCGCACGGACCCGGGCGAACGCGGCCATCCCATTCTCCGTCGAGTGGAAGGCGGCGCCGAGCTGACGCAGCGGCAGGTAGCACTCGGGCGCGAGGATGAGCGCGAAGAGGCCGTCGGAGAGCTCCATCGTCCCGTACACGAGCCGCACGCCGATGAACACCGCGACGAGTGCGACGGAGATCGTGGAGATGAATTCGAGCGCGAGCGCGGAGAGGAACGCCACCCGCAGGGTCTGCATCGTCGTGTCCCGATAGGTCTCGCTCGTGTCCCGCAGGGCGCGGGTCTGGGCGAGCACGCGCCCGAGCCCGACGAGCACCGGCAGGCCCCGGGCGAGCTCGACGAGCGCGGTGGACAGACGGTCGAGGGCAGTCGTCGCATCCGCGATCCGGTCCGCGGTGTAGCGACCGATGAGCACCATGAAGACGGGGACGAGCGGCAGGGTGAGCACGATGATGAGGGCGCTGACCCAGTCGGAGAACGCGATCCGGGCGACGACGAGCAGCGGGATCGCCGCGGAGCTGGTGAGTGCGGGGAGCACCGCGGTGAAGTAGTCGTCGAGATCGTCGAGGGCGCGGGTGGCGGCGAGCGTCAGCGCCCCGTCGGACACGGGCACGTCGCGGGTCGAGCCGGCGAAGGTGCGGTGCACGAGTGCGGCGCGCAGGTCGGTCTTGACCCCGATCGCCGCACGTGCCCCGGCGGTCCGCGAGGCCCACACCGCCGCGGCGCGCAGGACTGCTCCGAGCACTCCGGTGAGCACCGCGGCGGTGACCGGCCGGCCCTCGATGAGTCCGACGACCCCGCGGGCGATCCCCTCGGCGACGAGGACGAGGCCGAGCGCCTTGATGCAGGCGATGATTCCGAGCTGCCACAGCGCTCGCCTCCCCTGGCGGGAGGCGAGCGCGATGGACGCCGGGGACTGCCGGTCGCTCACTGGTGGTGGCTGCGGATCGCCACCGGGACCTGATGGGCGGGCGGGATGTGCTCGACCCGCAGGCGGCTCGCGAAGATCCGGTAGACCCAGATCTGGTAGACGAGCACGATCGGCACGAAGATCGCGGCGACGACGAGCATGACGGTGAGCGTGTACGTCGAGGACGAGGCGTTCGCGACGGTGAGCGAGAACGCGGGATCGAGCGTCGAGGGCATGACGTTCGGGTAGACGTTCGAGAAGATCGAGGCCACACCGAGGACGAGGAACAGCGCCTGGGCGATGAACGCGGGCTTCTCCGCACCGCGTCGGATGAGCACCCACATCGCGACCGCGCAGGCGGCGGCGAGGACGATGAGCACCCAGCCGAGGAGCTTCGCGTTGAGCAGCTGCACCCAGATCACCCACACGACGATCGGCAGCAGGAGGAACGGGGCGCCGAGCGCGGCTGTCCGGCGGGCGCGCTCGCGCACCGGGCCGTCGGTCTTGAGGGAGAGGTAGAGCAGGCCGTGGAGGAGGCAGAACCCGACCACTCCGAGGCCGCCGACGATCGCCGGCAGGCTGAGCCAGGCGAAGGGCCCGCCGGTGTTGTCGCCGTTGGCGTTGAGCGGCATGCCGGTGGTGGTGAGCGCGAGCATCGCGCCGACGCAGAACGCGGCGACGAGGGATCCGGCGGACAGGCACCAGGTCCAGCCGCTGCGCCACCGGTCCGAGTAGCCCTTGCCGCGGTACTCGATCGCCACCGCCCGGAAGATCAGGGCGAGCAGCGCGAGCGTGAGCGGCAGGTAGAGCGCGGAGAACAGCGAGGCGTACCACATGGGGAACGCGGCGAAGGTCGCCCCGCCCGCGGTGATGAGCCACACCTCGTTGCCGTCCCACACGGGGCCGATGGTGTTGAGCAGGAGGCGGCGCTCCCGCTCGTCCTTGGCGAAGCCCTTGAGGAGCATCCCGACGCCGAGGTCGAAGCCCTCGAGGAAGAGATAGCCCAGCCACAGGACGGCGATGAGCACGAACCAGATCGTCGGCATGAGTTCCATCGTTCGATCCCCTTCCTCAGTACGCGAACGACAGGACGTCGTCGTCGCTCCGGTCGACCACCGGCTTGTAGTTGGTCGTATCGATCTCCGGCATCGCGGACACCACCCCGCCGCGCACGTACTTGATGATGAGGCCGAGCTCGAACACCATGAGCACGCCGTAGACGAGGGTGAGCGACACGAGGGAGAACAGCAGCTCGCCGGGCGTCACGGACGGGGAGATCGCGGCGGCGGTGTAGAGGAACACCCCGTCGATCCCCGAGGGGTCCGGATTGGGCGCGACGACGAAGGGCTGGCGGCCCATCTCGGTGAAGATCCAGCCGGCGGAGTTCGCGATGAACGGGGCGGTGATGCCCCACAGCGCCAGGTGGGTGAGGAATGTCGACGACGGCACGGTGCCCTTGCGGGTGACCCAGAGCGCGAGGGCGCCGGCGGCGGCGGCGAGCACGCCGAAGCCGATCATCAGACGGAAGCCCCAGTAGGTGATGAACATCGAGGGCTGGTAGTCGATCTCCTGTCCGGAGTAGTCCCCGTACATGTCGTCGGAGGGCATATGGGTGCCGTAGGCCTCCTCGTACTCCGGGATGAGGGTGGAGACGCCGGGCACCTCGGTGCTGAAGTCGCCGTTGGCGAGGAAGGACAGGATGCCCGGGATCTCGATGACCGGCACGACGTCGTCGCAGCTGTTCGAGCTGAGGTCGCCGATGGTGAGCACGGAGAATTCGGTGCCGTCGTGGCAGGACGCCTCGGCCGAGGCCATCTTCATCGGCTGCTGCTCGTACATGAGCTTGGCCTGGATGTCGCCGGTGATCGCGACGAGCACGAAGGCGATGACGGCCGTCCAGCCGCCGATCCGCAGCGAGCGCCACCACACGGAGTAGTCGGTCTCGTCGCGGCCGGGCACCTCGGGGGCGGAGCCGACGACCACGCGGCCGTCGGGGCCGACGGTGTCGATGCCGTCCTTGCGGCGCCGCCACAGGTGGTACCAGGCGATGCCGAGGAGGAACGCCCCGCCGACCGCGGTGGCACCGGCGAGCGTGTGGGTGTAGGCGGCGAGCGCGGTGCTGTTCGTCATCACCGCGAACACATCGGTCATGACCGGGCGCCCGTCGATGAGCTCGACGCCCACCGGGTGCTGCATCCACGAGTTCGCGACGATGATGAAGTAGGCCGACAGCCAGGATCCGATGACGGCCGCCCACAGGACGCCGAGGTGGAGCTTCCGGCTCAGCCGGCCCCAGCCGAAGATCCACAGGCCGAGGAACACCGACTCGAGGAAGAAGGCGATGAGCGCCTCCATGGCGAGCGGAGCGCCGAACACGTCGCCGACGAAGCGGGAGTACTCCGACCACGCCATCCCGAACTGGAACTCCTGGACGATGCCGGTGGCGACGCCCATGATGAAGTTGATGAGGTAGAGCTTGCCCCAGAACTTCGTGGCCCGCAGCCACATCTCGTTGCCGGTGCGGTGGTACATCGTCTGCAGGATGGCGACGAGCAGGCCGAGCCCGAGGGTCAGCGGCACCATCCAGAAGTGGTAGACCGTGGTGATGCCGAACTGCCACCGGCCGATGAGGACTGGATCGAGATCCACGAACGCCTCCCTGTTCTCCGTCGTATCGGGGCGCACCGGGGCCCGGCGACGTCTCGAGATTCTGCTGCGGTTTCTACTGTCCGTAGAATACTCCGACTCCACCGTAACTACGAAAGTGCTCGGAAATGACACCTGACCGTCTCGTATGGTGGCGCGTCGGCGGTGGACCGGACTACACTGCGTGGTGGACGCGGCCATCCGCAGACCGCGACTGCAAGCATTCTGACTGATCGGGGCGACGAGCGTGGGAACACTGGGTGAACTGGAGCGCAGCGTGATGAACGCCTTGTGGAATCACCCCGCCGGCCTCACCGCGGCCGGCCTCCGCGATGCGCTCAGCGACCGCGATCCCGCACTCACGACGGTCCACACCGTGCTCACCCGGCTCGAGAAGAAGGGCCTGGTGACCCGGGTCCGCGCCGAGCGCCCCCACCGCTACCTCACCGTGTCGAGCCGCGAGGACCACGTGGCCGAACTCATGACCGAGGTCCTCGACCAGGCCCCGGACCGCCACGCCGTGCTCGCCCGCTTCCTCGGCTCCGTGTCGGATTCCGACACGGCCTTCCTGTCCTCGCTGCTCCAGCGCCCGCTCGTCCAGCGCTGAGGACCGACGCCCGACCGGGCGGCCCGCGATGCTCATCACCGGAACCCTCCTCGCCGTGCTGGCCCTCGTGCTCGCGTGGCCGGTGCCGGTCGCGCTCGCGCGCCGCTCCCCGCTCATCGACCCGCTCTCCCGGCTCGTGCTGTGGCAGGCGGTGGGCCTCGCCGGCGGACTCTCGCTCATCGGCACCGCCGTCGTGTTCGCGACCGCTCCGATGGCCGGCTCGCTCGGTGACGGACTGATCGGCCTCGCCGACCTGCAGGCGCTGTCCCTGCTCGCGTGGTGGCAGTGGCTGCTGCTCCTCGTCGCGGTGCTCCTCACCGTCCGCCTCATCAGCTCGCTCCTCGTGCAGTCCGTGCTCGTCCTGAGGCACCGGCGCCGGCATTCCGCGCTCGTCGACCTCCTCACCGAGCCGTCGGCCGAGCTGCCGAACACACGGGTGCTCACCAGCGACAGCCCGGTCGCCTACTGCCTGCCGGGCCGCGGCTCGGGCACGACGGTGGTGACGACCGGTCTGCTCGCGGTGCTCACCGATGAGCAGCGGAGGGCCGTCGTCGCGCACGAGCAGGCGCACCTCGACCTCCACCACGATCTGCTCGTGCTGCCGTTCGCGGCATGGAACCGGGCGCTGCCGTTCGTCCCGGCGACCTCGACCGCGCTCGCCGCGGTGTCCGCGCTCATCGAGTTCATGGCCGACGACCGGGCGCGTGCGAGCCTGGGCGCCGCACCGCTGGCGGAGGCCGTCGAGACCGGAGCACGCGTCCATCCCGGGGCGCACAGCACGGATCTCACCCGGGCACGGCTCGCCCGCCTCGACCGTGAGCTCCCCGCGGCGCGCACCCGCGTGCGGACGGTCAAGCTCGTCGCGGCCGCGTGCCTCGTGCTCGTCCCGACGCTCATCCTCGCCGCACCCACGCTGGCCTGATCCGGGTCGACGCGAGGCGGCTCCGGAGCGGACGGGCCGCAGCGGCCCCGGCCAGGAGCGTGACGGCTCAGGCGTCGATACGCTCGGCGTCGAGCATCGCCGCACCGGACACGATGAATTGCTTGCGCGGTGCGACCTCGGACCCCATGAGGAGTCCGAAGGTGCGCTCAGCGGCCTCGGCGTCGCCCATGGTCACCCGGCGCAGCGAGCGCATGCCCGGTTCCATCGTCGTCTCCGCGAGCTGGTCGGCATCCATCTCGCCGAGCCCCTTGTAGCGCTGGATGGGCTCCTTGTAGGCCTTCTTCGTGCGGTCGAGCCGCTTGAGGAGGGTGTAGAGCTCCGCTTCGGAGTAGGTGTAGACGACCTCGTTGGCCTTGCCGCGGTGGACTATCTCCACCCGGTGCAGCGGCGGCACCGCCGCGAACACCCGGCCGGCCTCGACGAGCGGACGCATGTACCGGAAGAACAGCGTGAGCAGCAGGGTGCGGATGTGGGCGCCGTCGACGTCGGCGTCGGTCATGATGATGACCTTGCCGTAGCGTGCGGACTCGAGATCGAAGCTGCGCCCGGCGCCGGCGCCGATGACCTGGATCAGCGCGGAGCACTCGGCGTTGGCGAGCATGTCGCCCACCGAGGCCTTCTGCACGTTGAGGATCTTGCCGCGGATCGGGAACAGCGCCTGGTGCTCGGAGTCACGGGCGGCCTTCGCGGTGCCCATCGCGGAATCGCCCTCGACGATGAACAGCTCGGAGCGGTCGAGATCGGTCTTGCGGCAATCGTAGAGCTTAGCGGGCAGCGACGAGGATTCGAGCGCGGTCTTGCGCCGCTGGTTCTCCTTGTGGGTGCGCGCCGAGATCCGCGACTTCATCTCCGCCACGACCTTCTCGAGCAGGAGGTTGACCTGCTGCTTCTCCTGCCGCTTCGAGGAGTTCAGCAGCGCACCGAGCTCCTGCTCGACGGTGCGGGCGACGATCTGGCGGACCGCGGAGGTGCCGAGCACCTCCTTCGTCTGGCCCTCGAACTGCGGTTCGGCGAGTCGCACGGTGACGACGGCGGTGAGGCCGGCGAGCACGTCGTCCTTCTCGAGCTTGTCCTTGCCGACCTTGAGGCGGCGGGAGTTCTGGTCGACGGACCTGCGCACGGTCTTGAGCAGGGACTGCTCGAAGCCGGTCATGTGCGTGCCGCCCTTGGGGGTGGCGATGATGTTGACGAAGCTCTTCACCCGGGTGTCGTAGCCCTTGCCCCAGCGCACCGCGATGTCGACGCCGACCTCGCGCGGGACCGCGGTGGACACCATGTGGCCGTCCTCGTCGAGCACCGGCACCGTCTCGGTGAAGGTACCGGAGCCGGCCAGCCGCCACACGTCGGTCACGGCATCGTCGTGGGCGAGGTGCTCGACGAACTCCGAGATCCCGCCGGAGTACCGGAACTCCTCGGTCCGCGAGGTGATGATCTCCCCGGTCTCGTCGCGTTCGACCCCGCGCTCGTCGTGGATGGTGATGCCGAGGCCGGGCACGAGGAAGGCCGTCTGGCGGGCGCGGTCGACGAGGGTGTCGTAGGTGAAGTGGGCGTCCTTGAGGAAGATCTGCGGATCCGACCAGTAGCGGATCCGGGTGCCGGTGACCCCGCGCTTGGCCTTGCCGATGATCTCGAGCTCGGAAGCGGATTCGAAGAGGGTGAAGGGGTTGTCCGGGGACAGCACGCCGCCGGAGTCGTCGAAGCGGCCGGGAGCACCGCGCTTGAAGGACATCCGGTGGACCTTGGAGCCGCGGGTGACCTCGACGTCGAGCCGGGCGGAGAGCGCATTGACGACGGAGGCTCCGACGCCGTGGAGCCCGCCGACCGCGGCGTAGGAGCCGCCGCCGAACTTGCCGCCGGCATGGAGCTTCGTCATCACGACCTCGACGCCGGTGAGACCGGTCTTGGGTTCGATGTCGACGGGGATGCCGCGCCCGGTGTCGGAGACGGTGACGGAGCCGTCGGCGTGCAGCGTGATCTCGATGTGATCGCCGTGCCCGGCGAGCGCCTCGTCGACGGAGTTGTCGATGATCTCCCACAGGCAGTGCATGAGGCCGCGGGAGTCGGTGGTGCCGATGTACATGCCCGGCCGCTTGCGGACGGCGTCCAGTCCGGACAGGACGGACAGCTGTCGTGCACCGTAGTCCTCGGTCTTCGCTCCTCTGGCTGCCACGCAGGTTCCTTCCGCTCGATCGACGGCCCCCAGTCTACGAGTCCGCACCGCCCGCACCCGGTTGCCATGCCGCTGCCCCGGCGACGTTTCGGGAGCGTGCCGGGTGGGGGCCTCCGGGCGAGGGCGCCCGGATGCCGGGGAGGTGCCGGGTGGGATACTGGGGCACATGTCACGCAGCCTCTGGATCACCGGCCTCCTCGCGAGCACGATGCTGCTCGCCGGCTGCTCGGGAGCGGGGCCGGCGGAGAATCCGTCCACCGGCACGGTGGGGAGCCCGGCGGAGCGCACCTCGGCGGCGGCCACCCCGGTGCCCACCGAGACCCCGACGCCGACCCCTGTCGAGGAGCCCCTCACCGGGTTCGTCGTCGCCGTCGATCCGGGTCACAACGGCGGCAACGCCGCGCACCCGGCGGAGGTCACCGCGCCGGTGCCGGACGGGCGCGGCGGCATCAAGGCGTGCAATACGACGGGGACGGCCTCGGCCACCGACTATCCCGAGCACGCATTCAACTGGGAGGTGGCCGCAGCGGTGCGCGAGCGCCTCGAGGACCTCGGCGCCGAGGTGGTGCTCTCCCGGGAGGACGACGAGGGCGTGGGTCCGTGCGTCGACGAGCGCGGGCAGTTCGCCGGGGACGCGGGCGCGGATGTGCTCGTGAGCATCCACGCGAACGGGACCGAGGACACCTCGGCGGCCGGGTTCCACATGATCGTCGTCGAGGACTCGCCGCACGCGGGCGTCGACGAGCCCTCCCGCACGCTCGCCGAGGACATGGTCGAGGCCTTCGGCGCGGCCGACCTCGCCCCCAACCCCGCCTACGGCGACGACGGGATCGTCGCCCGGACGGACATCGCCGGGCTCAACCACGCGAAGGTGCCCGCGGTGCTCGTCGAGTGCGGGGAGATGCGCAACCCGGACGAGGCGGCGCTCATGGAGAGCGCCGCGGGCCGCGAGCGCTATGCCGCGGCGATCGTCGCCGGGGTGCAGGAGTTCCTCGAGGACTGAGCCGGAAGGATGCGTGTCAGCTGCGGATCGCGCCGTCGTCGTAGCGGATCTCGCCACCGACCACCGTCGCGCCGACCTGCACGTCCTTGAGCTCCTCGGCCCGGACCTGCAGGAGGTCGTCGCTGAGCACGGTGAAGTCCGCGAGCTTGCCGATCGACAGGTCGCCCTTGAGCGTGTCCTCGTGCGAGGCGTAGGCGGAGTCGACGGTGTAGGCCCGCAGCGCCTGCTCAGCGGTGATCGTCTCCGCCGGACCGAACTCCGCGCCGCCCGCGGTGCGCCGGTTGACGAAGTCGTGGATGCCGAGGATCGGGCTGCCGTCGACCACCGGGGCGTCGGAGGAGCCGGGAACGCGGATGCCGGCGTCGATGAGGGAGCGGACGCGGTAGCACAGCTGGGTGCGCTCGGGGCCGGGGGCACGGGCCATGCCGTCGCCGAGCTCGGTGATGAGCGCGGCTGCGGCACGCCGATGAGGCCGAGCCGTGCGGCACGGGCGATCTGCTCGTCGGAGGCCACGCCGAAGTGCTCGATCCGGTTGCGCGGGTCGGTCCGCGGGTAGTCCCGCTGGGCGCCCTCGATGATGTCGAGGGCGTGGTCGACGGCGGCGTCGCCGATCGCGTGGGTGGCGAGCCGGAAACCCAGACGGTAGGCGCCGCGGAGGAGCTCGGTGAGCTCCTCGACGTCCCAGGCCATGTAGCCGCTCGACTCCTCGCCGTGGTAGCAGCACGTCATCGCCGCGGAGCGGCCGATGAGAGAGCCGTCGGTGAGCACCTTGACCGGGCCGATCCGCAGCCATTCGTCGCCCATCCCGGTGCGCAGGCCGAGGTCGAGGCCCTCACCGGAGGCGTCGTCGCGGCCGATGATGTGGTGCAGGGCCGTGAGGTACGGCATGACCGTGGCGCGCACGCCGAGTGCTCCGGTCTCCTACGCCGTGAGGTAGGCGTGGAGGTCGACCGGCGAGTTCCCGATGCTCGGCTCGGTGATCGAACCGATCCCCTCACGCAGCGCCTGCTCGGAGGCGGTGCGGAGATTGCGGACGATGTCGTCGACCGGCAGGGGCTTGTACACCCCGGTGATCAGGTCCATCGCTCGCTCCTGGACGAGCCCGGCAGCGGTGCGGCCGTCCTCCGTGCGCGCGACGTGCCCGCCGTCGACGTCGGGGACCTCGGAGAGCTCGGCGAATCCGGCGACCTCGAAGGCGCGGGAGTTCGCCACCCCCATGTGCCCGGACACGTGCTCGAGCCACACCGGGTTGTCCGGGGCCCGGCGGTCGAGCTCGGCGGCCAGGGGATGCGCGTCGTCGAGCTTGTTCTGGTCGTAGCCGGAGCCGTAGATCCACTCCCCCGGCTGCGCGTCGCGGGCCGCGGCGGCGACCGCGTCGTAGAGATCCTCCATCGAGGACACCGTGCTCGCCCGCAGGTCGACGCCGTTGAGGCGCTGCCCGCGCATGGAGAGGTGGTGGTGGACGTCATTGAAGGCGGGCGCCGCCGGGGCGCCGCCGAGGTCGTAGGTCCGGTGCGCCGGGAGCCGGGTGACGTCGTCGGCGAGCGCACGGATGCGGCCGTCGATGACGCCGATCGAGTGCGCCTCGGGGCGTTCGGGGTCCATCGTCCGGAACCGCCCGCCGGTGAATACTGCGTCGAAATGCATGATCGTCCCTCTCCGTTCCGTGTGCTCTCCGGGGGCCGACCGACCTCCTCACTGCGCCGTAGCAAAGGCGGGGATTTGGTGATCACCGGCGGGGCCAGAAGACTGGAGGCATGACCGACACCACGATCGCCCCGAATCATCCCTGCTGGGTCGAGCTCAGCTCCCCCGACGTCGAGAGCGCACGGACCTTCTACGGTTCGCTGTTCGGATGGGAGTTCACCGAGCCGGGTCCGATGGGCTTCGGGGTCAAGGCGGTCCGCGACGGCCGGGTCGTCGCGGGGATCAGCCCGCAGCCGGCCGAGGCCCCCGCCGGACAGCCGGCGTTCTGGTCGGTGTACTTCCGGGTGGCCGAGCTCACCGATTTCCTCGCCCGCGTCGACACGGGAGGCGGGCAGGCGATGATGGCGATCCCGGAGTTCGACGGGACCGCCGGCGTCGCTCTCGTCGCGGACCCCGCGGGTACCGCGTTCGGCGTCCTCGAGTACGAGGACGACCGCGGCCTCACCGGCGTCGACGTCACGGGTGCCGCCTGCTGGTTCGAGCTCCACACGAAGGATCCCGCGGTGCACGAGTTCTACGGCGCGGTGTTCGACTGGGAGATCAGCCCGGTGAGCGACACCGACGAGTTCCGCTACTCGACGTTCGCACTGCCCGGCACGGGGATCCCGCGCGGCGGGATCCTCGACACCTCGAACGTCGGGATCCCCGCGCACTGGGAGTCCTACATCCAGGTCGAGGACGCCGATGCGGTGGCCGGCCGGGTGCGTGAGCTCGGCGGTGACTGGCTCGCCGCCCCGCACAATTCCACCCACGGCCGGGTGGGCCGGTTCATCGACTCGCAGAACGCCGCGTTCACCGTCATCCAGCCGCGCTAGTCGCCCCTGTTCGGCCGCCGAGCGGAGCCGTGCCGGTGAGATGGCGATGGCAGTGGGATGACAACGGCTTTGGGGTGACAACGGAAACTGCTGCGGCGGCCGGAGAATTCGCAGTCTCCGGCCGCCGCAGCAGTTCGCGTTGCACTTTCGGGGAGCGCGGTCGACGGGTCGGCTGACCTGCCCGTGCGCCGGCCCGGATCAGTCGAGGTAGTCGCGCAGCACCTGGGAGCGGGACGGGTGGCGGAGCTTCGCCATCGTCTTCGACTCGATCTGCCGGATCCGCTCGCGCGTGACGCCGTAGACCTTGCCGATCTCGTCCAGCGTCTTCGGCTGCCCGTCGTTGAGCCCGAACCGCATCGAGACCACTCCGGCTTCGCGCTCCGAGAGGGTGTCGAGCACGGAGTGGAGCTGCTCCTGGAGCAGGGTGAAGCTCACGGAGTCCGCCGGCACGACGGCCTCGGAGTCCTCGATGAGGTCACCGAACTCGGAGTCGCCGTCCTCGCCGAGCGGGGTGTGCAGGGAGATCGGTTCGCGGCCGTACTTCTGCACCTCGACGACGCGCTCGGGCGTCATGTCGAGCTCCTTGGCGAGCTCGTCCGGGGTGGGTTCGCGCCCGAGGTCCTGGAGCATCTGGCGCTGCACACGGGCGAGCTTGTTGATGACCTCGACCATGTGCACCGGGATGCGGATGGTGCGCGCCTGGTCGGCCATCGCACGGGTGATCGCCTGGCGGATCCACCAGGTGGCGTAGGTCGAGAACTTGAAGCCCTTGGTGTAGTCGAACTTCTCCACGGCGCGGATGAGGCCGAGGTTGCCCTCCTGGATGAGGTCGAGGAACAGCATGCCGCGGCCCGTGTAGCGCTTGGCCAGCGACACGACGAGGCGCAGGTTGGCCTCGAGGAGGTGGTTCTTGGCGATCCGCCCGTCGTGGATGATCCACTTGTAGTCACGGATGTCGCGGGCCTCGGTCACGGTGCCCTCGGCGAGGAGGTGCTCGGCGTACATGCCGGCTTCGATCCGCTTGGCGAGGTCGACCTCCTCGGCGGCGTTGAGCAGCGCGACCTTGCCGATCTGCTTGAGGTAGTCCTTGACGGGGTCGGCGGTGGCGCCGGCGGAGACGACCTGCTGGGCCGGGGCATCGTCGTCGGCGTCGGAGACGACGAATCCTCCGGCCTCCTTGACGGCCTCGTTCTTCTTCTCCTCCTGGGAGTTCTTGGTCTCCGTCTCCTCCTTGGCGACGACCGCCTCGACCTCTTCGGCGGCACCGGGTTCGGGCACGGCTTCCTCGGTCGCCTTCGCTGCGGCACCGGTCGCCTTCGCGGTGGTCTTCTTCGCCGCAGGCTTGCGCGCGGTCGTCTTCTTCGCGGTCGTCTTCTTCGCCGTGGTCTTGGCGGGCGACTCGGCTGCGGCCGGCTCGTCCGCCTCCGACTGCGCGGCGGACTTCGCGGTCGTGCCCTTCGCGCCGGTGGACTTCGCGGTCGTGCTCTTCGCAGCCGTCGTCGTCTTCGCAGGTGCCCGACGGGCCGTGGTCTTCTTGGCCGGTGCCTCGGTGGCTTCAGCGGCGGTGTCCTCGACCGGGGTCGACTTCGCGGCCGTCGCCTTCTTCGCCGCCGTCGACTTCCTGGCCGGGGTCGACTTCGCAGCAGTGGGCTTCTCGTCTCCCGTCGCTGCCGCAGCGGGCTTCTTCGCAGTCGACCTGGCAGCAGGCTTCTTCGCCGCCGTCGTCTTCGCCGCCGTCGTCTTCGCGGCGGTGGTCTTCGCAGCGGGCTTCTTCGCCGTCGTCGACTTCGCGGTGGTCTTCTCCTCCGCGCCCGACTCCGCGGCCGTCTTCTTCGCCGTGGCCGTCTTCGCGGCAGTCGTCGACTTCGCCGCCGCGGGCTTCTTCGCTGTGGTGGACGCAGTGCGCTTGGTCGTGGAACTCGACCGAGTGGACTTCTTGGCAGGAGCAGTCTGTGCGGTGGTTTCGGCTGCTGTGCTCGAATCCTTCTCGTCTGTCGGCACGAGTTCACCTTTCGGGGAGTCTGGCGGCGGACCACCGATGCCGTGGAGGCATCAGTAAGACCCATGTCAAGCACGTCGGTGCAGAACAGGCCCTGCACAGTCGTACGACTGGGTCAACACCCCATTCTCGCACGATATTCCGGCTCGGGCGAATCCCCATCGGCGGTTCGACGGACCGGCGGACACGCCGATCCCCGGATCCGCTCCGGACCCCCGTGTCCGCTCAGCGGCCCGAAGCGGCCATCCAGCGCGGCGGCAGCCCTCGCGTCACCGCGCCGTGGACGAGACCGGCGAGCGTGTAGTCGGGGTCGAGCGCAAGGGACCGGCAGGCGTAGTGGTCGGCGAAGGAGTTGCGCGCCCGGCCCCATTCCAACCAGGCGAGCATCGCGAGGACGGCCGGACGGCTCGCCTCGTCCACAGCCGGGACCAGACAGTCGAGGTAGGCGACCGAGTACGCGGTCCGCGCGAAGTCCGGGCGCTCCGGGGACAGTCCGATCATCGACTCCGCTGCTGCGGCCGAGCGCGCGATCGGCCGCGCCCAGGCCGCGAAGGTGCCCGGCTCCAGCGCCGCGAGGCGGGCAGGTGAGAAATCGGGGTGGTCGAAGCCGAGGATCATCTCGATGCAGTCCCTGCTCCACAGCTCGGCGCACATGAGTTCCATGCCGACGACCCCGCCCGGACTCAGCACCTCGGGCACCTGGGCGACCGTCGCACTCGGATCCTCGGCGAGGTCGAGCAGCGCACGGAGGTCCGCGAGCGCCGCGTCGTAGCGGGCGGCCGCCGACGGTGCGGACGCCCGGATCCTCGCGGCGCCGGTGAGCAGCTCGGGCGGCGGGACCGGGTGGGCGGTCGCCGCGGCGAAGTCCTCGGCATGGCTGCGCCCATCGGCGATAAGGCGCACAGCGACCTCGGTGTCGGTGGTCTCCGCCCGGCCGTAGAGCTCCTCGGGGTCGTCGAGGCTGCCGCAGAAGCCGCCGCCTGCCCACAGCGGGTCGGCGACCTCGTACCCGGCCTCGGCGAGCGCGGCACAGATGAGGAACACGGGGAGTCGGAAATGGTCGACGAGGAGCTCGCTCTCCGGTTCGCCGAGCAGACCGAGCGCGGTGGGCACCTCGGCGCTGAACAGGATCGGGAAGACCGCCGCGGCGCCCTCGGCGTGCTCGAGCGTGGAGACGACGCCGGCGAGGTCCTCGGCGTCGAGGTGCGCGGCCTCGGAGAACCCGAAGTCGAAGCGGACGGTGAGGCCGACCTCGCCGCGGTCGCCGCTGCGGCTGCCGGTGACGAGGACGAGGGAGTCCGTGGGCGTATAGCCCAGGATGTGGGGGACGATGCCGACGAGGTCGGTGGGCCGGGTGACGGTGTATGCACTCATGGGTGCAGTCCACTCCGCGCGGGCCGGCGGCACCATGCCGCGTGTCCGCCTGTGGATATCCGCCGCCGTGCCAGGCCGGTTGTGACCTGCGGACGCGCTCACCTGTGACCTGACGAGGCCCGTCCCTGTGACATCGGGCGACGCGTAGGGTGGAGGACATGGGGAGGAAACGCGCCGCACACACCGCCGCGGCCCGCGAAGTGCCGATCTCCACCGGGATCGCGCGTCTCGAGCCGGTGCCCGGGGAGCCGGATTCGTGGGTGCTGTTCGTCAACGGGGTCCCGAGCTCCTCGATCACCGTCGGCGACCCGTTGCGCCTCGATTTCGAATACCTCGACTGGATGTCCCGGGTTGTCGACACCGTCTTCGCACCGAGGACGACGCTGCGCGCCGTGCACATCGGCGCCGCGGGGTGCGCCCTGCCGCGATGGCTCGATGCCTCCCGGCCCGGCTCGCGCCAGACCGCGATCGACATCGACGCCGAGCTCGTGCGGCAGGTGCGGGAGTGGTTCGACCTGCCCCGCTCCCCCGCGCTCGCACTGCGGTGCGGCGACGGCGCCGAGGAGATCGCCACCTTTCGCGACTCCGCGGTGGGCCTCGTCGTGCGCGATGCCTTCGCCGGCGACACCACCCCGGCGGCACTCGCCGCTCCGGAGTTCTTCGCCGAGGTCGCCCGGGTCCTCGGCCCCGGCGGACTCTACCTCGCCAACATCGCCGACCGGCCCCCGCACGCCGCGCTCCGCGCGGAGCTCGGCGAGATGCGCAGCCATTTCACCCACCTCGCGCTCGTCGCCGACCCCGGGCAGCTCCGGGGCCGGCGCTACGGCAACGTCGTCGTCGCCGGGACGCAGGAGCCGATCGACGCCGTGGGCCTCGCGAAGGCCATGCGCCGCGGCCCCGCCGTGGCGTCCGTGCGCTGCGGGGACGCGCTCGACGCATTCATCGACCATGGATCGCGGGCCGGCTGAAACCCGCGGGCACCGGCTCCCACCTGGAACGCGACATGACAACGGGGTGTCCGGGCGAGGAACTCTTCTCACGATGCGAGCGCGTCGACACCGTCGACCCCCGGCGACCCGGCATAATTGATTGCCGATTGGAAAGGTGGACGGTGAGCGAACAGACAGAGATCGACCACGAGCAGCAGAACCTCGACGTGGTGTATGCGCGCCTCGACGAGCTGCGGGCCGAGGCGCAGGGGAAGCTCGGCTCGGTGCGCCGCTCCCATGTGGGCGGGCATCACCAGAACCGCTCGGAGCGCGACGCCTTCGCCACGCTCTACGAGGACCAGCTCATCCGGCTCACCAACGCCGAGGAGGGTCTGTGCTTCGGTCGGATCGACTCCGCGGCCGGGGAGACGACCTACATCGGCCGGATCGGCATCTCCGACAGCGACCGCCGCCAGCTGCTCATGGACTGGCGCGCCCCCGCCAGCGAGCCGTTCTACCGCGCCACTGCGGCCGACCCCGGCTCGATCGTGCGCCGCCGCCATATCGCCACGCGCCGCCGCACGGTGATCGGCGTCGAGGACGACGTGCTCGACCTCGACGCGCTCGATGACGCCGAGATCCGCTCGCTCCACGGCGAGGGCGCGCTCATCGCCACCCTCGATGCCCATCGCACCGGCCGGATGAGCGACATCGTCGCGACCATCCAGTCCGAGCAGGACTCCATCATCCGCAAGCCGCTGTCCGGTGTCGTCGTGGTCCAGGGCGGACCGGGCACCGGCAAGACGGCGGTCGCGCTGCACCGCGCCGCCTACCTCCTCTACCAGCACCGGGAGCGGATCGCGAAGTCCGGCGTCCTCCTCATCGGCCCCTCGCCGGTGTTCCTCAAGTACATCGAGCAGGTGCTGCCGTCCCTCGGGGAGACCGGCGCGGTGCTGCAGACCCCGGGCCAGCTCATGCCCGGCTTCGACCTGACGGCCCGCGATCGCCCCGCCGCAGCCGCCGTCAAGGGCGATCTGCGGATGGTGCAGGTCATCGCCCGGGCGGTGAAGAACTATCAACGTGTCCCGCAGGAGCCGCGCCGGCTGCAGGTGGGGCGCCACACCCTCACCCTGACCCCGGAGATGGTGCGCACCGCCCGCGAACGGGCACGGCGCACCGGATACCCGCACAACCGGGCGCGCACGACCTTCGTCTCCCAGGTGCTCCGGCAGCTCGCTCCGGCGCTCGCCGATTCCATGGGGATCTCCGCCGACGAGGAGCGCATGCCCGAACTCCTCGAGGAGCTGCGCGGCGCCGCGGATGTGCGCGTGGCGATCAACCTGTGCTGGCTGCCGCTCACCCCGCTCGGCGTCCTCGACGCGCTGCTGTCCAAGCCCCACAAGCTCGTCGCAGCCGCCCACGGCCTGCTCGACTACGAGGAGATGGCGCTGCTGCGCCGGTTCAAGGGCGCCTCGCCGACGGTCGACGACGTGCCGCTGCTCGACGAGATCGCCGAGCTCATCGGCGGCTGGGCGGAGTCCGCGTCGGCCCCGCGGGCCGACACCGAGTACGCCGAGGCGGTGATCGAGATGACCGGCACCCAGGGCATGGTCTCCGCCTCGGCTCTGGCCGAGCGCTACGACTCCCGCGACCCGCATCTCACCGTGGCCGAGCGCGCCGTCGAGGACCGCGAATGGACCTACGGGCACCTCGTCGTCGACGAGGCGCAGGAGCTCAGCCCGATGCAGCTGCGACTGCTGTTCCGCCGGGTGCCGAGCAAGTCGGCGACACTGGTGGGCGACCTCGCGCAGGCGAGCTCAGTCGATCCCGATCGCACCTGGGCCTCGATGCTCCAGCCGCACGTCGGCGACCGCTTCGCACTCGAGCAGCTGACCGTGTCGTACCGGACGCCGGGGCGCATCATGGTGCTCGCCAACCGGCTGCTGCGCGATTACTTCCCGGATCTCGCCGTGCCCTCGCCTGCCCGCGAGGGCACGTGGGAGCCGCAGATCGAGGTGCTCGGCGATGTCGCCGCGGTGTGCGCGGGACTGCCGGGCATGATCCGGGAGGAGCTCGCACTGCTCGGCGGCGGGCGGGTCGCGGTGATCGCGACGGCCGGGCACGGGGAGCTCATCGAGCACGCGCTGACCCAGGACGGCGGGGTGGACTTCGGACTCGGTCCCGCCGGCATCGACCACACCGTCGCGGTGCTCACCCCGTACGAGGCGAAGGGGCTCGAGTTCGACAGCGTCATCATCGTCGAGCCCGCCTCGATAGCCCCTGCCGGTGATCCCACGGGGATCGGCGAGCTCTACGTGGCCCTCACCCGGTCGACCTCGCGGCTGCGCGTCGTCGGGGCGGAGCCGTCCGTGCTCAGCCCGTACCTCACCCGCTGACCGCGGACGGGGCCTGCCGGGTCACCTGAGCGGGTACGTGGCCTGCCCGGTCACCCGGATCGCTGTCCCGTCCGCAGCGTGAGATTGCACGAAATTGCGGATCCGCTCTCAGGAACCTTCGGAAATAGAGGTTTGGGGGTGGGTGAATAGAGGCCGCCGACGGCGTCGGCTTCCCCTCCGATGCCGCCGGCGGCGGGCGCGCCTGAGCGCGCAGAACTCATCCTATACCGAGAACACTCGGATTCGACAGCTCGATTTCACGAGTTCTGCTCAGGAACCTCGGAGGGAGCGGTCCCCGCAGCGGCCCCGGCGGGTTCGGCATCGCGCTCGGCGCGCAGCGAGGCGATCGCGGCCTCGAAATCCTCGAGCGACTCGAAGCCCTGGTACACGCTCGCGAAGCGGAGGAACGCCACCTGGTCGAGCTCGCGCAGCGGCTCGAGGATCGCCAGCCCCACCTCGTCGGCGTCGATCTCCGCGATCCCGCGGCTGCGGATCTTTTCCTCGACCCGCTGGGCGAGCTTCGCGAGGTCGTCCTCCCCCACCGGGCGGCCCTGGCACGCCTTGCGCACACCGGAGATCACCTTCTGCCGGGAGAACTCCTCGGACACCCCGGAGCGCTTGATCACCGCGAGGCTCGTGTGCTCCATCGTGGTGAAGCGCCGCATGCAGTTGGGGCACTGGCGGCGCCGTCGGATCGACGAGCCGTCCTCCGAGGTGCGGGAGTCGACGACGCGGGAATCGGGGTGGCGGCAGAACGGGCAGTGCATCAGTTCTCCTCATCCGCGGCGAAGCGCAAGCTCACCGCGGCGCCGTGGGCGGGCAGGTCCTCGTCCGCGGCGAGCGCGACGATGTGGTCGGCGACGGCGGCGAGCGCCGGGGCCGGGTAGTCGATGACCTGGCTGCCCTTGAGGAAGGACTGGATGCCGAGCGCGGAGGCGTGGGCCGCGTTCCCCATCGTCGGCAGCACGTGGTTGGAGCCGGCGCAGTAGTCACCGAGCGCCACCGGCGAGTGGTCGCCGAGGAACACCGCTCCCCCGTTCGTCACACGCTCCGCGACGGCGCGGGGCTCGGCGACCATGAGCTGCACGTGCTCCCCGGCGTAGGCGTTGAGCACGGCGATGCCGGCATCGAGGTCCCGCACGAGCACGATCCCCGACTGCGGCCCGGCGAGCGCCTCGGCGATCCGCTCCCGGTGGGCGGCGGCGGGCACCTGCGCGGCGAGCTCGGCGGCGACCGCGTCGGCCAGCGCCTCCGAGGCGGTGACGAGCACGGAGGCCGCCTGCGGGTCGTGCTCGGCCTGGCTGATGAGGTCGGCGGCGACGAAGCGCGGGTCGGCGGTGTCGTCGGCGAGGACGATGATCTCCGTCGGACCGGCCACCGAGTCGATCCCGACCACCGAGCGGACGCTGGCCTTGGCGGCGGCGACGAAGGCGTTGCCCGGGCCGGTGATGAGGTCGACCGGTTCGAGCACCTCGCCGTCGTCGAACCCGTGGGCGAACGCGGCGACGGCCTGTGCGCCGCCCATCGCCCACACCTCCTCGACCCCGAGCATCGCGGCCGCGGCCATGACGGTGGGGTGCGGCAGCCCGGTGGACTGCGGCGGCGAAGCGATCGCGAGCGAGGCGACACCGGCGACCTGCGCCGGCACGACGTTCATCACCACGGTGGACGGGTACACCGCGAGCCCGCCGGGCACGTAGAGGCCCACCCGGTCGACCGGGAGCCAGCGGGTGGTCACGGTGCCGCCGCCGTCGAAGCTCGTCGTCACCGGGGGCCGGGCATCGGCGGCGGCGACTGCGCGCGTGCGACGGATAGTCTCCTCGAGCGCGGCGCGGATCCGCGGGTCGAGCTCGGCGGCGGCGCGGGTGAGCTCGGCGGCCGGCACGCGCACGGTGTCGAGCGCCACCCGGTCGAAGCGCTCGGTGTACTCGAGGACGGCGGAGCGGCCGTGCTCGCGGACGGCGGCGAGCAGCGGGCCGACGGCGGCGACTGCGTCGGACAGGTCGACCTGGGCCCGCGGGACAGAGGCGCGCAGGGTGCGGCGGTCGAGTGCGGAGTCGCGGAGGTCGAGGCGATTGATCGGTGAAGTGGTCACTACCCCAGTCTACGACTCGCTACCGGCTGGTCGCCGTTCGCGCTCGAGCCCACAGCGCTGGATCGGCTCACCCGAACATCGACGGGGAGGACACCTGCAGGCACTGGGCGCCGAGGAGCGCCTTGAGGTCGCCGAACAGGCTCGGCCCCGGGGTCACCCGCACGCTCGCATCGAGCTTCATGACGATGCTGCGGCCGGGCTGGGTGAGGCTGAGCCGGACCTCGGTGGGCCCGGAGTTCGCGCGCAGGATCTCCCCGAGCTGCTCGACGAGCTCCGGGGTGCACCGCTGCACCGGCATGGTGATGTGGAGCGGCCGGTCCGCGGGGTCGGTGACGTCGGGGATCGTCATCGACTGCGCCATGAGGGAGGCCGGGCGGTCGTCGGAGCGCCGGATCCGTCCCGTCACGGTGACGACGAGGTCGGTCGCGAGCAGCGTCGCCACGGGCTCGTAGACGTCGCCGAAGAACATCACCTCGACGCTCGCCTCGAGGTCCTCGACGGTGACGATGCCGTAGGGCTTGCCGGAGTTCTTCGACACCCGGCGCTGCACCTGCGTAATCATCCCGCACACCTTCACCGAGGAGCCCTCCGGCCGGGTGTTCTCCGGGTCGACGATCTCCGCGATCGATGCCTCCGCCTCGCTCTGCAGGACGCCCTCGAGCCCGTTGAGCGGGTGGTCGGAGACGTAGAGGCCGATCATCTCCCGCTCGAACGCGAGCTTCTCCTTCTTCTCCCACTCCGTGCGGTCGGGGATCGAGACGGAGAAGCTCGTCTCGCTCGCATCGTCGCCGCCGAGCCCGGCGAACAGGTCGAACTGGCCCGCGGCCTCCTGCCGCTTGACGCCGATGACGGAGTCGACGGCCTCCTCGTGCACCTCGACGAGCGAGCGGCGGGTGTGCCCGAGCGAGTCGAACGCGCCGGACTTGATGAGCGATTCGATCGTGCGCTTGTTGCACACGTGGCTGGGCACCTTGTCGAGGAAGTCGGTGAAGGAGGTGAAGGCGCCCTTGTCCTGGCGCGCCTCGACGATGCCGTCGACCACGTTCGCCCCGACGTTGCGCACCGCGCCCATCCCGAACCGGATGTCGGTGCCGACCGGGGTGAAGTTCTGCGCGGATTCGTTGACGTCCGGCGGCAGCACGGTGATCCGCATCCGGCGGCACTCGCCGAGGTAGATCGCGAGCTTGTCCTTGTTGTCCCCGACCGAGGTCAGCAGGGCGGCCATGTACTCCGCCGGGTAGTGCGCCTTGAGGTAGGCGGTCCAGTAGGAGATCACGCCGTAGGCCGCGGAGTGGGCCTTGTTGAACGCGTAGTCGGAGAACGGCAGCAGGATGTCCCACAGCGCCTGCGCCGCGGCCTCGGAGAAGCCGCGCTCCTTCATCCCCTCGAAGAAGCCGACCTGCTGCTTGTCGAGCTCGGACTTCTTCTTCTTGCCCATCGCGCGGCGCAGGATGTCGGCCTGGCCGAGCGAGTATCCCGCGACCTTCTGCGCGATCGCCATCACCTGCTCCTGGTAGATGATGAGGCCGTAGGTCGTGTCGAGGATGTCGCGCAGCGGCTCCTCGAGCTCGGGGTGGATGGGCGTGATCGGCTGCTGGTCGTTCTTGCGCAGCGCGTAGTTCGTGTGCGACTGGGCGCCCATCGGGCCGGGCCGGTAGAGCGCGAGGGTCGCGGAGATGTCCTCGAAGTTGTCCGGCTGCATGAGGCGCAGCAGCCCCTGCAGGCCGGCGCCGTCGAGCTGGAACACCCCGAGCGTGTCGCCGCGGGCCAGCAGCTTGTAGGACTCCGCGTCGTCGAGCGCGAGCTGCTCGAGGTCGAGGTGGAAGTCGCGGTTGAGCTCGATGTTCGCGATCGCGTCGGAGATGATCGTGAGGTTGCGCAGGCCCAGGAAGTCCATCTTGATGAGCCCCAGGCCCTCGCTCGTGGGGTAGTCGAACTGGGTGATGACCTGGCCGTCCTGGAAGCGGCGCATGATCGGGATCACGTCGATGATCGGCTCCGAGGACATGATGACGCCCGCGGCGTGCACGCCCCACTGCCGCTTGAGCCCCTCGAGTCCCTTGGCGGTGGTGAAAGTCTCCTGCGCGTCCGGGTCGGAGGCGACGAACTCGCGGAACTCCCCGGCCTCGCCGTAGCGCTTGGCCTGCGGGTCCTCGATGTCGGCCAGCGGGATGTCCTTGGCCATGACCGGCGGCGGCAGCGCCTTGGTGAGCCGCTCCCCCAGCGAGAACGGCTTGCCGAGCACGCGGGCGGAGTCCTTGAGCGCCTGCTTGGTCTTGATCGTGCCGTAGGTCACGATCATCGCGACGTACTCGCTGCCGTACTTGCGGGTGACGTACTCGATGACCTCGCCGCGGCGACGATCATCGAAGTCGACGTCGAAGTCGGGCATGGAGACGCGCTCGGGATTGAGGAAGCGCTCGAAGATCAGGCCGTGCTCGAGCGGGTCGAGGTCGGTGATGCGCATCGCGTAGGCGACCATCGAGCCGGCGCCGGAGCCGCGGCCCGGGCCCACCCGGATGCCGTTGTCCTTCGACCAGTTGATGAAGTCGGCGACGACGAGGAAGTAGCCGGGGAAGCCCATCGAGATGATGACCTCGAGCTCGTAGTCCGCCTGTTTGCGCACCTCGTCGGGGATCCCGCCGGGATACCGGTAGTGGAGGCCCTTGTCGACCTCCTTGATGAGCCAGGAGGTCTCGTCCTCGCCCGGCGGGCAGGGGAACTTCGGCATGTAGTTCGCCGAGGTGTCGAAGGACACCGCGCAGCGCTCGGCGATCTCGAGGGTGTTGTCGCAGGCCTCGGGCATCTCCTTGAACAGGGCGCGCATCTCCGCCGGCGACTTGAGGTAGTAGCCGGATCCGGAGAACGCGAAGCGGCTGCCGCCCTGGTCGTAGGTCGGCTCGATGAGCTTGGAGCCGGACTGGATCGCGAGCAGCGCCTCGTGCGCCTTCGCATCCGATTCGTGCGTGTAGTGGAGGTCGTTCGTCGCGACGAGCGGGAGATCGAGCTCCTTCGCCAGCCGCAGCAGGTCCTTGATGACCCGGCGCTCGATGGACAGCCCGTGGTCCATGATCTCGCAGTAGTAGTTGCCGGCGCCGAAGATGTCCTTGTACTCCGAGGCCGCGCGCAGCGCCTCGTCGTACTGGCCCAGGCGCAGGCGCGTCTGCACCTCGCTCGAGGGGCACCCGGTGGTGGCGATGAGGCCGCTCGCGTGGTTCTCGATGAGCTCCCGGTCGAGGCGGGGCCACTTGCCGAACGCGGAGTCGAGCGAGGCCACCGAGGACGCCCGGAACAGGTTCTGCATGCCGGTGTTGTTCTCCGCCAGCAACGTCATGTGGGTGTAGGCGCCGCCGCCGGACACGTCGTCGCCGCGCTGGCTCTCGTCGGTCCGCCACTTGACGCGGGTCTTGTCCCCGCGTGCCGTCCCGGGGGTGACGTAGGCCTCGACGCCGATGATCGGCTTGACCCCGGCGCTCGTCGCCTGGCTCCAGAAGTCGAACGCGCCGAACAGGTACCCATGGTCGGTGGTGGCGATGGCGGGCATCCCCATCTCCTTGGTCGCCGCCATGAGATCGCCCACGCGGGCCGCTCCGTCGAGCATCGAGTACTCGGTGTGCACGTGCAGATGTACGAAGCTGTCGCTGCTCACGGATCCCTCTTCCCGGCCTCGGATTGTGCTCGTCCCAGGGTACCGCCGATCACGGACACGGGGGTGCTCCCGACTCCCCTGCGCGGTCCGTTCAGCGGACGATCGCGCGCACCTCGTCGCCCGTTCCCGGGCGCCAGGCGACCGGGTGCTCGGTGCCGGGGGCGAATCGTGATCTCTGCCACCGGGCGAGGTGCTTGATCTCCCAGCCGCGGAACGTGCGGCCGTCGGGGAGCCGGACGTCGTAGACGATGAGGTGCTCGTAGGCCTCGTTGCTGATCCGCCCCCGGAAGGTCTGCTCGGTCACGGTGCCGTGGGCCACCGGCGCCCCGACGAAGGCGGGGTCGAGGCGCCGCTCGCGGTGCCGGCGCAGCATCACACCGAGGACCGCGAGGCCGGCGACCGCGGCGAGGAACAGACCGCCGATGACGACGACGAGGCCGATCGCGAACAGCCGGTCCACGGGCGCCCCGTCAGCCCTGGGCGCGGCGCAGGCGGTCGAGCGCGGTCTGCAGATCCTCGGGATAGCTGCTCTCGAACTCGACGAACTCCCCGGTCTCCGGATGGGTGAAGCCGAGCCGCACCGCGTGCAGCCACTGGCGCTCGAGTCCGAGCTTGCCGGCGAGCACGGGGTCCGCGCCGTAGGGCAGGTCCCCGGCGCAGGGGTGCTTGGTGGCGGCCATGTGGACGCGGATCTGGTGGGTCCGGCCGGTCTCGAGCCGGACCTCGAGCAGAGTCGCCGAGCGGTAGGCCTCGAGGACCTCGTAGTGGGTGACGGCGTGCTTGCCGTCGGTGAGCACGGCGTAGAGCCCGTCGCGGCGCGGGTTCCGGCCGATCGGCGCCTCGATCGTGCCGACGACCGGGTCCGGCAGGCCCTGCACGAGCGCGTGGTAGGTCTTGGCCACGGTGCGCTCCTTGAACGCCCGCTTGAGCACCGAGTAGGCGTGCTCGCCCTTGGCGACCACCATGACGCCCGAGGTGCCGACGTCGAGGCGGTGGACGATCCCCTGCCGCTCGGCCGCGCCCGAGGTGGCGATGTCGTAGCCGGCGGCCGCGAGCCCGCCGATCACCGTCGGGCCCTTCCAGCCGGCGGCGGCGTGGGCGGCGACCCCGACGGGCTTGTCGACGACGACGAAGGCATCGTCGTCGTAGATCACGCGCATCCCCTCGACGGGTTCGGCGACGATCTCCAGCGGTTTCGCCGGCTCCGGCATGACGATGTCGATGCGGGCCCCGGCGCTCACCCGTTCGGACTTCCCGACGACCGTGCCGTCGACGTGGACGTCACCGGCGGCGGCGATCGCCGCGGCGGCGGAGCGCGACAGCCCGAGCATCCGGCTCAGGGCGGTGTCGACCCGCTCCCCCTCGAGGCCCTCGGGCACGAACATCGAACGCTGGGTCACACCTGCTCCTTCGTCTGGTCGTCGGCGGCCGGACCGGAGGCGGTGTCGAGCGTGCCGTCGAGGCCGATGCCGCGCAGGGTGGTGAGCACGATGACGACGGCGGCGGCCGAGATCGCGATGTCTGCGATGTTGCAGATGAAGAGCGAGAGGTCGATGAAGTCGACGACGGCGCCGTGGAAGAATCCCGGCGGCCGGAACAGGCGGTCGAGGAGGTTGCCGGTGAGACCGCCGAGGAGGAGGCCGAGGCCGCAGCTCCAGGCGCGCGAGCCCAGCCGCCGACTGGCGAACAGGATCCCGACGAGCACGATGATCGCGATGACGGCGAAGATCCACGTCGAGTTCGCGCCCATCCCGAACGCCGCTCCCGGGTTGCGGTAGAAGGTGAAGCCGGCGAGCTCGCCGATCACGGGGATCGAGGGCCGGCCCTCGAGCGTCGCGATCGCGATCTGCTTGGTGACCTGGTCGAGCACGATGACGGCGGCGGCGATCGCGAACAGCGTTCCGACGAGGAGCCCTCTCCTGCCGGTGGGGGGTGCGGTGCTCACGGCCGTGGGGTCTCCTCGGGTCGGGCGGCGATCGATTCGGCTCCCCAGTCTAGCGGCCGAACCGCCCTGGCTAGTACTCGGCGGAGCGCTGGGCGAGGAGCAGACCCTTGCCGACGGCGAGCATGAGCACAGCGAACCCGGGCGTCTCGCGCAGGGCGGCTGCGAAGTCGGCGGTCTCGTGCTCGTGGGAGATGACGTTGTCGACGACGAGCAGCCCGTCGAGCAGCCGCAGGATCTGCGGCAGGTAGTCGAGGTAGGCCGTGCGATCCGAATCGAGGAAGATCAGGTCGAAGGAGCCGTGGATCGCGGCGAGCTCCTCCCCCGCGTCGCCGACCCGCTGCTCGATCTGCGCCTCGAGGCCGACCTCGGCGAAGTGCCCGGCGGCCTCTGCGGCCCGCCCGGGGTGGTTGTCGATGGTGAGGATCCGCCCGCCGGGCGGCAGCGCCTGGGCGATCCACATCGTCGAGTACCCGTTCGAGGTGCCGACCTCGAGCACGTTCTCCGCACGCAGGCCGCAGACCAGGTCGGCGAGCAGGCGGGCCGAGGCCGGCTCGAGGTTGCGGTAGCGGCTCTCATGCGCTTCGACCCGGGAATCGTGGTCCCGGGACCGGGCGAGGACCGCGGCGCTGAAATCGTGGAAGTCGACCATGGTCCCACCCTAGGCTCCCGCGCCCGGCTTGGGAACAGTGCCGGACCGCACCGGGGAACAGCGGACGGCGTCGGCGAGCCGTGCTCGCCGACGCCGTCGCGTCGCTGCTGACCGAACCGGGGTGCGGCTCAGATCGAGTGCTGCGGGGAATTCCCGAGCTTGTTGCCGCCCAGCGTCTCCGGAGCCAGGGACCCGGAGTTCTCGAGCTCGCGCAGCTGATCGCCGAGGTAGCTCTTGAGACGGGTGCGGTACTGACGCTCGAAGTTCTGCAGGCCGTCGATCTCGCGCTCGAGGTTGGCCTTCTCGGTCTCGAGGTGACGCAGGGTGTCGTCGCGCTTCTTCTCCGCGTCTCCGACGATCTCCTGAGCCTTCTTCTCCGCGTCGGCGATGAGGCGGTCACGGGTGCGCTCGCCCTCGGCGAGGTGCTCGTCGTGGAGGCGCTGCGCCAGCGCGATGAGGCCGTGGGCGTCCTGCTCGGATCCACCGGACGTGGCAACTGCACCGGCGGCGGCGGGCCGAGCAGCACCTGCGGACGAATCCGGCTCCGGTGCGGGAGCGGCGGGCTTGGGCTCCTCGACGGGTGCTGGCTGCTGCTGGGCCGGGGCGGACGCCTGCGGCGCCGGTCCCTGCGGCGCGACGAGCGGCGAGGCCTGCGTCTGCGACTTGGGCTCGGGGCGCTCCTCGGCCTTGGGCTCGTTGCCGGGCACGGCTGCGGGCATCGCCTGGGTGGCCTGCGGGTCGACGGCCGGCTCCGGCTTCGAGTTCGAGGCCGGCGCGGATCCGCCCTGCGACAGTTCGTTGACGCGCTGCTCGGCGGCCGACAGCTTCTGACGGAGCTCGTCGTTCTCCTGGTAGAGACGGCGGAACTCGACGACGACCTCGTCGAGGAAATCGTCGACCTCGTCCTGGTCGTACCCGTCGCGGAACTTCACGTGCTGGAACCGCTTGTTTACTACGTCTTCAGGCGTAAGCGCCATGAGGCCACCTTCGGTCGACAATGATGTTCTTTACAAGTCTGTTATACAACAGGCAACAGGGCAACTGTATCCCATGCCCCGCAGTGTTGTCGTGTTCAGCGGCTTTCCGCATCGGAACGCCGTGGGCGAAGACCCGTGTTTCGGTCACGGAACGGTTACGACGCACCGCCGAGCGGGGACACCCTGCATCCGGCTCAGAGGAAGGAGTTGCCGGCCACCCGAAGCGCGCCGGCGAGCACCTGGACGAGGATGAACACGACGATGAAGCCGAGGTCGAGCGAGATCTGCCCGAGCCGCACGGGCGGGATGATACGGCGCATGAGCTTGACCGGCGGATCGGTGAGCGTGTAGACGACCTCGCACAGCACGAGCACGAAACCGGTGGGGCGCCAATCGCGCGAGAACACCTGGATGAGGTCGATGACGACCCGGGCGAGCAGCACGTACACGTACAGGCTCAGGAGCGTCGCCAGGAGATGGAAGATGATGCCCACGGGCGAGTCGAACCTCTTTCGTATGGGATGGACGACGGCGGTCTACCCCACCAGGGTAGACCGCCGTCGGAGGAAACCGGAACCGCGACCCGCTTCTCCCAGCGAGCCCTCGGGTGGCGTGCGGGTTCAGCTCTGGTTGAAGAAGCTCGCCTGCATGTCGCCGGCGCCCTCGTTCTCCGTCGACACCTCGATGTTCTCCGGGGTGAGGAGGAAGACGCTGTTCGTGACCTTCTCGATGGAGCCGCGCAGCCCGAAGATCAGGCCGGCGGAGAAGTCGACGAGGCGCTTCGAGTTGGCCTCGTCCATCGCGGACAGATTCATGATCACCGGGATGCCGTCGCGGAACGCGGTGCCGATCGCCTTGGCGTCGTTGTAGCTGCGGGGGTGGATCGTCTGGATGCGCTGCATGGCCGAGGCCGGCGCTGATTCGACAGGGCGCACGGAAGCGCGGATGGGGGTCACTGCGGCGGGCTCCTCGTACTCGACGACGTCGTAGTCCTCGACGCCGTACTCGTCGGCGTGGTCGTCGGTCTCGACGGTGCTGCGCTGGTGGCGGGTGTGCGGCTCGTCGATATCGTCCTCGACGAAGCCCAGGTAGGTGCCGATCTTCTTGAGAGCGGACATGTCGTCTCCTCGTGGTTCGCGGTTCGTGTCGCAGGTGCGTCTGCGCTGAGTCTCCCTCGATCCGAAACTAGCGCAGTCGGCGACCGGATCGCGGGAGGGTGCGCGGGTGTGTCGAGGGTGGGAGTGCGCCCGGTGCACCGCCGAACCGGGGTCAGTGCGCCTGGAGCCAGACCACGCCGGCGAACCGGCCGGTCACGCCCTCGCGCCGGTAGGAGTAGAGCGCAGGGTCCTCCGCGGTGCAGATGGGCACCCACTGGTGGATCGCGGCACCTGCCCGGCGCAGCTGCTCCGCCACGCCGGCGGCGACGTCGAGAGCCGGGGTTCCGTGGGCCGACACCGAGGCGGTCACGGGTTCGGCGGCCGCGACCTCGGCACGCAGCTCCGCGGGCACCTCGTAGCAGCGCGGGCAGATCGAGGGGCCGATGACGGCGGTGATGCGTTCGGCGCCGGCGGCCCCCATCGCCTCGAGGGTCGCGGGCACGACCCCGTCGGCCATGCCCTTGCGGCCGGCGTGCACGGCGGCGATGACCCCGGCATCGACGTCGGCGAGGAGGACGGGCGTGCAGTCGGCGACCTGGACGACGAGCCCGAGGTCGGCGCTGGTCGTGATCTGCGCGTCGGCGATGACGGGTGCGGTCGGCACGGAGGCGCTCGGGTCCGGGAGGTCCAGGCGGTGCACCGCGGTGCCGTGGACCTGGGAGACGAAGCTCAGGCGGTCGGCCTGGAGCTGGAGGACGGTGGCGAGCATGCTCCGGTTCGCCGCGACGTGCTCCTCGGTATCGCCCACGGGGCGGGCGAGGTTGAAGGAGTCGAAGGGAGCGGCGCTGTAGCCGCCCCGCCTGTCGGTGAAGGCGGCGTGCGCGGTGAAGCGATCACCCGCCAGGACGAAGCGGCTCTGCAGCACGGGACGGCCTCAGACGATCCCGGTCACTTGAGGAAGTCCGGGATGTCCAGATCCGAGTTGTCGAACCGGGACGGGCGCTGCTCCTCCGGGAGCGAGGACGGGACCTCGGAGTCCTGCTGGACTGCGGCGGGCCGGTCCTGCTGGAAGCGGTCCTGCTGCGGGAGGTCCTGGCCGCGCTCGGCGGCGGGCGCGGATTCCGCGGCGGGGGCCTCGGGCTCGGGCTCGACGACGGCGGGACGACCGGCCGGCTCGGGGGCGTCCCCGACCTGCGAGTCGAAGCCCGCGGCGATCACGGTGATCCGGCACTCGTCGCCGAGGTTGTCGTCGATCACGGTGCCGAAGATGATGTTCGCCTCCGGGTGCGCGGCCTCCTGGACGAGGCGCGCGGCCTCGTTGATCTCGAACAGGCCGAGGTCGGAGCCGCCCTGGATGCTCAGCAGCACCCCGTGCGCACCCTCGATGCTCGCTTCGAGCAGCGGCGAGGCGATCGCGGCCTCGGCGGCCTGGACCGCACGGTCCTCGCCGACCGCGGAGCCGATTCCCATGAGGGCGGTGCCGGCGTTCTGCATGACCGACTTCACGTCGGCGAAGTCGAGGTTGATCATGCCGGGGGTGGAGATCAGGTCGGTGATGCCCTGCACGCCGGAGCGCAGCACCTCGTCGGCGGACTGGAACGCTTCGAGCACGGAGACGTTGCGGTCCGAGATCGACAGCAGCCGGTCGTTCGGGATGACGATGAGGGTGTCGACCTCTTCGCGGAGCGCGGCGATGCCGGCTTCGGCCTGGGCCGAGCGGCGACGCCCCTCGAAGGTGAATGGTCGGGTGACGACGCCGATGGTGAGAGCGCCGAGCGAGCGGGCGATGCGCGCCACGACGGGAGCCGCGCCGGTGCCGGTGCCGCCGCCCTCGCCGGCGGTGACGAAGACCATGTCGGCGCCCTCGAGCGCCTCCTCGATGGCCTCCTCGGAGTCCTCCGCGGCCTTCCGGCCGATCTCCGGGTCCGCGCCGGCGCCGAGGCCGCGGGTGAGATCACGGCCGATCTCGAGCTTGAGGTCGGCCTCCGACAGGAGGAGCGCCTGGGCGTCGGTGTTGATCGCGATGAATTCGACACCGCGCAGACCGACGTCGATCATCCGCTGGACAGCGTTGACTCCGCCGCCGCCGGTGCCGGCGACTTTGATGTCCGCTCCGGATTGTGGGAATTCAGCCAAGTCGGTTCCTCTTTCGACGCATCTGGCCCGCGAGCGGGCGCTCCGGCGATTTTGCCTTCGACCCGACGCTATGGGGATCGCAGCCCGGGTGCAACCACTGCCCCCGGTGTGTCCGCCGGGGATCGAGAAATGTCCGCCCGCCCGCCGGCGGGCGGCTCAGCGGGTGACGGGCACCTCCGGCACGGACACGTCGATCTCCGTTGCCCCGGTGCGCATGAGGGCGAGCGCGACCTCGAACTTCCGGGCGGTGTCCTCCGGGGAGCCGAAGTGCACGGTGACCTCGGTGCCCTCGTGGTCGTACAGCATCCGCAGGTCCTGGTCGGAGCCGGCGCGCATCGAGGTGATGTGCTCCCGCTGCGCGGCGGGCACCGCGTCGATGAAGGCGACGGCGGCCCCGACCGCGGCGGGTGCGTCCGCGCCCTCGGCGAGCCCGAGCACGGGCAGGCCGTCGGGCGCCTCCGGCACCCTGTCGATGATGCGCCCGGTGATGTCATAGCGCTCGAAGGCATCCCCGGCGGGCACGGAGAGCACCGGCTGCCGGTCGCTGACCTCGACGGCGAGCGCCCGCGGCCCGGCCCAGCTCACCGTCACGGTGTCCGCCTTGGGGAACTCCGCGACGATCGCCTCCTCGAGCCGGCCACGCCGGATCTGCGGCAGCGGGGTGCCGGCGTGCGCGTCCGTGACGTACTCCGCGACGGCGTCCGGGTCGGTGAGCTCGGTCCCGGTGACCTCGACGCGCTCGAGCGCGAGCACGGGTGAGAACCAGGCGACGGCGGCGAGACCGATCACGGCGAGGGCCGCTCCGGCGACGATCGCCCAGGTCCCGATCCGGGCGCGCCGACGGGCGGCGAGCCGGTCGGCGAGGCTCGCGGTGCTCACGCTTCGAGGGCCGCCACGAGCTCGGGGCCGAGGAGCGTCACGTCGCCGGCGCCGGCGGTGATGACGACGTCTCCGGGCCGCACGCGCTCGCGCACGTAGGGCACGGCGTCGGCGAAGGAGGCGAGGAACACGACGTCCTCGTGGGGCACCTCTGCCGCGATGAGCGCCCCGGTGACCCCGGGGATCGGGTCCTCGCGGGCGGGGAACACGTCGAGCACGACGACGTCGTCGGCGATCCCGAGCGCACGGCCGAACTCCGCCTTGAAGTTCTGGGTGCGGGAGAACAGGTGCGGCTGGAAGATCACGTGGACGCGCCCGCCGGGGTCGACGACCTCGCGGGCGGCGGTGAGCACCGCTGCGACCTCGGTCGGGTGGTGGGCGTAGTCGTCGTACACCCGCACCCCGCTCCCGGTGCCGCGCAGCTCGAACCGGCGGCGCGTGCCGCCGAAGGATTCGACGCCGAGGATCGCGTCGGACAGCGGGAAGCCGAGCTCCGCGGCCACGCAGAGGGCGGCGGCGGCGTTCGCCGCGTTGTACTCGCCGGGCTGCCGGAGCCGGATCGGGCCGTGCTCCGTGCCGTCGAGCACGAGCGAGAACTCCGCGCCGGTGCGTCCGGGGCGGATCCCGACGATCCGGGCGTCGGCGTCCTCGGCCTGCCCGTAGAGGAGCACCCGGGCGCCCTCGGCGCGGGCGTGCTCGCCGATCTCGCGGGAGCCGGGGTCGTCGGCGCACACGATGACGGTGCCGCCGCGCTCGGCGACCCGGGAGCAGAAGTCGACGAACGCCTGCCGGACGGCCTCCCAGGTGCCGTAGTGGTCGAGGTGGTCGGCCTCGACATTGGTGATGACCCCGACGGCGGGCTCGTAGAGGAGGAAGGAGCCGTCGGACTCGTCGGCCTCGGCGACGAACACGTCGCCCGTGCCGTCGTGGGCGTTCGTGCCGGTCGCGGTGAGCACCCCGCCGATGACGAACGAGGGGTCCGCCCCGCAGGCCTGGAGGACGACGGTCGTCATCGAGGTCGTCGTCGTCTTGCCGTGGGTGCCGGCGATCGCGACGGTCCGCCGATCGGTCATGAGGGAGGCGAGCGCCTGCGAGCGGTGGATGATCCGCAGGCCGGCGGCGCGCGCCGCGGCGAGCTCCGGATTGGTCTCGCGGATCGCGGAGGACACGACGACGGTGTCCGCGCCGGTGACGTTCTCCGCGCGCTGACCGATCTCCACCTCCGCCCCCTGGGCGCGCAGCGTGGTGACGACGCTCGAGTCCTTGGCGTCGGAGCCGGTCACGGTCATCCCGCGCATGAGCATGATGCGGGCGATGCCGGACATCCCGGCTCCGCCGATTCCGATGAAGTGCACGCGGCCGAGCTCGGCGGCCGGCACAATGGCCTCGGTCATGGGTGTCCCTCGCTGTCGGGTGGTTCGGTGGTCGGGGAGTCGGAGCCGCCGCGGGCCCGCTCGTCGCGGGTGCGCCGCTCGGGCGGGTAGGGCCGGTGCGGGTGGTCGAGTCCGGCGGCGTCGAGGATCATCGCGACCATGGTGCGGGCGGCGGTCTGCGGGAACACCATGCTCCGGGCGGCCTGCTCCATCGCCTCCAGGCGAGCGTCGTCGGTAAGCAGCGGGATGATCCGGGTGCGGATGCTCTCGGCGGTGAAGTCGGCGTTCTCGATGATCTCGGCGGCACCGGCGGCCGCGGCGTCGGCGGCGTTGAGGCGCTGCTCGCCGTTGCCGATCGGCAGGGGCACGTAGATCGCGGGCACCTGCGCGGTCGTCGCCTCGGCGACGGTGCCCGCGCCGGCCCGGCAGATGAGGAGGTCGGCGGCGGCGTAGACGTTCTCCATCCCGTCGACGTAGTCGACGACGTGGTAGCCGTGGTAGCGCTCCGCGGCGGCGGCGAGATCGGCGCCCTTCCCGGCACCGGTGATGTGGAGGATCTGGAGGCCGGCGGCCATGAGCTCGGGCATCGCGGCGCGGAAGGCCTCGTTCATCGCCTGCGCGCCGAGCGAGCCCCCGGTGACGACGAGGGTGCGCCGCTGCGGGTCGAGCCCCAGGGCGACGGCGGCGCGGGCGCGGGCGGCCGGGTCGGTGCGGTCGACGGCCTCGATCGCCGAGCGCATCGGCATGCCGACGTGCTCGCCGGTGAGCGGGGTGCTCGCGAAGGTGTAGCCGACGCGCCGCCGGGGGGTGAGCCGGGCGCCGAGCCGGTTGGCGAGCCCCGGGCGGGCATTGGCCTCGTGGACGACGATCGGGGTGCCGGTGCGCCGCGCGGCGAGGTACGCCGGGGTCGACACGTAGCCGCCCACGCCGCAGACAACGTCGACGCCGCGCTCGCGGATGATCCGGGTGACGGCGGACACGGTGCCGAGGAGGCGGCCGGGGAAGCGGACGAGGCCGGCGTCGATCCGGCGCGGCGCGGGCACCTTGTCGATGGTGAGGAGCTCGTGGCCGGCCTCGGGCACGAGCCGGGTCTCGAGTCCCTCGGCGGTGCCGAGCATGAGGATCTGCGCGTCGGGGACCTGGAAGGCGAGGTCGTCGGCGATCGCGAGCATGGGCGAGATGTGGCCGGTGGTGCCGCCGCCGGCGAACAGGACTGTCAGGGGCATGGGGTTCTCACTTCTGTCGGGCAGGTCGGCGGGCGAGGACGGCCAGGGAGCTGCGGACGCGGTTCGACTGGGCGCGCATCGCCTCGCGGGCGCCCTCCTCGGCACGGGCGAAGGACAGCACCATGCCGATCGCGATGAGGGTGGCGAGCAGTGCGGAGCCGCCGTAGGACACGAGCGGCAGGGGGACGCCGATGACCGGCAGCACGCCGGCGACGACGCCGATGTTGACGACCGCCTGGCCGACGATCCACATGAATACGGCGGCGGTGGAGGTCTGCACGAAGCGGTCGCGCGAGCGCATGATGATGCGCACGAGGCCGTAGCCGAGCGCGGCGAAGAGGAGGAGCACGACGACGGAGCCGAGCAGTCCGAGCTCCTCGCCGATGATCGCGAAGATGAAGTCGTTGTGCGCCTCGGGCAGCCAGGACCACTTCTCGCGGCTGGCGCCGAGTCCGACCCCGAACCAGCCGCCGGAGGCGAGCGCGTAGAGGCCGTGGTTCGACTGCCAGTGCTGGCCCAGCGGATCCATCTCCGCGGAGTCGGATCCGGTGAGCATCGCGCGCACGCGGGCCATCCGGTTCGCACTCGTCACGACCATGAGGGCGACGACGGCACCGATCATGGCGAGCGCACCGAGGAAGTGCCTCCACGGCACTCCCCCGACGAACAGCGCGCCGAGCGCGAGGCCCATGATGATGAGGCCGGTGCCGAGGTCGCGGCCGTAGAGGATGAAGCCGAGGACGGTCATGAGGACGAGCACCGCGGGCAGCATCTCCTTGAGCGAGCGCAGCCGGTGGGCCTTGTTCGCGAGGAACACGCCGAGCCACAGTGCGAGTGCGGCCTTGACGAACTCGGCGGGCTGGCCCTGGATGCCGCCGATCGACACCCAGCTCGTCGAGCCGTTGACGGTCCGTCCGAGCCCGGGGATGAACGGCAGCACCTGGAGCGCGATGCCGACGATGATCGCGAGCGGGGCGATCATCCGCCAGCCGCGCAGCGGCACGAAGGACAGGCCGAGCATGCAGAGCAGGCCGACGACGGCGAAAGCCGCCTGGCGGCCGACGACGGAGAACGAGGACCCCTCGCCGGCCGCGTACGAGGTGATCGAGGAGGCCGAGAGCACCATGACCAGGCCGATCCCGGTGAGCGCGAGGGTCGCGGCGAGCACGAGGTAGTAGCTCGTCACGGGGAGGTCGTGGATCCGCCGGAGCACGGCGAGCACCCCGGTGTCCCCGCGCAGGAAGTCCTGCGGCCGGGTGCTCCGGGCCTGCGCGGACCCGGTCCGCGGGGCGGTCCTGCCGGGGCTGCTCATCAGGCCCCCGCGGCGCGGCGCACCGCGCGCGCGAACAGCTCGCCGCGGGTGGCGTAGTCGAGGAACTGGTCCATGCTCGCCGCCGCCGGGGCGAGGAGCACGGTGTCGCCGGCCTGCGCGGCGGAGGCGGCGAGGGCGACGGCGCGCTCGGCCACGGCGGTGCCGCGCTCGGCGGGGTCGGTGTCGGCGGGATCGGCGGGGAGGTCGACCTCGAGCACGGGGACCTCGGGGGCGCGGGCGGCGAGCGTGGTGCGCAGCGGCGTGCGGTCGGCGCCGATGAGGACGACGGCGCGCAGGCGGTGGGCGTGGGCGGCGACGAGCGCGTCGTAGTCCGCTCCCTTCGCCAGCCCCCCGGCGATCCACACGATCGGGTCGAAGGCGTGCAGCGCGGCATCGGCGGCATGCGGGTTCGTGGCCTTCGAGTCGTCGATCCAGCGCACGTCCCCGGACTCGGCGACGAGGGCGAGGCGGTGACCGCCGGCGGCGTGGGCGCGCAGACCGTCGCGCACCGCGGCCGGCGGCACCCCGATGGCGCGCGCGAGCGCTGCGGCGGCGAGCGCGTTCGCGATCTGGTGGGGCGGGGCGGGGCGGTCGGGCTGGCCCGAGGCGCGGGCGACGTCGGCGAGGGAGGCGAGCTCCGCGGCCGCGGAGTACCGCTGCGGGATGAAGGCGCGGTCGACGAGCGCGTCCTCCACCACCCCGAGCTCGCCAGGTGCGGGGATGCCGGGGGTGAAGCCGATCGCGCGGGCCCCGGCGATGACCTCGGCGTCCTCGACGAGGGTGCGGGTGGCGGGATCCTCGATGTTGTACACGCAGGCGGTGCGGACGTTGGTGTAGGCGCGCCCCTTGTCCGCGGCGTACGCCTCGGCGCTGCCGTGCCAGTCGAGGTGGTCGGCGGCGATGTTGAGCACCGCGGCGGCGTCGGCGCACATCGAGAACTGCCAGTGGAGCTGGAAGCTCGACAGCTCGATCGCGAGGACCTCCGCCTCCGGGTCGAGCACGGCTTCGAGCAGCGGGGCGCCGATGTTGCCGCAGGCGCGCACGTTCATCCCGGCCGCCCGGAGCATCGCCTCGAGCATCGTCGTCGTCGTGGTCTTGCCGTTCGTGCCGGTGACGACGAGCCAGGGCGCGGCGTTCGCACCGCGCACCCGCCAGGCGAGCTCGACCTCGCCGATGACGGGGATGCCGGCGGTCCGGGCGGCGCGGAGCAGCGGCTGGTCGGGCCGCCAGCCGGGCGAGGTGACGACGAGGTCGGGGGTCCGGCCGCTGCGGGGGCGCGGCAGGTCCTCGACGTGCTCGGGGCCGCGTCGGATGTCGACGTCGAACACCGCGAGGATCGCCTCCTGCTCGCTGCGGTCGCGCACGGTGTCGGCATCGACGACGATGACCTCGGCCCCGCGCTCGGCGAGGTGGACGGCCGCCGGGTACCCGGACACGCCGAGCCCGGTGACGACGACGGTGAGGCCGGCGAGCGAGGACTCCGGCCCGTGGAGGGCGGCGGGGATCGCCGCGGCGTCCGGGTAGTCGAGGGCGACCGCCCCGGGCGGGACGATCGGCGGCAGCTCTGCCGGGGCGGGGGCCTCATGCAAGGTGGGACACCCATTCCGCGTAGAACAGGCCGATCGCGGCCACGACGAAGAGCAGCGCGATGATCCAGAAGCGCACGACGATCGTCACCTCGGCCCAGCCGATGAGCTCGAAGTGGTGCTGGAGCGGGGCCATCCGGAACACCCGCTTGCCGGTGAGCTTGAAGGATGCGACCTGGATGATGACGCTGAGCGTGATGAGGACGAACAGGCCTCCCATGATGATGAGGAGGAGCTCGGTGCGCGACATGATCGCGAGCCCGGCGATCGCGCCGCCGATCGCGAGCGAGCCGGTGTCGCCCATGAAGATCTTCGCCGGGGAGGCGTTCCACCACAGGAATCCGATGCACGCCGCGGCCATCGCCGCGCCCACGATGGTGAGGTCGCGCGGGTCGCGCATGTAGTAGCAGCCGTCGCGGATCTCGCTCATGAGGTGGCAGTTCTGGGTCGACTGCCAGGTGGTGATCATGACGAACCCGGTGAACACGACGCCGGCGGCCCCGGCGGCGAGCCCGTCGAGGCCGTCGGTGAGGTTGACGGCGTTCGACACCGCGGTGACGATGAGGTTCGCCCACAGGATGAAGAGGATGAGGCCGACGATGCTGCCGGCGAAGGCGAGGTCGAGGCCGGTGTCGCGGACGAAGGAGATCGCCGTCGACGCCGGGGTCTGCCCGTACTCGTTGGGGAACTGGAGGGCGAGGACGGCGAAGCTGATGCCGACGAACCCCTGGCCCACGAGCTTGCCGACCGGCTTGAGACCGAGCGAGCGCTGCTTGGAGACCTTGATGTAGTCGTCAAGGAACCCGACCGCGCCGAGCCCGGCGGCGAGCCACAGGACGAGCACGCCCGAGGGCGTCGGCATCGAACCGGTGAGCAGGTGGGAGAGGAAGTAGGAGACGAGCGCGGCGCCGATGATGACGACGCCGCCCATCGTCGGGGTGCCGCGCTTGGTCGCGTGGGTCTCCGGTCCGTCGTCGCGGATGAACTGGCCGTAGCCGCGCTTGACGAGGACCCGGATGAACAGCGGGGTGCCGATGAGCGTGATGAGCAGGCTCAGGCACGCGGCGAGGATGACGGCGATCATTGCTGGCCCGACACTCCGGCGATCTCGTCGCCCAGATAGCGCAGCCCGGCGTCGCGCGAGGACTTGAACAGGACGATGTCGCCGGGCTGGAGCTCGACGTTGAGGAGCTCACGGGCCTCCGCGAGGCTCGACACCCACACCGCCTCGTTGCCCCATGAGCCCTCGAGGTTCGCGGCCTGGTAGATCGGCTTGGCGCCCTCGCCCACGGCGATCGTGCGGTGGATGTTCAGGCGCACGACGAGCCGGCCGATGGCGTCGTGCTCGGCCACGGAGTCCTCCCCGAGCTCGAGCATCTCGCCGAGCACGGCGAAGGTGCGGCGCGGACCGGTGGTGTCGTCGCCGCGGCCCATCGCGGCGAGCGTCTTGAGGCTCGCCCGCATGGAGTCGGGGTTGGCGTTGTAGGCGTCGTTGAGCACGGTGACGCCGCTCGGGGAGTCGATGAGCTCCATCCGCCAGCGGCTCGCCGCGCCCGAGGTGCCCAGGGTGGTGACGATCGAGCGGGCGGGGATGCCGCACAGGTGGGCGACGGCGGCCGCGGCGAGGGCGTTGTTGACGTGGTGCTCGCCGAGCAGCGCGAGCTCGACGGCCGCGGGCTCCTCCTCGGGCAGGTGGAGGGTGAAGGAGGTGCGGCCGGAGGCGTGCGTCTCGATGTCGGTGGCGCGCACCGCCGGGGTGCGCTCGGCGTTGCCGGCGGCGCTGAACCACAGCACGCCGACGCCGGGGTCGAGCACCTCGGTCATCGCCGCGACCCGCCGGTCGTCGGCGTTGAGCACGGCCCGGCCGCCGGAGATCAGCGATTCGACGAGCTCGGACTTGGCCCGGGCCGTGTTCTCGATCGACCCGAACACGCCGCCGTGGGCGGTGCCGACGTTGAGCTCGACGGCGATGTCGGGGCGCACGAGCGAGGTGAGGTACTCGAGGTTGCCGATCGACCGGGCTCCCATCTCGAGGACGAGGAAGCGGGTCGACTCGTCGGCGCGGATCGCGGTGAGGGGCACCCCGACCTCGTTGTTGTACGAGTTCGGCGGCCACACGGTCTCGGCGTGCCCGGCGAGCAGGTCGGCGGTGAGGTCCTTGACCGTCGTCTTCCCGGCCGAGCCGGTGATCGCGATGACGGTGAGCTCGCCCGCGGCGCGCAGCGCCTCGACGTTGAGCTGGGCGAGCCGGCCGAGCGCGGCGGTGGCGTCGGCGACATGGAGCGTCGGCAGGTGCTCGCCGTCGACGGTCGGCACCGCCCCGGCGATGATGAGCGCGGCGCCCGCCTCGAGGGCGGCCGGTGCGTAGTCGAGGCCGTCGGCGGTCTCCCCGCGCCGGGCCACGTAGATGTCCCCCGGGGAGACCTCGCGGGAGTCGGTGACGACTCCTCCGCTGAGCTCCTGCTCGGGGGAGATTCCGTAGAGTTCGCCTTTGAGGGCTGTGGCCACCTCATGGACTGAGAATCGCTTCATATCACTTCCGAACTCTACCGGTTCCGATGTCGCCGCCCCGTGATGCGAGTGCGGCGCGTGTCTGCTCACGATCGTCGAAGTCGTGGACGACCCCGGCGATCTCCTGTCCCGTCTCGTGCCCCTTGCCCGCGATGAGCAGGGTGCCGCCGGGTCCGGCGGCGTCGATGCCCGCGGCGATCGCGTCCGCGCGCGGTCCGATCTCCGCGACCGCATCCTCAGCGACCCGCGCGGTGCCGGCGGACCGGGCCTCCGCGACGCCTGCGAGCACGGCGGCGCGGATCGCCGCGGGGTCCTCGCTGCGCGGGTTGTCGTCGGTGACGATGACGACATCGGCCTCCTGCGCGGCGGCCCGGCCCATCGCCGCGCGCTTGCCGCGGTCGCGGTCCCCGCCGGCGCCGAGCACGATCGCGAGCCGGCCGGGGCCGTCGTCGAGCCCGGCGAGCACTTGGGCGATCGCGTCGGGGGTGTGGGAGTAGTCGACGATGACGCGCGGGTCCGCGGGGTGCACGACCTCCATCCGGCCGGGCACGGGCGCGGCGAACTCGAGGGCGGGGCCGGCGAGCTCGGCCGCGTCCACCCCGGCGGCGAGCAGCATCGCGAGGGCGAGCGCGGTGTTGAGGACGTTGAAGGCGCCGGGCAGCGGGGAGCGGGTGCGCAGCTCGACCCCGTCCCCGCGCAGCGTGAAGGCGCCCGCGGACTCCTCGGCGACGAGGTAGTCGGGGGCGTCGGACGGGTCGCGGCTGATCGTCGCGACCGGGATCGGGGACTCCGCCGCGAGCCGGCGCGCCCAGTCGTCGGCGAGGACGACGACCCCGGTGTCGGCGAAGCCGGGGGTGAAGAGCTGCGCCTTGGCCCGGAAGTACTCCTCCATCGACCCGTGGAAGTCGAGGTGGTCCTGGGACAGGTTGGTGAATCCGACGACCCGGAAGCGCGCGCCGTCGACCCGGTGCTGGCTCAGCGCGTGGGACGACACCTCCATCGCGCAGGTGTCGACGCCGGCTGCGCGCATGCGGGCGAACAGGGCGTGGAGGTCGGGGGCCTCCGGGGTGGTGCGCACGGCGGACTGGCGCTGCCCGGCGATGAGTGTGGCGACGGTGCCGATGACGCCGGTGGTGCGGCCGAGCGCGGTGAGCAGCCCGTCGAGCATGTACGTCGTCGTCGTCTTGCCGTTCGTGCCGGTGATGCCGAGCAGCTGCGGGTGGGCCGGGTCCGTACCGTGGAGGCGGGCGGCGAGCGCGCCGAGGTGGGCGCGCGGCCGCTCGACGACGAGCACCGTGGCCTCCTCGAGCAGGTCGGCATCCCCCGCCTCGGCCAGCGCGGTGCGGACGAGCTCGAGGCCGTCCGGATCGGTGAGCACCGCGCGCACGCCGCGGGCGAGCACCTCCGGGACGAAGCGGGCGCCGTGGACGTTCGCTCCCGGCAGCGCGGCGTAGAGGTCGCCGGGGGCGACGGCGCGGGAGTCGAGCGAGGCCCCGGTGACGGAGCGCTGCGGGTCGCCGAGGACGCGCACGTCCGGGGACAGGCCGAGGTCGGCGATCTGCATCAGTTCCATTCCTCCGGGGGGAGTTCGGGGTCGGTGGTCGAGGGCGGGACCCGCAGGTGGCGCAGGGTGAATCCGGCGACGTCGGAGAACACGGGTGCCGCAGCCGATCCACCGTAGTAGCCCTTGCGCGGCCGCTGCAAGGTCACCGAGACGGCGATGCGCGGGTCCTCGATCGGGGCGACGCCGACGAACGAGGCGGTGTAGCCGTCGTAGCCGCCGCCGGAGTCCGCGGGCGCCTGCGAGGTGCCGGTCTTGCCGCCCACCCGGTAGCCGGGCACCGCGGCGTTGTCACCGGTGCCGTCGACGACGGTCGCCTCGAGCATGCTGAGCACCTGCGCGGAGGTGTCCTCGGACACCACCCGCGTGCCGGCGCCCTGCGGGACCGGGGTGACCGTGCCGGAGTCGTCGACCATGCCGGACACGAGCTGCAGGGGCATCCGCACTCCCCCGTTGGCGATCGTCGCGAACGCCGAGGTCGTCTGCAGGGCGGTGCCGGACATGCCCTGGCCGAACATCACGGTGTACTTCGTGCGCCCGTCCCATTCCTCGTAGGGGTGGAGGATGCCGCCGGTCGCGCCGGGGAACTCGATGCCCGAGGCCTCGCCGAAGCCGAAGTCGTGCATGTAGTCGTAGCGCTGCTCGAGGGAGAGCTTGTCGCCGGCGAGGATGGTGCCGGTGTTCGAGGAGTTCATGAGGATCCCGGCGAAGGTCAGCTGCTGATCGGGGTGCTCGCTCGAGTCGCGGAACTCCTCGTCGTTGGGCGCCGTCCAGCGATCGGGGACGGTGAACTCGGTGGTCGGGGTGACGAGCCCCTCCTCGATGAGCGCGGCGGCGGTGATCATCTTCGCCGTCGACCCGGGTTCGAACATCCCGGTGAAGATCCGGGACCCGCGGTCCTCGGCGTCGACGGCTCCGGGGTCGTTGGGGTCGACGCTGGGCGCCTCGGCCGCGGCGAGGATCCGGCCGGTGCCGACCTCCTCGATGACGACGGAGGCCCATTCGGCGTCGTGCTCCGCGGCCTGGTCGGCGATCGCCTGCTGCGCGTAGTACTGGATGGTCGGGTCGATGGTGAGCTGGAGCCCGGTGCCGTTGCGGGCGGGCACGAGGTTGGAGTCGCCGAGCGGGATCATGTCCCCGGCCAGGCCGCGCTCGTACTGCTGCTCGCCGTCGCGGCCCTGGAGGGACTCGTCGTACTCGAGCTCGAGGCCGGCGAGCGCCTGGCCGTCGGAACCCGTGAAGCCCATGAGGTTGCCGCCGACCGCGCCGGCCGGGTACGTGCGGATGGAGTACTCCTCCATGCTCACCCCGGGGATGTCGAGCGCGTCGATCTCGTTCCACACCTCGCTCGTCAGCCCCTCGGCGACGGGGTTCCACAGCTTGTCCCCGGCGAGCTCGGGCAGCAGCAGGCCGGGGTCGGTGTCGAGCGGACCGGCCATCGCCTGTGCCGCCCCCCACGCGCCCACGAGCTCGCCCTCGGCATTCTCGTAGCGGGCGATGTTCTGCTGGTCGACGACGACGCGGTAGCGCATCGCGTTGTCCGCGAGCACAGTGCCGTCGGCAGCGGTGATGACCCCGCGGGCGGCCGGCAGCGGCTTGGACACGAGGCGCGAATCGAGCGCCTCCTGCGCGAGCCGCATCGTGTCCATGCCCTGGATCGCGACGAGCCGGCCGGCGAGCAGGAGGAGGGCGGCGAGTGAGGCGACGACGAGCCAGGCCATGCGCCGGCGCGGATCCGGGGGGCCCTGCGGCTTCGACCCGCGGCGGCGGAACAGGCCGGGCCGGCGGGCGGCGCCCGATCTACCGGCGCCCTTCCGCCCAGCGGGCCGGCCGGAGGAGGACTGCGAGGAGCGGCTGCGGGGCGGGGTCACCGTCGGCATCCACCTTCCTCGCTTTCCTCATCGCACTTCTCGGGTCACTCGGGCTTCATCGGGGGCTGCGCTGGCTCGGGGCGGAGATCTCGGACGATCCTCCTCCGACCGCGGGCAGCGTCTCATCCGATCGTAGGTTCGGACGGACGTCTCCGCGGGCATCGGCACGCGGGCCCGGCACGGTTGAGGGATTTCGCAGGGTGTTCCCCGGCACACTGCCCGGGGAGAGCACCTCGCCGTCGGAGAGCCGGATGTACTCCGGGGTGAGGTCGCGGGTCATCCCGAGTTCCTCGGCGGCCGCCGCGATGTTCTGCGGGCTCTCCCGGTAGGAGATGTCCTCGGTCAGCCGGTCGCGCTCCTCGTGGAGGCGGGCCTGCTCGGCGGTGAGCTGCTCGACCCGGTAGGTGCTGTGCGAGATCGTGATGTTGAGGAGGAGCACGCCGAGGATGCCGAGCACGATGATGCCGACGCAGATCACGGAGAACGGCATCCGGCGCCGGGCGACCTGCGGCACGACGAGCCGCAGCCGCGAGATCTCCTCGTCGCGCAGCGGGGTCGCCGCGCGCCTGCGGGCGGGGGCGGTGTGGACGGCCTGGGCGAGTGGACTCATGATGCCGGCTCCCTCGTCTTGCTCACGGCCCGCAGGCGCACGCTCGCCGCACGCGGGTTGGATTCGATCTCCGCGGCGTCGGCCTTCTCCGCGCCGCGAGTGATCTCCCGCAGCCAGGGCTGCAGGTGGTCGGGCACGACGGGCAGCTCCGGGGGCGCCGCCGAGGTCGTCCCGGCCCTGAAGATCCGCTTGACGATGATGTCCTCGAGGGACTGGTAGGACTCGACCACGGCCACTCCCCCGACGTGGAGGGAATCGAGGACCGCCGGCAGCGCGGTCTCGAGGATCGCGAGCTCGCGGTTGACCTCGATGCGCAGCGCCTGGAAGGTCCGCTTGGCCGGGTGCGAGCGCTTCCGCGCGCCCTTGGGCTCGGGGATCACCCGCTGGAGCATCCCGGCGAGCTGCTCCGAGGTGGCCCAGGGCGTGTGCTCCCGGTCGGCGACGATCACCCGGGCGATCCTGCGGGCGTAGCGCTCCTCGCCGTACTCGGCGATGATCCGGGCGAGGTCGGCCTCGGAGTACGTGTTGAGGACGTCGGCTGCGGTGAGCCCGTCGTCCGGATCCATCCGCATGTCGAGCGGGGCCGGGCGGGAGTAGGAGAAGCCGCGCTCGTCCTCGTCGAGCTGGAGGGAGGAGACGCCGAGGTCGAACAGGGCCGCGGAGATCGCATCGAGACCGTGGGAGGCCAGGGCTGCGGGGATGATGTCGTCGGTGCCGTGGACGGGGACGAAGCGGTCCCCGAACGGGGCCAGCCGGGCGCTCGCGATCGCGATCGCCTCGGGGTCGCGGTCGACGCCGAGGAGCACGACGTCGTCGAAGGCTGCGAGCACGCCCTCGCTGTGGCCGCCCATCCCGAGCGTGGCGTCGACGACGACGGGGGTGCGGCCGGCGTCCCGGGCGGCGTCGATGCCGATCCCGAGGAGCTCGACGCAGCGCTGGAGGAGCACGGGGGTGTGACGGTTCTCGATCACGGTCGCCTCCTCTCGGCGTCGGCACGGACACTGCTGCGATCTCTCACTCGATCCAGAACCTCGCCCGCCCGTCGCCCTGGCACCGGGGAAGTGTGACAGGACCCGTGGCTTCGGAACCGGGGAAGTGTCCCGAAACCTGCGGCGGACGAGGATCTCAACCGAGTGCTCAGATCACTCCGGGAATCACCTCGTCGGTGCGCTCGGCGAATCCCTGCTCCGTTTCGGCCAGGTAGCGCTCCCAGGTGGGGGCGTCCCAGATCTCGACACGGTTGCCCATGCCGATGACCGCGAGGTCGCGGTCGAGCGAGGCGTACTGGCGCAGGATCTGCGGAATGGTGATCCGCCCCTGCTTGTCCGGCTGCTCGGCCGAGGCCCCGGAGAGGAACATGCGCAGATAGTCGCGGGCGTCCTTGCTGGTCATGGGCGCCGCTCGCATCTGCTCGTGGACGGACTCGAACTCCCGGGCGGAGAACAGGGTGAGGCAGTGCTCCTGACCCCGGGTCAGCACCAGTCCGTTCGCGAGCTCCTCTCGAAACTTCGCGGGCAGGATGAGTCGGCCCTTGTCATCGAGCCGCTGCAGATGCGTGCCCAAGAACATGCCGTCTCACCCCTTTCGAAACCCGTCGGCTCCGATGCTGCCCACTGTACTCCACTTTCCCCCACGATTCGCCTGAATTTTCCCTGCATGCGCTTATCAAGTCCTGTTTCTCCAGGTCAACCGCGTGGAGGAAAGTGGGGGAAACGTGGTTGGACACTGCGGGAGCGAGGCGCGGCGGCCCAGTCCGGCAGGGCTCGAGGGCCCCGCGAGCCCGGATTCCCGCCCCGATTCCCGGGGCGGTGGGTGGCCGGGGAGTGAAGTGGGGGGGATTCCGTGGAGGGAAGTGGGGAGGGCGGTGGAGCGGGGTGGGGCGGGCGCCTCGGGGGGGGGTGTGGAGGTGGGTGGGGCGAGGGCCCCGGGAAGGGTGTCGATCACCACCCTGCGGGCACCTCGGGAGCGGTGGGGAGGGAAGTGGATCCGGCCCGAGGTGGAGCGCGGCGGCCGGGTGCGCGACAATGGACGAATGAGCTATCCGAGCGAATCCGACCAGCCCACCTCGCGCCGCGCCGCCCGCACGGGCGGCTACCCCCAGGTCGCCGCCCAGCAGCCGGCCGCCGCGGGCGGGGACTCCCGCCTCATGGCGGGCACCGGGGTCGGCTCCCAGTCGACCGATCCCGCCCTGTCGCAGGTCCAGCAGATCGCCGGGCAGGCCCGGCAGGCGATGAACTCCGTGCTCGAGGGCAAGGACCACGCCGTCCGGCTCGCCCTCATCACGCTGCTGGCCGGCGGGCACCTGCTGCTCGAGGACGTCCCCGGCGTGGGCAAGACGCTGCTGGCGAAGTCGCTCGGCCGGGTCGTCGACGGCTCGGTGCGGCGTGTCCAGTTCACTCCCGACCTGCTGCCCTCCGACGTGCTCGGCGTCAACCTGTTCAACCAGGAGTCCCGGCACTTCGAGTTCCGGCCCGGCCCGGTGTTCGCGAACATCGTCATCGCCGACGAGATCAACCGGGCCTCGCCCAAGACGCAGTCGGCGATGCTCGAGTGCATGGCCGAGTCGCAGGCGAGCATCGACGGCACGACTTACCGGATGCCCGACCCGTTCATGGTCGTCGCCACCCAGAACCCCATCGACATGGAGGGCACGTACAGCCTGCCCGAGGCGCAGCGCGACCGCTTCATGGCCCGGATCTCGATCGGCTATCCGAGCGCCCAGGCGGAGATCGACATGCTCGACCACCATGTCGACCACGACCCGCTCGCCGGTCTCGCGGCGGTGACGAGCCTCGAGTCGATCATGCAGGCGCGCGACACCGTGCGCCGGATCACCGCCACGCCGGAGCTGCGGACGTACATCGTGTCGCTCCTCGAGGCCACCCGCCGGGATCCCGGGGTGGCGCTCGGCGCCTCGCCCCGCGGCGGCGTGCAGCTGCTCCGCGCGGCGAAGGCCCTCGCGGTGCTCAGCGGCCGCTCCTTTGTCACCCCGGACGACGTCCAGTCGCTCGCCGTCGACGTGCTCGCCCACCGTGTGATCGCCAAGGACGACGACGACCCGCAGGCGTCGGCGGAGATCGTGTCCCAGGTCGTGTCGCGCACCCCCGTGCACTGATGCGCCTGACCACTGCGGGGATCGTCTTCACCCTGGCCGGCATCACGCTGTGCGTGGCGGCCTACCGGTTCTCCCTGCCCGGTCTGCTGCCGGCGGGGATCCTGCTGCTCGGGCTCGTGCTGCTCAGCGTGGTCCTCGCCTTCTTCTCCGGCGCCCGGCTCGCCGCATCGCTCGACGCGCGCACGCGCCGGGTCGACGGCGTGCCCGTGGCCGAGGTCGGCGCGCCGCTCGATCTGCGTGCGACCCTGACCAACCGGACCCCGCTGTCGCTCGGGGCCTTCGAGGTCGAGTTCGTGCCCCAGGAGGGGTTCGGCGAGACGCGCGGCCTGCGGATCCCGGGCATGGGGCCCGGCGGCACGATCACCATCGACGCCGATTTCGCCCCGGCCCGCCGCGGGATGTCCGGGCTGCAGGCGGTGAAGTCCGTCATCGACGGGCCGTTCGGCCTGTGCAGCGTGACGAAGACGGTGCACCGGGAGTACCCGGTGGCCGTGTCGACCCCGATCCAGCGGGTCGGGCTGCCGGTCTCGGCCGGGATCGCACGGCCGATGAGCGACAGCCCGCAGGTGGTGCGCGGTGACACGAGCCGCGACTTCCACACCCGCGAGTACGTGCCCGGCGACGACCTCCGCCACATCCACTGGGCCTCGACGGCCCGGGTGGGCGAGCTCATGGTCCGGCAGGAGGCCGAGGAGGAGACCCCCTTCGCCGCGGTCGTCCTCGACACCGCGGACCTCGCCGCCGGCGACCACCCGACCGAGGTGCTGATCTCCGGGGCCGCCTCCCTGACGACCGCCTACCTGCGCGCCGGGTACGACGTCCTGCTCTACGCCGAGGGCCGCCGCGAGGTGCTCTCCGGGCGTCGGGGCGAGGACCGGCTGCGGCTCGTCACCGCCCGCTACTCGGCCGGCGGCCGGGCGCTGCCGGGCGAGCTCGGCCGGCTCGGCGCAGTCGTCGCCGCGATCGTCTGCGCCCCCTCCCCCGCCCGCGCCGACGAGATCGCCGCCCACCTGCCGCGCAAGACCTCCGTCCGCCGGCTCACCGCAGACGAGGTCGCGGTCTCCGCAGGGCTCGACTCCGAGCTGTTCAGTCACCGCCTCGCGCTGCCGGAGTCCTGGACGCGCCGCACCCGAAGGAGCCGCCGATGACCGCCGCGCCCGCAGCGGCCCCGACCGCCCCGCGCACCCCGCCGATCCTCCTGCCCGCACTCATCGTGCTGCTGGCGATGACGCTCGCGGCGGTGAGCATGACCGCGGTGTTCTCCGACACCGTGTGGCTCGTCCAGGTCCTCGCGATGGTCGCGGTGGTCCTGCTCACCGGCGCCGTGTTCCGCGCCGTGCCCGCGCTGCGCGCCACCGGCATGACGGTGATCGCGCAGTTCGTCGTCGCCGCGCTCGCCGCCGTCTACCTGTGCGTCCCGGACACGCTCGCCGCCGGCGTGCTGCCGAGCGGCTCCTCGTTCGGCCAGCTGTTCGCCCAGCTCGCCACCGGCATCGACGACATCTACAGCACCACCGCCCCGACGCAGAGCACCCCGGGCTTCCGGACGATCCTCACCGTCGGCTTCGGACTCATCACCATGCTCATCGACGGCCTCGTGTCCGACATCCGGGCGCCCAAGGTCGCCGGCATCCTCCTGCTCCTCGTCTACATCATCCCGGTGCTGCTCGCTCCGCGGGAGCTGAAGTGGTGGCACTTCGCGGTCATCGCCGCCGCCTTCCTCCTCCTCATGCTCTCGAGCTATGTCGGGTCCGTGCACCTGCGCTCCCCGGCGACCGCGATCACCGCCGGCGCCCTGGCGCTCGCGCTCGGCGTCGGCCTGCCGGTGCTCCTGCCCGACATCGCCGTGCGCCCCGATCAGCCGGTCGACGCGCAGGGCGACCTCACGGTGATCAACCCGTTCCTCGACCTCAAGCAGGACCTCAGCACCGACGACGACTCGATGGCGTTCACGTACACCACCGACGACCCGCTCGCCCCGCCGATCCGGCTGACCTCGGTGAGCAATTTCGACGGGACCACGTGGATGCCCGCCGAGTTCGACCTCGACCCCTTCGCCGTCGCGGTCGACGGGATGCCGAGCGCACCCGGCGTGTCCGCCGACACCCGCACCGCCGAGCGACGCACCGACATCAGCATCGTCGACCTCGACCAGCAGCACCTGCCGGCGCCCTACGCTCCGCAGTCCGTCGACGGCGTCTCCCGGCGCTGGATCTACGACGCACAGACCTTGACGATCGTCGGCAACGGCGAGATCACCGCCGGTGCGCAGTACGGCGTCGACTACCTCTCCGTCGAACCCACCGCCGAGGCCCTGCGCGAGGCCCAGCCGGTGTCCGCGACGGAGTTCGAGGACCTGCTCGCGCTGCCGCAGGACACCCCGCAGATCATCGCCGACACCGCCGACCAGGTCACCGCGGGCTCGGAGAACGAGTGGGAGAAGGCCGTCGCGCTCCAGGAGTACTTCCGCTCCGACGCATTCACCTACTCCACCGATGCGCCCGAGGAGGCCTCCGGCGACGTGCTCGCCGACTTCCTCGAGGACAAGCAGGGCTACTGCGTCCAGTTCTCCGGGGCGATGACCGCGATGGCCCGCTCGCTCGGCATCCCGGCGCGGATCGGCGTCGGATTCACCGGCGGCACCCCGGCCGGCGAGGGCGCCTACGAGGTGCGGATCAACCAGGCCCACGCCTGGCCCGAGCTGTGGTTCGAGGGCACCGGCTGGGTGCGCTTCGAACCCACCCCGGGCGGACCGGCCGGCACTCCCCCGCCGTGGACCGAGGCCGGCGGCTCCGACGACACCGAGGAGACCGCCTCGCCGGAACCCACCGAGGAGCCGACGACCGAGGAGCCGGACTCCGGTACCGAGGACGCCGGTGAGCCGACGGCCGAGGCCACCGAGGACACGACCGGCGGCGACGCCGCATCCTCCGGCCCGTCCTGGCCGCTCATCGCGACCCTCGGTGCGCTCGCACTCGTCCTCCTCGCGCTCCCGGCGCTGCTGCGGCTGCTCGCCGCCGGCCGCCGCCTGCGCGAGCCGCTCGACCCCGAGCGGGTGTGGGAGGAGGTCCGGGCACTCGCCCGTGACCACGGGATGCCGCTGTCGCCGGCGATCACGGTGCACGAGCACCTCGAGCGGCTCGGCGAACTCGTCCCGGGTCCCGAACGCGACGGTCTGGCGGAGATCGGCCGGGCCGTCGACGAGTCACGGTACGCCGGGGCCGTGCGCACCGAGCTCGACGGCGCCCGAGTGCGCTCGACGCTCGGTACCCTGCGCGAGGGTCTGCGGAAGCAGGCCGGGACGGCGGCCGGGGTGCGCGCGCGCCTGTGGCCGGCGAGCGTCTTCGGCCTCCGCTGACCCGAGGTCCACGCTCCCGTCGAGCTGTCATTCATGCTCGATCCCTCCGTCGAACTGCCGTTCGTGCTCGATTCCCGGCCCGGATCTCGAGCAGAGGCGACAGCTCGACGGCGTGAGCGAGCAGAAGCGGCAGGTCGACGGGTCTCGGCGCGCTCGAGCACAGGCGGCAGGTCGACGGAGTGGCCAGGCGACCAAGGGCACGACGCGGATCGGCCCCGGACGGGTGTCCGGGGCCGATCAGTGTCTGCGCGGTGCTCGGGTCAGGGGGGCGCAGTGGATCATTCGCCGCGGCGGCGCTTGTCCCAGCGGTCCTCGAGGCGATCCATGAAGCCGCCGTTCGCGCCGCCGGCGGCGCTCTTCGCCCTACCCGGCGCACGGGTGGCGGAATCGGCGGCACCGGTGGGCGCCGCGGACGGGGCATCGTTCCCGGCGACCGCCCAATAGCCGCCGAGCACCATGATCGCGAAGCCGATCACCCCGCCGATGACGTTGAAGGGGAGCTCGAAGAGATAGATCGAGGCGACGACCACGGCCGCCCCGGCGATGAGCGCGAGCGCACCGCCGACGAACCGCTTGGCCGAGATCGGCGAGCCGGCTTCGCTGCGCGGCTGCGTGATGTTCTGGGCGAAGCGGGGGTCCTCGCTGCGCAGCTGCTTCTCGAGCTGATCGAGCAGCTGTTGTTCATGGTCCGAAAGCGGCATGCCGGCCCCCTAGTGCACACGCGGAAAACTGAGTATCCCCATCATAGTCCGCCGACGCCGAGTTGGACATCCGGCCGCAGCCATTGGTCCGAATCTCTGACGAACCACTCAGCCTCCCCGGTCGCGCTTCCTCCGCATCAAGGATGCTTGGCTGATCGCTGCGCTCCCGAACCGCTGTCGCACGGCGTCGAGGGCGAGTTCGGCCTCGCGCGGGGAGTGCTCGGGCTCGTCGAGCGTGGACTGGCGCCCGGCGGCGGAGATGTCGACGAGGTCGGCGGCCCGCAGCCCGAGCAGCCGCACCGGCTGCGCGTGCGCCTCGCGGAGCCGGTGGAGGGCCGGCAGCAGCGCCTCGTGGAGCTCGGCGGCGACGTCGGACGGGGCGGCGAGCGTGACCGAGCGGGAGAAGGTGGTGAAGTCCGCCAGCCGGTACTTGAGCCCGACGACCGCCGCCGCCTTGCCCTCGCCGCGCAGGCGGGAGGCCACGGTGTCGGCGAGCCGGAGCAGCTCGAGCTCGAGCACAGCGGGGTCCGCGACGTCGTGCGGGAAGGTGTGCTCGCCGCTGATCGTGTGGTCCCGCGCGGAGCTGTGGACCGTGCGCCCGTCGCGGCCGTGGGCGTAGCCGTGGAGCGTGATCCCCGCGGAGCCGAGGATGCGCTGCAGCCAGGCGGGGTCGGCATCGGCGAGCTGGGCGATCTGCCGGATGCCGTAGCGGGCGAGCACCGACTGCGTGCGGGCACCCACCCCGGGCAGCGCCTCGACCGGCATCGGGCGGAGGAAGTCGGCGACCTCGGCGACGGGGACGACGAGCAGACCGTCGGGCTTGGCCCGGGCCGAGGCGAGCTTCGCCACCACCATGCTGTCGGCCGCACCGATCGACGCGGCCAGTCCGGTGCGCTCCCGGATCGCTGCCCGCAGGTCCGCGGCGATGCGCGCGGGGCGGCCGAGCCGGCGCAGCGCGGAGCTCACATCGAGGTAGCCCTCGTCGACGCTGACCTGCGCGTAGTCCTCGGTGACCGTGGACACGACCTCGAACACCTGGCGGGAGAACGCGCCGTAGCGGCCCTTGGAGGGCGGGATCACCGTGGCGTGCGGGCACAGAGCGACCGCCCGGGACATCGGCATCGCCGCGTGGACGCCGTACTCGCGGGCCTCGTAGCTCGCCGACACCACGACCCCGCGGCCGCTGCGACCGCCGACGATGACTGCGGTGCCGATGAGCTCGGGGCGCTCGAGGAGCTCGACGGACACGAAGAAGGCGTCCATGTCGAGGTGGAGGATCGTGCACCCGGTGTCGTCGGTGCCGAGGGCGGCGAGGTCCCCGCCGGAGCGCGACAGCTGCTTTCGACTCATCTCACCCCTGCCCGGTAAACTCGAGAGCATGATACATCGCATCGCGCTCATGGGCGCCGGACTCGCGACCGCTGCGGCGCTGACCGCCTGCACCGCTCCGGACCCCGTCACGGAGGAGTCCTCTCCCGCGGCGGCCGAGTCCGCCGAGCCGACCGAGGAGGAGCGGACCCCCGGTGTGATGACCACCCAGGGTGCCCTGCTGCCCGATTTCCCGGCCGCGATCGAGCAGCTCCCCGACAGCGAGATCATCTCCTCCTCGCTCGGCACCGTCGACGCCGGGGAGGCCGGACAGTCCGCAGATGCATCCGCCCCGGCCGAGGGCGAGGAGGCCCCCGAGGGCGAGGAGGCGCCGGCCGAGCATGTCAACGCGGCGCTCGTCATGCGCACCGACATGTCCGAGGAGGACATCCTGTCCTTCTACACCGAGTCCCTCGAGGGCCACGGCTTCGCCGCGGTCGGCGAGGCCGGGTCGAAGGACGGCGTGACCACGCAGGCGTTCCACGCCGAGGGCGACGCGCAGACCGTGTCCGTCTCGATCGGCCCCGACCCCGACGACGAGGCGAAGCGCCTCGTGACCGTCGGCGGCGTGGTCGCTCCGTGAGCCGGCTCACCCCACCGGCCGCCGTCATCGAGCGGGTCGACGCCGCGCTCGCCGAGTCACTGAGCGCCGCAGCGGACTCCTTCGCCGCGATCTCACCGAGCGCCGCGGAGCTCATCGACCCGATCCGCGAGTTCACCGCGAAGGGCAAGCGGATCCGCGCGCTCATCACCTGGTGGGGCTTCGAGCTCGGCGGCGGCGACGCGGCTGCGGAGCCCGGCATCGCCCGGGTCGCCGCGTCCGTCGAGCTGCTCCATGCCGCAGCCCTCATCCACGACGACATCATCGACGACTCCGACACCCGCCGCGGGCGTCCGGCCGTCCATGCCGCGCACCGCACCGCGCACGCCGAGCGCGGCTGGGCCGGTGACGCCGCCCTCTACGGCACCGGCGCCGGGATCATCGCCGGCGACCTGTGCCTGTCGCTGAGCGAGGAGATCTACAGCTCCGCCGGGCTCTCCCGGCTCGCGGAGCCCGAGGCCGTCCGCCGGCACGACGACTTCCGCCGCGAGGTCATGGTCGGCCAGTTCCTCGACATCCGGCTCCAGGCCGCACCGGTGGAGCCCGCGGACCTCATCGATCGCGCCCGCGAGGTGCTCACCTACAAGTCCGCGAAGTACTCCGTCGAGCACCCGCTCCTGCTCGGTGCCGCGCTCGGCGGCGCGGACGAGGACCAGCTCGCCGCGCTCGCAGAGTTCGGGCTGCCGCTCGGGCGCGCCTTCCAGCTCCGCGACGACGAGCTCGGCGTGTTCGGGGACCCGCAGGTCACCGGCAAGCCCGCCGGGGACGACCTGCGCCAGGGCAAGAAGACCGTGCTCGTCGGCTCCGCCCTCACCCGCCTCGATCCGGACACCGCCGCCTGGTTCGCCGAGCGCCTCGGCGCCGCGGACCTCACCGACGCGGAGATCGGCCGGATGGAGGAGCTGCTGATCTCGACCGGCGCGCTCGCCGCGTTCGAGGAGCAGATCGATGCGGAGACCACCCGCGCGGAGTCCGCGCTCGCCGAGCTCCCGCTCGCCGCGACGGACCGCGCGCTGCTCGAGGCGTACATCCTCCGGCTCACCCGCCGCGCCGCCTGACGCCGGCTCCGCGACGCCGATCGCGACGGCTCGGTGAGCGCGGCGCAGCTCAGCAGTCCGGGGGTCGAGTCAGCCGGGTGGATCAGCTGGCCGGGAGCCGGATCAGAAGGCCAGGGCCTGGGCGCGGCGGCGCACCTCGCCCTTGTTGTTCGCCCGGAGCAGGTCGATCGGCCGCCCGGGCAGCGTGTCGTCGGGGTTGAAGAGCCAGGCGATCGCCGCCTCGGCGTCGTAGCCTGCATCCTCGAGGAGGATGAGGGTGCCCTTGAGCGCCGGGACGGGTGCCTCGCCGTCGATGAAGAGGGTCGGCACCCGGAACACCATCGGGTCTCCGTGCTTGAATCCGGCGATCGCCCGGTCCTCGACCCAGCGCCGCACCTTCGAGATGCCGACGCCGGTGTCCTCGGCGATATCGGGCAGGGTCGTCCATTCCTCTACGAGGGTCTCTGCTGTGCTCACCCGTCCAGGGTACTGCCCGACACGCCGGGCGCGCACGCTCACCCGATTCTGCGCCGTCTCCTCGCTAGGCTGGTCATGACTCCATCCGCAGCTTGTCTTCCCCCTATGAACTGCAGGTCATCGCATGAGCACTCCAGCGACGCGTCCCGCCTCACCGCGGGCCCGACGGGCGTACAGCACTGCCGCCGCGTCCGCGCCCCTCATGGTCGCCGCCCTGCTCGCGGGCACCGCCCCCGCTCAGGCCGCGCACCCCGATGCCCCCGGCTCCCCGCTGCAGCCGGATTCCCGTCCTGCCCCGGCTCCCGGTCCCACCGCACCGCTCGAGGCGGCCGCCGCACCCGTCACCGAGGCTCCCCAGCTGCCCTTCGTCGTCGACGGACCCGGCTTCACCTCGGGCACCACGACCGCCGCGGTCCCGGTGTCCCACGGCGGGCGCACCTACCAGGTGCGGACCGGGGACACGGTGATCTCCATCGCCGCGAAGCACGGGGTGTCCGCCCCCGCCCTGCTCGAGCTCAACCGCCTGCGCGGGAAGGCGGGCGTCCGCCCCGGCCAGGTCCTCTCCCTGCCCGAGCAGGCCTCGGTCCCGGCGCCGGCCGGGCACCGTGTGCGCCCCGGTGATACGCTCGCCGCGATCGCGCACCGGCACGGCACCACCGTCCCGGCGCTCCAGCGGGCGAACGCGATGGGCACCTCGACGGTCCTGCGCACCGGGGAGCTCCTCGCGCTTTCCGGCACCGGCGCATCGAGCCAGCGGCCCTCGCCGCCCGCCGTCATCGACCTCCCCCATCTGCCGCGCGCCTTCGAGGGCCGCGCCTACCCCGCCGCGGTCCACACCGCCGCTCGGATCAACAAACAGACCCTCGCCGCCCGCCCGGCCCCGCACCGGACGGAGATCACCGCGCTCGTCGCCTCGATCGCCCGGCAGCTCGGCGTCGACCCGAGCCTCGCGCTCGCCGTCGCCCAGCAGGAGTCCGGGTTCAATCAGCGCGTCGTGTCCCCGGCGAACGCGATCGGCGTCATGCAGGTCTCGCCGGCCGCCGGGGCCTGGGCGGGACAGCTCGCCGGCCGCGATCTCGACATCCTCGACGCCGCGGACAACATCACCGCCGGCACGGCGATCCTGCGCTGGCTCACCCGCACCGCGGACTCCGAGTCGCAGGCACTCGCGGGCTACTACCAGGGGCTGAGCTCGGTGCAGGAGAACGGACCCTACGCGGACACCCGGCGCTACGTGCGCGCAGTGCAGGTCCAGAAGGACCGATTCAGGACACAGGAGCAGAAATCATGATGGCCCTCCAGGACCCGCTGCTCGGCATCGTGCTCGACGAGCGGTACCGCATCGAGGCGGTCGTCGCCCGCGGCGGCATGGCCATGGTGTACCGCGGCACCGACCTGCGGCTCGACCGCGAGGTCGCGATCAAGGTCATGCACGCCCACCTGCTCAGCGACGACACCTTCGTCGAGCGCTTCAAGCGCGAGGCGATCAACGCCGCGCGCCTCAGCCACCCCAACCTCGTCGCCGTCCACGACCAGGGTCGCGACGGCGACGTCGTCTACCTCGTCATGGAGTACCTCGAGTCGGTGACGCTGCGCAAGGAGCTGGGGCACCGCGGCCGGCTCAGCCCGCGCCAGGCGATCGTCGTCATGGACTCGATCCTCGCAGCGCTCGAGGCTGTCCACGCCGCCGGCATCATCCACCGCGACCTCAAGCCGGACAATGTGCTGCTCGGCACCGACGGCCAGATCAAGCTCGCCGATTTCGGCCTCGCCCGGGCGGTGACGAGCGCGACGACGACGAAGACGCTGATCGGCACGGTCGGCTACGTCGCCCCGGAGCTCGTCACCCGCACGGGAGCCGACGCGCGCACCGACCTCTACACGCTCGGCATCATGTTCTACGAGATGCTCACCGGCTCCCAGCCGTACACCGACGAGGTGCCGATCCAGGTCGCCTACCGTCACGTCCACGATTCGGTGCCCGCCCCCTCGGAATCGCGCGCCGGGATCAGCCCCCTGCTCGACGCGATCGTGCTGTGGGCGACCTCCCGCGAGCCCGACGACCGGCCGGGCGGCGCGAGCGCCCTGCGCACCGCGCTCACCGAGGCGCGGATGTCGCTCTCCGAGGCCGAGCTCGACCTCGCCACCTGCGACGGCGACCCCACCGCCCACTCCCCCGTGCTCACCGCGACGATGGTCATCGACGAGGATCCAGAGCAGCCCGAGCCCAAGGAGCCGCGGGCGCGCACCGACGAGATCCCCTACCTCGCCGACGAGGAGGACGACGACGCGGAGCGGGACGTCGACACCGGAGCCGCACAGGACTCCCGGGTCGCCGCTGCCGGTGCTTCCGCCGGTGCGCACGGGGCGGCGGGTTCCACCGGTCCCGGTCGCACGAAGCGCACCCGGATGCTCGCCGGGTCCGGCGGCGGGCCCCACGGCGGCGCGGGCACCCGTCCGGGCGGTCGCCGCGGGCCGCGCAAGCGGGTCGCCGGAGTGCTCGCCGCCGCTGTCGCGCTCGGCCTCGTGGCCTGGGGCGTGACGCCCACGGAGGAGCCGATGGCAGCGGTGCCCGCCGCGGTCGCCGGCCAGGATCAGCGCGACGCCTCCCGCACCATCACCGATGCCGGGCTCGAGGTCCGCACCCACGAGGTCTTCAACACCGCGGTGCCGGCGGGCAAGGTCGTCGGCACCGAACCGGGGCCGGGCACCGAGCTCGCCCCGGACTCCGTCGTCACCGTGCTCGTGTCGAAGGGCGAGGAGCTGTTCGGCACCCCGGACACCGCCGGCGGCACCGAGGAGGAGGCGCGCACCGCGCTCGAGGAGGCCGGCCTCACCGTCGGCACGGTGTCGCGCGAGCACTCGTCGAGCGTGCCCGACGGCGAAGTCATGTCCCAGTCGGTGGAGGCCGGCGCACAGGTGCCGCCGGGCACCGCGGTCGACCTCGTCGTGTCGAAGGGCGTCGCCCCGGTCACCGTGCCGATCGTCACCGGGCTCGAGTACGACACCGCGTTCGGCAAGCTCACCCGCCTGGGCTTCCTCGTGGCGAAGGAGGAGAAGTACGACGACTCCGTCGAGAAGGGACGCGTGATCTCGCAGTGGCCGCGCGGAGAGAAGGAGGTGGGCCCGGGCGAGCTCGTCATCCTCACCGTGTCGAAGGGCAAGGAGCCCGCCGACGGCGAGAAGAAGGACGAGGCGGAGTCCGAGGAGAAGACGGACTGACTCCGGGTCAGGCGTTCTCGGCGAGGCTGCGGGCGAGGATCTCCCCGGCGCGCCGGGCATCCTCGGCGGACACATCGAGGTGCGTGACGATCCGCACCGAATCCTCGTCCATGACCGACACCCGCACCCCGGCGGCCTCGGTCGCCGCGGCGTAGGCCTGCGCGTCGAGTCCGGTGGGGCCGAGATCGATGAAGACGATGTTCGTGTCCACGGTGTCCGGGTCGACGACGGCCGGGTCGACCTCGGCGATGGCCCGGGCGATCCGGGCCGCGGCCGCGTTGTCCTCGGCCAGTCGCTCGAGGTTGTGCTCGAGCGCCCACAGGCCGGCCGCGGCGAGGATCCCCGCCTGTCGCATGCCCCCGCCGTAGCGCTTGCGGAGCACGCGCGCCTCGGCGATGAGCTCGGCGGAGCCGACGAGCACGCTGCCCACCGGCGCCCCGAGCCCCTTGGACAGGCACAGGGAGACCGAGTCGGCGAGCGCACCGTACTCCCCCAGTCCGACCCCGGTGGCCGCGGCGGCGTTCGCGATCCGCGCGCCGTCGACGTGGACTGCGACCCCGAGCTCGCGGGTGCGCGCGTGCAGGGTACGCAGCTGCTCGATGTCGGCGACCCGACCCCCGCCGAAGTTGTGGCTGTTCTCCACCGAGATCACCGCGGTACCCACCTGGTTGTAGCCGCGCGGGCGGCTCACCATGGACAGCGCCTGCGCGGCATCGAAGGTGCCGTCGGCCGACACCCAGGTGCGGGAGGTGACGCCGGCCAGCGCAGCATGCCCGCCGCACTCGGCGCGCAGGATGTGCGCGCGGTGGTCGGCGAGCACCTCCCAGCCGCGGGGCACCTGCGCGGCGATGCCGAGCATGTTCGTCATCGACCCCGAGGGGCAGAACAGGCCCGCCTCATGGGACAGCAGCCCCGCCACCTGCTCCTCGAGGGCATTGATCGTCGGGTCCTCGCCGTAGACGTCGTCGCCCACCTCGGCCTCGGCCATTGCGCGGCGCATGTCCGGCGTGGGGCGGGTGACGGTGTCGGAGCGCAGATCGATCATCGGGGCCCTCCCGGGGTGTGTGCGGATGCCGTGGGTGCGGGGCGTCGCGGTCGCGGGGGTTCCCCGCCGGTGCGGTGCTCCGGTCCCGGCCTCGTCAGTGCTGGGTCTTCTGGCGGTCGGTGAGGTACTCCGCGACCTGGAAGGCCATCTCGAGGGACTGGTCGTGGTTGAGGCGCGGGTCGACGAGCGTCTCGTAGCGCCGCCGCAGGCCTTCCTCGTCGATCTCGGAGGCCCCGCCGAGCACCTCGGTGACGTCGTCGCCGGTGAGCTCGATGTGGAGGCCGCCGGGGATCGTGCCGGCGTCGTAGTGGGCGTCGAAGAAGCCGGCGACCTCGCCCATGACGTCCTCGAAGCGACGGGTCTTGTAGCCGGTGTTCGAGGTGATGGTGTTGCCGTGCATGGGATCGCACACCCAGGTGACCTGGGGCAGGCGATCGCCGATATCCCCGAGGAGCTTCGGGAGGCGCTCGCGGATGACCTCGGCGCCCATCCGGGTGATGAAGGTCAGGCGGCCGGGCTCGCCCTCGGGGTCGAGCTTGTCGGCCAGCGCGAGCGCGTCGTCCGCGGTGGCGGTGGGTCCGAGCTTGACGCCGATCGGGTTCTTCACCCGCGACAGGAAGTCGACGTGGGCGGAGTCGAGCTGTCGGGTCCGCTCGCCGATCCACAGGAAGTGGCCCGACACGTCGTAGGGGTCGCCGGTGCGGGAGTCGATCCGGGTGAGAGCGCGCTCGTACTCGAGCAGGAGCGCCTCGTGGGCGGAGAAGAACTGGACGGAGCCGATCGCGTCGAAATCGGCTCCGCACGCGTCCATGAACTTGAGCGCGCGATCGATCTCGCGGGCGAGCTGCTCGTAGCGGTGGTAGTTCGGGTTCGAGCCGAGGAAGCCGCGGTTCCACTCGTGGACGAGGCGCAGGTCCGCGAAGCCGCCGGTGGTGAAGGCGCGGATGAGATTGAGCGTCGACGAGGACACGTGGTAGGCGTCGAGCAGCCGGTTCGGGTCGTGACGGCGCGCCTCGGGGGTGAACTCGTGGTCGTTGACGATGTCGCCGCGGTAGGACGGCAGCGTCACACCGTCGCGGGTCTCCATGTCCGAGGACCGCGGTTTGGCGAACTGCCCGGCCATCCGGCCGATCTTGGCGACCGGCAGGGATCCGCCGTAGGTGAGGACGACGGCCATCTGGAGCACCGTCTGCACACGGCGCCGGATGGCGTCGGCGGAGGCGCTGGCGAAGGACTCCGCGCAGTCTCCCCCGGCGAGCACGAAGGCCTCACCGCGGGACGCCTGCGCGATGTGGTCGCGCAGCCGGTCGGCCTCGCCGGCGAAGATCAGGGGCGGCACCTCGCGCAGGCGGTCGAGGACCCCTGCGAGCTCCTCGGCGTCCTGATACGTCGGCTGCTGCAGCGGCTCGAGAGAACGCCAGGCGTCGAGACCGGCGATGGTCTCCTCGCTGGCCTCGGCCTGTCCGGCGGCTTCGTACAGTCGGCTGGTATTCAAGCTCACGGATGTCTCACCTGGTTCGATCGTTGTGATGGGGCGGGCGGGTGCGGGACGTACGGCGGCTCAGGACCGGCCCTCGAAGTCCTCGGGCGACACGTGGTCGAGGAACTCGCGGAACTGCGCGACCTCCTCCTCGTCGGGCGCCGGGGCGTCGATGCCGTTCTCCGCGACGACCTCCTCGGCCGCATAGACCGGGCTGTCGGCGATGAGCGCCATCGCGATCGCGTCCGAGGGGCGCGCCGAGATCGTCTTGCCGGCCTCGGTGCGGAGCTCGGCGAGGAAGGTGTGGTTCTCCCGACCGGTGATCACGACTCGGCTCAGGCTGTCGCCGTGCGCTTCGAGGATGTCGAGCATGAGGTGGTGGCTCAGCGGCCGCGGCGGTGTCAGCCCGCGCTGCACGATCCCGATCGCGTTGGCCTCGGCGGCGCCGATCCAGATCGGCAGGAAGCGGGGCAGGTTCACCGCCTTGAGCAGGAGGATGGGCTGGTTGGCAGGGAGCTCGATGCGCACCCCGACGACCTCGACTTCGACAGCGGCCATGGACAGCCCCGCCTCAGGCGGTCCGCGGTCGCTGCTGGAAGATCATCCGGAACTTGCCGATCTGCACGTCGGCACCGTTCTGCAGCTCCACGGAGTCGATGAGCTGACGGCCCACGTAGGTGCCGTTGAGCGAACCGGTGTCGCGCAGGGTGAATCCGGCAGGGGTGCGGACGAACTCCGCGTGCTTGCGCGACACGGTGACGTCGTCGAGGAAGATGTCGGCGTTCGGGCTGCGCCCGACGGTGACGACATCGGTGTCGAGGAGGATCTGGGCACCGGCGTCCGGGCCGGAGACCACGACGAGCAGCGCATCGGAATCCTGCAGGTGCGCGAGGTCCGGGACCGGGTGGATCTCACCGGTGTGCGGGTCGAGGAACCCCTGGAACTGCTGCGACTGGGGCTGCGAGTCCGCGGGCGCGGCCCGGCCGGAGTCGGTCTGGTGGTCCTGCAGTCCCCCGGCGGCGCCGTAGGGCTGGCCCTGGGAGCCGTACTGTCCCTGGTCCTGGGGCTGCTGCCACTGACCCTGGTCGCCGTAGGGCTGGCCCTGCGAACCGTACTGGCCCTGATCCTGCTGCTGCCACTGGCCGTGCTGCGGCGCCGGTGCACCGATGGGCTGACCGTAGGGCTGCCCCTGGGAGCCGTACGGCTGCTGTGCGCCGTACTGTCCCTGGTCCTGGGGCTGCTGCCACTGCTCCTGGTGCACGGGGGCCTGCTGCCGGCCGTAGGGCTGTCCCTGCGAGCCGTACTGTCCCTGGTCCTGCGGCTGCTGCCACTGACCGTGCTGCGGCGCGGAACCGGCCTGGGCGTGCGGATCGGGCGCGACAGGGGCGTGGTTCTGCGTCGGCGGCTGCGCGCCGCCGTCGGCCTCACCCTGCGGACCGGGCTGCTCGCCCTGGTCCCCGAACGGGAAGGTCTTCGGAGCCCGCTCCTCGTCGGTGCCGCCGTACCAGGGGGCCTGCGGGACTCCGGAGTCGTTCCGGGGGTCGTGCTGCTGGGACATCAGGCTCCCTCGCTTTCCACTTCCTGGCTGTACGTGTCTGCATCCATGAGCGCGTCCGCCTCGGCGGGGCTGCTCATCCTCACCTCGAAGAGCCAGCCGGCGCCGTAGGGGTCGGAGTTGACGGTCTCCGGGGTCTCGACGACCTCGTCGTTGACCGTGACGACCTCTCCGCTGACAGGGGCGACGACGTTGGACACACTCTTCGTGCTCTCGATCTCCCCGCAGGTCTCATCTGCGGTGATGGTGTCACCGACGGCAGGCAGGTCGACGAACACGACGTCTCCCAGGGAGTCCTGGGCGAAATCGCTGATCCCGACTCGGACGACGGCGTCCTGCCCCGTACCGGCGACCCATTCGTGATCGCGCGAGTACTTGAGGTCGGCCGGGAAGTCCAACTGAGCCATGTCATCTCCTGCGTCGTGTGGTGGTGCCACCAGCATAGCCGTTCGCCCACCTCAGGTAACATTCGGGCGACGAATTCGTCACACACCTTATCCGGGTGCTGTTCCGCGGTCGAGCGGGGCGCCGCACCCCTGCTCGGAGGCCGCTCGCCCGCCGGTCCCGGCTGCGCACCTGACCAGCCATGATGCGGGCGTCGGTTCACGCACCTCCGGGTTCGGATCGCTCCGCGCACCGCCCCTGTTCAGCCCCCGTCGCCATCGTCGCCGTCCTCACCCTCGGCCGGGGCGACCACGCTGTCGATGTCCACCGCATCATGCGTCTCCACGGTGAACGTGCCCCCGCGCTGCTCGATCGTATCGGCAACGCCGCCGGGGATCCGCATCGCCGTGGCCATGGTGTCCGGCTCGCCGATCGCGGTGATGGTGATCGGTCGGCTGAGATCCGCGCCGGCGACGCGCAGCCTGCCGTCCTCGGACTCGGTGAAGTAGGTGTCGACGACCACCCGGGTGCCGTTGATGTCGATCGCCTCGGCCCCGGCATCGCGCAGCTCCTGGACGAAGGTGACGAGGTTCGCCGCGGTGACGACGCCTGCGGAGCCGTCGATCGTGGCGACGATGCCCGGCCCGGTGACGGCGACGGTGCCGGCGAGGATCGACAGTGCCTCGACCCGGTCGCGCGCCTGCTGCCGGGCGGCCTCGCGCTGATTAGAACCGGATTCGAGCTCCTGCTCGTCCCGGCTCAGCTGGGAGGCCTCCGACTCGAGCCGGGCGTTGCGGTCGTCGATGTCGTCGAGCACCCGGACGAGCTCGGTCTCCGAGAGCTGGCTGAGGCCGGATTCCTCGGTCTGCTGGATCTGGGCGACGAATGCGAAGCCGAGCAGCGCGCAGAGCACTCCGGCGAGCGCCTGGGAGCGCCAGGAGGAGAGACCGAGGGCGGAGCGCAGCCTCTCCCAGGCCTGCTCCCGGGTGCCGGCGTGCTCCGGCTCCGGGTTGGGCCCGGGCGGACCGGACTCCGGTCGCTCCCGCGGATCGAGGTCGCCGGTGCTCATGCCTTGAACAGCTGTCTGCGGATGGCCGCGGCGTTGGTGAAGATGCGGATGCCGAGGACCACGACGACGCCGGTGGATAGCTGCGAGCCGACTCCGAGCTTGTCGCCGATGAACACGATGAGCGCGGCGACGAGGGAGTTGGAGAAGAAGGAGATGACGAAGACGCGGTCGTCGAAGTTCCCGCTGAGCACTGCCCGCAGGCCACCGGCGAGCGCGTCGAGCGCGGCGACCACGGCGATCGGGAGGTAGGGCTGGATGACGGCGGGGACGGCCGGGTCGAGGATGATCCCGAGCCCGATCCCGATGACGAGTCCGATGATGGCGATCACAGAATGGCCTCCGGTCCGGGGTCGGTGCGTTCGGCGAAGCGCGGGGCGGAGACCTCGGCCGCGGGCAGGGTGCGCTCCTCGCGGGAGATCTGCGAGCCGATCCCGTATTCGGTCCGGATCGTCGTGAGGTAGTCGGCGGCGGGCGCGGCGAGGAACCGGTCGCCGAGCTCCTCGTCGCCGATCGCGACGACCTCGTAGGGCGGTTCGAGCGGATCGAAATTCACGAGGATCGCGCTGCCGGCCGAGCGGATGGCCGAGGCCGAGGTGAGCCGGTGGCCGTTGATCGCGATGCCCTGCGCACCGACGGCGTTCAACCCGTTGACGACGGTCTGCAGGTCGATGTCCTGCACCCGGTTCTCCGCGGCGGTGGTCTGCCGGGGGTCGTCCTCGGCCTCGGCCCGGTCCTGGTCACGCAGGGTGATGATCGTGCCGGGGCCGGTGAGCTCCTCGGCGCCGGCAGTGCGGGCGAGCGCGTCGAGCTCGCGGCTCTGCTCCTCGGTCAGCGCCGAGCGCTGAGCGGAGGCGAGCGCAGCCGTGCGCTCCTCGATGTCGGAGGCGAGCCGCTCGTTGTCCTGCTGCCGGGACTCGATCTGCCCGGCGAGGAAATCGGCGGTGCCCCGCTCCCCGTCCTCGGTGCGGGTGAGCTGGACGACCGCGACGGTGAAGGTCAGCCCGAGCACGACGGCGACAGCGCCGAACATCATCCGCGAGCCGGTGGTGCGGGGCACCTTCTTGCTCGCCGCGATCTCGTAGTCGGGCTCCGGAGTGCGGTTCCACAGGGATTCGAGCAGGGATTCGGAGAACGAGGTGCGGGGCCGGTCGGATTCGCGCGAGGAGATGCGGCGCTCGGCGAAGCGGCGGGCGCGCGCCGGATCGGAGCGGCGAGTGCGGGAGCGGCGGCTGCGGCGGGTGTCGGAGGCGGCGAGGGCGGCGCGCCTCTCGGAGATCGGCGGCTCCCGGTCGGAGCCTTCTGCGCGTGCTCGGGGGTCCTCGGAGTGCTCGTCCGCCACGCGCCCCTCCTCGTCTCGTCCGTCCCGATGCCGCGTCGATTCCCCATCGTGGCATATCCGGGCCGGTGTCGCACTCAGTCCAGGAGCGCGGACCGGCGGGGTCCGTGCGGATCACGCTGCGGGTGGGTCACACCTCGATCAAGGCGGTGCAGATGCCGCAGGTCTCGAACTCGCGGCGGCCCCAGCGCGCGATAGGGATGAAGAAGAGGGTGAACCGGGAGAACTCGCGCATCCGGTTCCACCGGGTGGTGTTGTGGCAGCGCGGGCAGTCGCGCAGCGCGCCGGGGCCCTGGGGTCTCTGCCGCTTGCCGAAACCGAAGATGACGAACATCGGGCCAGTCTACGCGTCACCGGCCCGCGGGGTGCCGGCCGTTTTTGCCCGCACGGCGGGCGGGGTATAAGGTTGTCCAGGATCGTTTCGCCGCAGGGCGGACCAATCGGGCTATGGCGCAGCTTGGTAGCGCGCTTGACTGGGGGTCAAGAGGTCGTGGGTTCGAATCCCGCTAGCCCGACAGTGTGATGTCTCAGTACATCGGAAACACCCCGAACCCATGGTTCGGGGTGTTTTTCATTGCTTCTGGTAACGGCGTGTGGGGTCCAGGGTGAGGTCGCGGATGACTTCTCCGGTGGTCTTGTCCACGATCGTGATGTGGCGGTCTTTGATGATGAGGACGACGCGGGTTCGGGCGTGGGTTCGGCCGACGCCGATGGAGTACATGCGGGAGTCGTAGCGGAGGCTGACTTTCCCGGTTCTGTCGATCCGGTCGTGGCGGTAGCGGGTAGTGTCGGCCGGCAGTGGTGAGGGCGTGTCCTTGGGTTTGCTGATGTAGGCGGCGTAGGGGGTGGTCTTCTTCGCGCTCTGAACGCGCTGGGTGTTGTAGATGGTGGCGAACGCGTTGAGTCGGGTGTTGAGCTCTGCGATCGTGGTGGCCGGTTCGGTGGCGGCGAGCCATTTCTTCATCGTCTGTTGGAAGCGTTCGACTTTCCCTTGGGTCTGGGGGTGGTTGCCGGTGCCGTTGCGCTGTTCGATGTCGTGGGCGCGCAGGTGTTTCTCGAAGCGGTTGATGTCGCCGCGGTAGCGGGCGGTGTAGACGAGTCCGTTGTCGGTCAGGGTGGCTGCCGGGAGGCCGTGGCTGCTGGTGGTGCGGGTGAATGTGGATACCACGGTGTTGACGGTGATGCGCGGGTGGGCGGAGATGTGCAGCGCGTAGCGGGAGTAGTCATCGAGCCAGGTGATGACTTCGACGTCGGTGTCGTCGGCGAGTCGGACGTGGGTGAAGTCTGATTGCCAGCAGCCGGTTGCGTCGCCTGAGCTCACGCAGTGTCGCGCGTCAGATTTAGTGGCAGGGCCGTTATGTAGGTCCTGAAGGAGAGTCAGACATGGGTAGACCACCCTCGATTCCGGCGGAGAAGAAGACCCGGATAGTGCTGAGCGTGCTGGCCGGCGAGATGTCCATCGCCGAAGCGGCACGCAAGGAGAAAGTCAGTGAGCATTCCATCGGACGGTGGAAGGCCGAGTTCCTGGAAGCCGGCAAGACCGCCCTGGCGGCCGGCAGGTCCGGACCATCCTCCCGAGA
>NZ_BAABGL010000007.1:0-6571 GCF_039541555.1 Brevibacterium pityocampae | reverse complement strand
CATCATCATTTTCCCAGTTCAGAAGGGGCATTTCCATTTCACGCGCGGCTTGATCCGGCTACTCGCATCGGTGGATCAAGGCTAAGTGAACACCTGCAGATCGTGCGGGCAGCGACGACGAATCGCAGCGGGTTCTTCCTCCGTGCCGAGACGATGCACGAGAACATGGCTTATCTCATGAACGTCGGTTCGATGCGTGGCCATCACTATGCGCAACGATCTCACGGTGAGATGTTCGTCGAGATGCTCACGGACCGGTTCATGGAGCTTGGGCTGTGGATCCTCGACCGCTGACTCTTCTTCAGCTCATCCGCGAACGCCAGCGGAAGGGACTGCAGACCGTCATGGCACCCACTCCCCCATCCTCGCCCGGGCCGACAATGCGAAGATCGTCGAGGTCGGCGACTGGGGACTGCGCGAATGCCGCTGGGAGAACCTCGACATGGTCGATCACTGGCGCCGGTTCCTCCACGACCCGCAGAGGTACCTGCGCTACCTCGACGACTGAGACGCCGATCAAGCCACCACTCGCGTCAATGACCGCATCTCAGCCGTCACCGCACCCGCCCCCGGGCCTACAGGCTCAGGCTCGGGTGCAGCTGAGTGAGCGTGACCATACGCTTGCGACTGCAGACCACGGTTGTGGCGACCAGGGAGAGCGCGGTCATCAGCAGCAGGACCACGGCCGCCTGGGCTGCGATGAACATGTCACCACCGGCAACGAGTGTGCGCAGACCGCTGACCGCGTGCGTCATCGGCAGGAACGGCGAGATGATCTGGAAGATCTTCGGTGCCGTCTCCACCGGATAGGTCCCGCCCGCCGAAGCGATCTGCAGCATCAGCAGGACCAGGGCAATCAGCCTGCCGACACCGCCCAAGGCCGCGACACACAACTGGTGCACGGAGTGGAAACACGCCGCCGCGAGCATCGAGAACAGCAGCGTCCACAGCCACGCTCCGGCCGAGAAGTCCAAGGTGAATGCGAGGATCGCATAGAGGACTGCGACTTGAGCGATACCGAAGAGGAGCCCGGGAACGTAGCCGGCCCAGGCGATGCGCGACGAAGTCGCCGATGAGAACAGCGCCCGATATGGAATGGCGTTGATGACCATATAGGTGATCATTCCGCCGATCCACAGAGCCAAGGAGACGAAGAACGCGGACAGTCCCTCGCCGTAGGCGTCGACCGCGTTGTCCTTGACCTTGTCTGCATCGACGGGAACAGCCACGACATCCGAACGGTTCTCCCGGTCCTTCTTGTCATAGGTCGGGATCTGCTCGAGTCCCTTCTGCAGACCATCGGCGAGTTCGCCGGAGCCGTCATCGAGTTTGTCCGCGCCCTTGTCGAGTTCGGTCGACCCGTCAACGAGCTGTTCCGAACCGTCCTTGAGATCACCGACTCCGTCCTTAGCCTTCGCCGTGCCGTCCTTGAGCTGGACGGCACCGTCATGGAGGTCACCGGCTCCCTTGGCGAGCTGTCCCGCACCTGCGTCGAGCTTGATCAGCCCGGAGTGGAGGTCGTCGGCACCGGTCGCGACCTTCTGCGCTCCGTCGTCGAGCTGACCGATCTTCTTATCGGCCGTGCGGATCTTGTCCATCGCCCCGTCGACCGCGTCGGTCAGCTTGTCCTCGAGGCTCTTGGCTTCTTCCTTGGCATCCGAGGCGCGCTTGTGCGCGGAATCGAGGTCCTCGCCGAGGCTGTCGGCATCCTCGGCGAGTTTCTGCACGTTCGGGTCGTCCGGATAGTCCTCCTGCAGCTGCTTGATCCGCTCGTCCATGTCCCCGCGCACGGTGGTCCGGGCATCGTCGAAGTCACCCTCGGCGCGCTCGAGCTTCGGCCGCGCCCCGTCGACGACGTCATCAGCCTTGCGTTTGACGTCCTCGGCCTTCTTCGTGGCTTCATCGGCGGTATCACGCAGCTCGGAGGTGCCGTCGGCGACCTGCCCGGCACCGTCGGCGAGTTTCTTCGAGCCGTTCTTCGCCTCGGTGGTGGATTTCGCCAGGGTATCGGCTCCGTCGGCGAGGTCGCCGCTGCCTTTCTTCAGCTCTCCCGCACCGTCGTCGAGGTCGATGAGTCCTGTCTGCAGCGTTCCGATTCCTTTGTCGAGCTTCGTCGTCCCGTCCACGAGCTCTCCGGTGCCGTCGTGGAGCTGGCCTGCTCCGTCGTGCAGTTCGGCCGCACCGTCTGCAGCCTTCTCCGTCTCGGAGTGGATATCGTTGAATCCGAGATACACCTGGTTGACGTACTCGGCGGTCGTCGTCTTACTCAGTCCGTCCTTGATCTCGGAGAGGATGGTCCCGGCCATCTGCCCGACGATGAAGTTATGGGCGTCGTCGGTGCGCAGCCGCAGCCCTGCTTGCTCCGGATCGTCACCGCCGGTCGACACGAGCTTCTCGGAGAAGTCCGAGGGGATCTCGAGGACCGCGAAGTACTTCCCTTCGGCCAGCCCCTCGTCGGCCTCTTCCTGGCTGGTCTCCTCCCAGTCGAATCCGCCTTCGCCCTTCGGCGTGATCTCGTCGACGAGTTCCTGACCGGCGTCGAGCTTCTCTCCGTCCGAGTCGGGCTTCTCGGCACCGGTGTCCTCGTTGACGATCGCTGCCTGCAGCTTGTCGAGGTGCCCGGCCGGGTCCCAGTTCGAGGCCAGGTACAGCCCGCCGTAGATCGACGGGATGACGATGATGACGATCATCGCCAAGCGCGTGATCGTGTGGCGTTTGAATCGTGAGAGTTCTAACCAGGGCAGGGAGAACATTCGGGAATCTCCTCGGATTCGTGTACGTGGGGCAGGAAGTTCAGTGTTTGGACCCGCGATGAGCGGGAGGGTGGGGCGGCAGTTCGAGGTCGACAATCGACGGCTCCGCGCGGGAGCCGAGCGACCTGGTGGCGATGTCGAGTTCGCTCGAGTCCTCGCAGGAGACGATGACCGTGAGCAGGTCCTCGGGATCCCGTGATCTGCGCAGCTGCTGGTAGATGAGGATCCCGGCCCAAGCGCGGGCTCGGTCGGCGGATTCGCGCAGGTAGTCGATGTTGTCGATGACGACGACAGGTTGGCGGCTGAGGCTTGCCAGCCCGAATTCGAGGAAGAATTTCTGCAGCTCGCTCAGCTCGGAGACGAATACCTCTCCGTCATCGTCGATGAGGAAGTCCGCGCGCTGGGCGTCCTGCTTCGAGAACGTCCCCGGCGGGAGTTCGTCGATCATCTCACCGGCCGTGGTGAAAGTGTCCCGGATGAGGCCGATGACCTCGCGCAATGTCGATTTCGACGCCCACGGCTTATACCAGGGCTGCAGCATGATCTGTCGTTCGGCGACGTGCTGAGCGACCGTGAAGTCGTCCTCAAGGTCCGTCAGCCCGGCGATATGTCCGACCGCAACCTGCCCGCGCACGGTGCGGGCCTGCTTGCGGATATCGATATCGCCGAGGCGGCCCTCCCCGTCCGAGACCCGCATCCTCGCAGCCAAGGACAGCAGGAAGGAGGTCTTCCCGCTGCCGGCGGGCCCGCGGACGACGGCGATGGCGCCGGTCGGCACCTCGAGGTCGATATCGGTGAACACATCGCCCTGTTTTCCGGACAGGGACCAACCGCGCAGCGAGACCGCTGGCGCGTCGATGTCGGCGTCCTCGGCGAGAGTGTCCGTTGTGCTCTCCATAGCCATCGCTCCCAGTCGTCTGTGCCCTTGTCGATCCGGTCTGTACCGGAGATCTCTGCACCGCGCAGGTAACTGCAGAATAAGCCACTACCGGCGCGCGGGAGCGTGGAGCGGGCGACTCCACGCGAAGTTACCCATTGGTAACTCCAATGAATTCTCTCATGAAAATGATGGGAGCGTGAGCCGAGAACGCTCAGATGTCGCGAATTGCACATCGGTTATCCGCGCAGAGGCCCTCGAGCGGACTCCTCGGGCGGCCGCACGGGTGGCTGCTCGGCGGGGATCGCAGCACGGCTCCGCAAGGCGGGAGCCGTAACGCGATGACAGAGGGCGGGGTCGTAGTATCGAACACGTCGATATCCCTCGACGCACGGCGACGAGAATGAGGAGCGAATGAGCACGGTCGATCGCAACCTCACCGGACTGCACAGACGGTGGGGACTGAGCCCGTCGACACTGGCACCCGGATGCTTCGCCTCGGTGATGGCCACCGGGATCGTGTCGATCGGTGCCGAGCTCGCAGGGTGGCATCTGCTGTCCGTGGGCCTGCTCTCTCAAAACAAAGCTTTTGACATACATTGCCCCGGCTTTTTGCTCGCGTCGAGACAGCATCCATTTGCACGCGCACGCGCGGGGAGCGAGCGTCGGTCGTCATGTCAGACCAGCCCAGTACGATTCGGACCATGAGCGCACCCGAATTCGATTCTGCATATGCGAAGCTCGATAGAGCACGTGAGCACCAGACGGCCCTCGCTGAGATCTGGAACGAGTACCTCGAACTGTCCCCATTCGACTTCTCACTTATCGATGACGGCCCCAAGAGATGGGTGTTGCGAGCGACTCAATCAGAACCGCTTCCCGAACGGATGTCAGTCATTTTCGGAGAATGGTTGTTCAATCTGCGCAGTGCACTTGATTCGCTAATCTGGGCCACGGCAGTCCATATGTCCCGGTCCGACCCTCCGCCCAAAGAGAGCGCCCTCCAGTACCCGATCTACGACACCGAGGAACAGTGGACGAGGAACCTGTACAGGCTCAAACCGCTCGCTGACCACCAAAGGGACATGCTCTATGCGATGCAACCGTTCAATACTGAGATTCCGGATGCGAATTTCCTCGGTTGGATCAATCGGCTAGCGAGGATTGACCGCCATCGGAGAATGACCATCGCCACCGCGAGGGTCGCTGAACTTAACCCCGTGGTGGAAGCCTCCCGAAACGATCCCCCTGCCCTGGAATGGGGAGAGCTGCAATTCCAAGACGGATATTGCGACCTGATTCGGTTGACAGTCCAGCACGGGGACGGCCCTATCCCAAAAGTCAATCCTCGTGCCGGTATCGATCCTGAGATCGCGGAGTGGGGCGATTCGCCATGGTGGAGCCGGAAGAGATTTTCGGACCGCCTCCACGTGATGGAGTTGTTTGTGAGGGCGGAGGTAGCAGTCTACGAGTATGACTGCACTGGACGTACGCGAGAATTCAACCCGACCACTGAAGAGTTCCGACAAGAGTCAGACAGGCGGAGAGCCTCGTCTACGCGTGCCCCTATTGCTAGACCCAGTCGCTCTGACGTCACCTGGTCGAAAGCAACCGGTAGAAAAGCCAGTACGGTTTCGAAATTTCTCGGCGAGGATTTCCCGAGTCACGGTCCGGGCGAAGTTGAGCCTCGGTGAATCGCAAACATCAGTGAGAGCGAAACCTTCCCTCCTGCCGTCAGCATCCCCGGTCGCCCGACTGCCCTAACATTAAATCCTCCACCACTGATGATTGGAATTTACTAATGGCTCCGAACCCAAAACGCGAGATGGATATTGTAGATGCGGCAAACTCTCTCAAAACCCTCTTTCTAGCTCAGAACTTGACTATGACGGCCATGCTCCTCCCGGGTAGCCCAGTTCTCCAGGCGTATCACGAGATGCTCGGATCACCGCCAGATTCAGATCTTCCTATCGATCTCATGAAACGGGATACGGACGAGGGGCTCCGTTTTTCAGCAAAGCAAGCCTTCGATTATGTTCAAAAACTACCAAGTTTGAAAGTACAGAAGAACATACTTGCGGGTCCAATGCTTTCCGGGGCACTCACAATCGGCAACCTGTTAATCGATGGAAGCCTCATCGACCCCACGGACCCCCTCACACAGTTCGCAAAACATTTCAGGAACGCAGCCGCACACGGCGACAAGTGGCATTTCGACGCCAAGGAGCCTCGATATCCGGCACATACAGCCAATGTAAAATTGGATCGTTCATTTCAGAACCGTCGCGCCACCTTCGAAACGGTCGGCCCCTACGAATACTTCACATACCTCGACGAAATAGTGGTTTTTGCAGGAAGAATGGCGGTGGAGAAGGCAGTTACAATCGCGTACCGCAACCGTGCAAACAAGAACCCGGCAGAACTCCACGCCAGCCTGGAAAGAGAATTTGAGGCGAGGGGAATTAAGTACTCAGATCCGTCTATTCAAACAAATATAGCGTTCTATTCCTCGCAGATTTTTAACGGAATAAACCCCAAGGTTCGAGTGACACCTAAGGAATATCCTCTTTTAGACTCCGAGCATTAAGCGTTCAACCCACACACCAGAGTCAGGCCCGGAGCCGAGATTCGAAGTCCCNGACTTGCTGCCTGCTCCGACCGGCCGCAGGGGCCGGCCCTTCGCTGATGCCCGCCAGATGGTCGAGGGCATCATCTACCGCTACCGATGCGGGATCGCCTGGCGGGACCTGCCCGAGACGTTCGGCAAGTGGCAGACGGTATGGACCTGGCATCGCCGGATGGCCGACGACGGCACCTGGGACACCGCGCTGGCCCGCTTGACCGCTCACGCTGACGCGGCCGGCCAGCTCGACTGGTCGCTGTCGGTGGACTCCACGATCGCGCGTGCTCATCAACACGCAACGAACATCACGCGCCTAAA
>NZ_BAABGL010000006.1:0-364787 GCF_039541555.1 Brevibacterium pityocampae | reverse complement strand
CCCCTCGAGCCCCTGCACGCCCTGCACCGCCGCCTCGAGGCCACCGCCCGCGCGATCCGGGCCGCCCACGCCTCGACGTTCGGCGAGCAGCTGCCGGCCGGGGCGCAGATCGCAGACGATCGCACCATCCCGCAGCTGATGTTCGACCTCCTCACCGCCACCGCCCCGAGCACCGACATCGAGATCACCACCCCCAACACCACCACCGCCTCCGAGGAGGGCGGCGGCGGTGACGGCGGCAGTAGTCAGGACGCAGGCGCGTTCACTGCTGAGGGGAGTACCGCAGATCCGAATCCAGGACTCTTCCCCTCCACCGGTGATACCGATGCAGGTGAAGCAGGCCCGGACGGGCGCGTGCGGCAATATGTCACGGTGACGTGTCCGTCGAATCAGGACTGGCTGCGCAGACAGGCCACCGTCGTCATCACCGTCCCCTTCCTCACCCTCACCGGACACGCCACACTGCCCGGCACCTGGTCCGACGGCACCCCCATCCCCGCCGACCTCGCCCGCAGACTCGCCGCCGGGTCGGAGAAATTCACCCGCATCCTCACCGACCCCACCACCGGCGCCATCTGCCCCGAGATCGCACAGTCCTACACGCTGCCGGCCGGAATGCGCACCACGCTGAACCAGACCTGGGCCTGGTGCACCGCCCCGGGCTGCACGCGGCGGGCCGAGACCAGCGAAGCCGACCACATCACCCCCTTCGACCACGCCGCTCCTGCTCGTGGCGGGCGGACGGACTTCGACAACCTCCACCCCCTGTGCAAACAGCACCACCAGATGAAGACCGAGCGGACCCTGCGCCTGCACCGCACCACCGACGGACTCATCTGCTGGCAATTCGCCCACGGCATCACCCACACCACCACACCGGCTGACAGGCCCGCCGATCGCGAGGCTGCGCGCCTCACCCGCCGCCTCCTCGGCCTGACCGACTCCGACGACCCCGACCCGCCACGGAGCACATCCCAAGAGAGGCCACCCGACGGCCCGAGCACCGGAACACCGGACGACCCCGATGACGACCCACCGGATCGTCCCGATGGCGGACCCCCGCGTGACCCTGATGACGGCCCGCCGGACCGCGAACCGGACGGCACCGCGTCGCGCAGCTCTCGTGCTTCTGTCGTCATCGATCCCTGGGAGTGCTGGGAGAAGGCGCCCCAGTCTGATATCGATGACACCGAGTCGGCCGACCCCCGGCCGGATTCCACCCGGCCGCAACCCGCCGCGTCCGTCGACAGCACAACTGCGAACAGCAGGAAGAGCGATCGCTTCGCGCACACCGGCGTTGCGACAGACTGCCAGCCCGACCGCAGGAACAGTGGCGCAGCGCACGCGGAGACCGGTTCCGGAGCGACTGTCCTGGGTGTGTCGGTCTCCGGAGGGTCAGTCACCGGACGATCGGCCAGTGCAGATCGGTCCGCTGGGGGATCGGTGATGAGAACGCCGGCGGTCGAGCGACTCGCAAACGATACCGACACCGGGAGTGCGACCGAGGCATCGACCGGTCCTCCCGCCGGTGGCAGCGACCCCTGGTGGCACGCCGACGACGACCCGCCGCCCTTCTGAGACCCGCCGATCTTATGAGAGCCACCGCCCATGTGAGGCCCGCAGCCCATCAGTGACCCGCAGCCCTTGTGAGAGCCACCGCCCCTCCAAAGACAGTGCTCTTCTGGGGACAGCGCCCTCGGATCACCGCCGCTCTTCCGGGATGGACCGGGCGACGACACTTTCCAGTGCCTGATCCCCTGGAACCGGAGCTCCGACGTGAGAGAATCGAGTGAGGGCTTGTCCCAGTGCGACTCCCGAGGCCCCGCAGACGATCGCCGCTGTGGATGCAAGCAGATCAGTCGACGAACGTGGCTCTGTCAACGCGCGTGCGCCGATTGGCTCACGTGGATCTATCGACGCATGTGGAGCGGTCGCGGCGCACGAAAGGGAGTCCTGTATGTCATCCGGCATCGATCTCGACTATCCGTTCTCCGGCCGCTGGCTCGTCCAGAACAGCCCGGCCGACAGGATTCCCAGCCATGGCACCCATCGGTTCGCCACATCGCATGCGATCGATTTCGTGCCGGTCGGGGAGGATTCGCGCACTGCTCCGATCACGTTCAGCGGGCTCGTCCGACCGGAGCCCCCGGAGCGCTTCCCGGGTTTCGGTCGGCCGATCCTCGCCCCTGCCGATGGTGCTGTGGTCGCGGTGCATGATGCGGAGCCCGACCATCGGGCTCACCGCGGCCTGCCGTCGATCGGCTATGCGCTGACCCAGCCACGTCGAGTCGCGGCGGGGTGGACGGCACTTGCGGGGAACCACGTGTTCATCGAACGCGGGGGCATCGTCGTCGCGCTCTGCCATCTGCAGCTGGGGAGTGCTGCTGTCCGGACGGGGCAGCACGTGCGCGCCGGCGAGCTCATCGGCCGGTGCGGGAACTCGGGCAACAGCACTGAACCCCATCTGCACATCCAGGCGATCGACGGCACGCACATCGAGGGCGCGAACGCGGTGCCGATGACCTTCCGGGGATCCCTGCCGCGGAACCGCGAGATCGTCGACGTCCCGCTGGCGCACGGAGTCGGATGACGCAGTCGTGACCGGGCGGACCCACCCCGGTGCACCTCGATCGCACTGCCGTACCGGCGCGCACGCCCCGCGCCGTAGACTGGATCCTCGTGAGACTGATCTTCGCCGGAACCCCCCACGTCGCCGTGCCCTCCCTCGAGGCGCTGCTCGCCTCCGAGCACGAGGTCGTCGCCGTGCTCACTCGGCCCGATGCGCCTGTCGGCCGCAAGCGCGTTCTCACCCCCAGCCCGGTCAAGGTCCGCGCGCAGGCCGCCGGGATCCCGGTCCTCGAGGCCGACCGGCTGCGCGGCGACATCCTCACCGAGATCGAATCCCTCGCCCCGGACGCCGTCGCCGTGGTCGCCTACGGCGCGATCGCCGGCCCACGCGCCCTCGCCGCGGCCGCCCACGGCTGGTTCAACCTCCACTTCTCCCTGCTCCCGGCCTGGCGGGGTGCGGCACCCGTGCAGCGCGCGATCATGGCCCGGCAGACCGGCTCCGGTGTCACCGTGTTCCGGATCGACACCGGCATGGACACCGGAGACGTCGTCGCCCAGGCCGCCTTCGAGCTCCCGGAGGCCGACGCCGGTGCTGTCCTCGACGACTACGCCGAGCGCGGTGCACCCGTGCTCGTCGCCGCGCTCGACGCCGTCGCCGCCGGCACCGCGGACTACCGGCCGCAGGCGGGGGAGTCCTCCCACGCGGACAAGATCACCCCGGACGAGGCGCGCCTCGACTTCCGCGCCTCCGCGCCCGAGGTGTCCGCCCGCGCCCGCGGAGTCACCCCGCAGCCCGGCGCCTGGGCTCTCATCGATGGGAAGCGGACCAAGCTCTTCGGCGTCCGGGTCCACCGCAGCGGCAGCTCCGATCACACCGCCCCCACGGACCCCCGGACTGCGCCTCCGACGGACCCCCAGACGGGCTCTCCGACGGACCCTCAGACCGAACCTCCGACAGATCCCCGGACGGATCCTCGGCCGGGGGCTCCGGCAGGCCCCTCGGCTGACCTCCCGCCCGGCCGGCTGACCCGGCGCGGGGACGCCGTCGTCATCGGCACCGGCGACGGCGCCGTGTCCGTCACCGGGATCCAGCCCTTCGGCAAGCCCCGCATGTCCGCGCTCGACTTCCATCGCGGCCACGGCGACATCGACTTCGACCTCGAGGAGACCCCGTGACATCGGACGAATCCAAGAACCACGACCGGCAGCACCACGACCGTCAGCCCCGCGACCGGCAGCGAGACGACCGGCAGCCCCGTGACAGGCAGGGCGATGATCGGCCGCGCCACGACCGCCGCACCTCCGGCCCTCGTGACTCAGGCCCCCACCACCACGACCGCCGGGGCTCAGGGCCCCGCGACCACGACCGTCGGGGGCCCCGTCAGCCGCGCCCGCCGCGCGCCGACCTCCCGCGGACCCTGGCCTGGGAGGTGCTGCGTGACGTCGAGCTCGAGGATGCCTACGCCAACCTCCTGCTGCCCGGCAAACTCGCCCGCACCCGCCTCACCGGCCCCGACGCCGCCCTCGCCACCGAGCTGACCTACGGCACGCTGCGCGGCATCGGCCTCTACGACGCGATCATCACCGTCGCCGCCGGCCGCCCCGCCGCCGACATCGACCCGCCCGTGCGCGCCGCGATGCGGATGGGCGCCCACCAGCTGCTGAATATGCGCGTCGCCGACCACGCCGCGGTGTCCGAGACCGTCGGCGTCGTCAAGGCCCACCACGACGTCCGGGCCGGCGGATTCGTCAACGCCGTCCTCCGGCGCATCTCCGAGCGCACCCGCGAGGAATGGCTCGACACCGTCACCGCGGACGTCGATCCCACCCGGGAGCTCGAGATCGCGACCTCCCACCCGGCCTGGATCATCCGTGCCCTGCGCCAGGCGCTCGTCGCCCACGGCCGCGACGCCGGTGAGCTGCGCGCGGTGCTCGATGCCGACAACGCCCCGGCCAAGGTCTGCCTGAGCGTCCTGCCCGGTGTCGCCGACCGCGCCGACGTCGCCGACCGGGTCGGCACCCCGACCCCGCTCTCGCCCCTCGGCGTGCACCTCGACCACGGCGCCCCGCTCGACGTGCCCGAGGTGCGCGAGGGCACCGCCCGGGTGCAGGACGAGGGCTCCCAGCTCGTCGCCCTCGCACTCACCCGGCCCGAGGCGCCCGCCGGGGCGTGGCTCGACCTGTGCGCCGGACCCGGCGGCAAGACCGCCGTGCTCGGCGCGGTAGCCGCGGGCACCGGTGACCGCGTCATCGCCGTCGACACCTCCGACCACCGGGCCGACCTCGTCGAGGACTCGACCCGGGCACTGTCCGAGGTCGTCGAGGTGTTCGCCGCCGACGGGCGCGAGTTCGGCACCGACCACGCCGAGCAGTTCACCCGCGTCCTCGTCGACGTGCCCTGCTCCGGCCTCGGTGCGCTGCGCCGCCGGCCCGAGGCCCGCTGGCGCCGCACCCCGAAGGACGTCAACACCCTCGGGCCCATCCAGCGCGAGCTCCTCGCCGCCGCGATCAGCGCCGCGATGCCCGGCGGCGTCATCGCCTACACCACCTGCTCGCCCCACCACGTCGAGACCCTGCTCGTCGTCGAAGAGCTCGCCGCCGCGGAGCCCTCCGCCGTCGAGATGCTCGACGCCGCCCAGGTGCTCGCCGAGGTCACCGGCCGCCCGGCCGAGGAGTTCGCCTCCGCACCGGTGGCCGGGGGCCGCTGCGCGCAGCTGTGGCCCGACGTCCACGGAACCGACGGCATGTTCCTCGCCCTGATGCGGAAGAAGTAGGATTCCCCCGTGACCATCCACATCAATCCGAGCATCCTGTCCTGCGACTTCGCCGACCTGCGCGGCGAGCTCGCCGCGATCGCGAACGCCGACATGGCCCACGTCGACGTCATGGACAACCACTTCGTGCCGAACCTCACCTTCGGCCCGCCGGTGGTCGAGCGGATCCGCGCCGTGTCCCCGATCCCGCTCGACGCGCACCTCATGATCGCCGACGCCGATCGCCACGCACCCGTCTACGCGGAGCTCGGCTGCGCCTCGGTGACCTTCCACGCCGAGGCCGCCGCCGCCCCGGTCCGGCTGGCCCGGGAGATCCGGCGCCTCGGCGCGAAGGCGAGCCTCGCCCTCAAGCCGGCGACCCCGATCGAGCCCTACGTCGACCTCCTCGGCGAGTTCGACCAGATCCTCATCTTGACCGTCGAGCCCGGGTTCGGCGGCCAGTCCTTCCTCGACGTGTGCCTGCCGAAGATCCGCCGCACCCGCGAGGCGATCAGCGCCTCCGGCCTCGACATCCTCCTCCAGGTCGACGGGGGAGTGTCCGCCGCGACCGTCGACCGCGTCGTCGACGCCGGCGCGAACGTGCTCGTCGCCGGCTCGGCCGTCTACGGCGCGGACAGCCCGGCCGCCGCCATCGACGAGCTCCGCACCCGCGCCGCCGCCCACGCGCACTGACCCGAGGGGATTCCATGGAGATCTTCACCTGGCTCAACACGCCGATCTTCGAGCTGCTGGGCAATCCCGTCCCGTGGTCGGACTTCCTCGGCAACATCTGTGCGCTCGCCACGGTGTTCCTCGCGCTGCGCCGGAACATCCTGTCCTGGCCGGTGCAGATCCTCGGCTCGATCCTCCTGTTCTCCGCGAGCGTCTCCGCCGGTCTCGGCGGCAACGCCTCCCGCCAGGTCGTCATCATCGTCGCCGCGATCTGGGGCTGGAGCCAGTGGAAGCGCTCGCGTGAGCAGACCGGTGAGATCCAGGTCCGTTGGGCGACGTGGAAGGAGCGGATCCTCCTCGTCCTCGCGCTGCTCGTCGGCACCGTCGCCTTCGGCGCGGTGCTCTCCGCCGGCGGCTGGTCGTGGAACCCCTACCCGGACGCCTACATCTTCGTCGGCTCGCTCGTCGCGATGTACGCCCAGGGCCGCGCGATCGTCGAGTTCTGGTTCGTCTGGCTCGCCGTCGACCTCGTCGGCATCCCGCTGGCGATCATGGGCGGGCTGGCCTTCTCCGGCATCGTCTACTTCATCTTCCTCATCATGGTGGTCGTCGGGATCATCGACTGGGCGAAGCGCTCCCGGCAGACGATCTCCTCGCCGATCGCCCAGTCCCAGACGGTGACCGGCCGCCCCGATTGAGCGAGCGAGGTCACGTTCCCGAGGTGCGGACGGGCCCCGGCGCGCGCCCGCCCATGCACTAGGCTGGGACACCGTGAAGACCTTCGAAGAGCTGTTCGCCGAACTCACCGCCAAGGCCGCCGCCCGACCGGCCGGATCCGCCACCGTCGCCGAGCTCGACGCCGGGGTCCACGCGATCGGCAAGAAGGTCGTCGAGGAGGCCGCCGAGGTGTGGATGGCCGCCGAGTACCAGACCGACGAGGAGCTCGCCGAGGAGATCTCGCAGGCCCTCTACCACCTCCAGGTCATGATGATCGCCCGCGGCCTCACGCTCGACGACGTCTACCGCAAGCTCTGAATCCCGGATCCTCGAAAGGACATCATGCTCCGTGTCGCAGTGCCCAACAAGGGCGCGCTGTCGGAATCGGCCACGACGATGCTGCGGGAGGCCGGCTACTCCCTGCGGCTCAACTCCAAGCGCCTCGTCCATCGCGACATCGACAACGACATCGAGTTCTTCTACCTGCGGCCCCGTGACATCGCGACCTACATCGGCCGCGGCATCCTCGACATCGGGATCACCGGGCGCGACCTGCTGCTGGAGTCCGAGGCGGAGGCCGACGAGGTCATGCAGCTCGGCTTCGGCCGCTCCGCCTTCCACTACGCGGCGGAGGAGGGCACCTACTCCGACCCCGCCGAGCTCGCCGGGAAGACCATCGCCACGAGCTACCCCGTGCTCGTCGACCAGGACCTCGCCCGCCGCGGCATCGAGGCGACCACCGTCAAGCTCGACGGCGCCGTCGAGGTGTCGATCGAGCTCGGAGTCGCCGATGCGATCGCCGACGTCGTCGAGACCGGCACCACCCTGCGGATGGCCGGCCTCGAGACCTTCGGCGAGCCGATCCTCATGTCCGAGGGCGTGCTCATCGCCCGCGGCGAGGTCACCAAGCCGGGGGCGGACGTCTTCATCCGGCGCATGCAGTCCGTCATGGTCGCCCGCTCCTACGTGCTCATCGACTACGACATCCGCACCGAGCTGCTCGCCGATGCGATCGCGGTGACCCCGGGCTACGAGAGCCCCACGGTCTCCCAGCTCAACGACCCCGCATGGTCGGCCGTGCGTTCGATGGTCGAGAAGAAGGACTCCCACAAGATCATGGACCGGCTGTACTCGGCCGGGGCACGGGCGATCCTCGTGACCGCGATCGATGCCTGCCGGATGTGAGGTCTTCCGCCCCTACGTGCTGCGGCCCCTGACACTGGTGGCCGCGGTCGCGGTCCTCGCCGCCTTCATCGCCCTGTCCTACGGGCTGGGCACGATCGGCTGGGACGCATGGAAGCCGGTCGACCACATCTGGCTCATCGCCCTCGGCGTCCTCTTCGCCGCGATCCTGTGGCGCCTCGGCTCGGTGCGCGCGATCGCGACCCCCGCATCGCTCACCGTCCGCAACATCGTGCGCACCCGGACCTTCACCTGGCCGGAGATCATCGGCGTGAGCTACTCGACGACGAGCGGACAGCCGTGGCCGCTGCTCGACCTCGCCGACGGCACCACGTATGCGGTGATGGCGATCCAGACCGCCGACGGCGCCCGCGGATTCGCCGCCGCGGGCCGATTGCGTAGACTCGTGGACACGTACGGAACCCCCGACGGCCCCGACAACTGAGGCCGCGCGCGGACCCTCCCACCGGAAGGCAGCCATGTCCCGACCCACGCCCAATCCCCGCACCGCCGGCGCCCTGTCCGGGTACACGGTCGTCGACCTGTCCCGCGCGCTCGCCGGCCCCCACGCAGGGCAGCTGTTCGGCGACCTCGGCGCCCGCGTCATCAAGGTCGAGAACCCCGCCTCCGGCGACGACTCCCGCTCCTGGGGGCCGCCCTTCGTGGGGCCCGCCGACGACCCGCAGGCCACCTACTTCTTCTCCTGCAACCGCAACAAGGAGTCGATCGCGCTCGACCTCAAGAGCGAGGACGGGAAGGCCACCCTGCGCGCCCTCATCGCCCGCGCCGACGTCCTCGTCGAGAACTTCCGCGGCGGCGTGCTCGACCGGCTCGGCTTCTCGACCGCGACCTGCCTCGAGATCAACCCGCGCCTCGTCATCCTCTCGATCACGGGCTTCGGCCACGACGGGCCCGAGGCGCAGCGCGCCGGCTACGACCAGATCGCGCAGGGCGAGGCCGGCCTGATGTCGCTCACCGGCTCCGGACCCGACGACATGCAGAAGGTCGGCGTCCCGATCGCGGACCTGCTCGCCGGCATCTACGGCGCCTACGGCGTCCTCGCCGCCCTCCTCGAGCGCGAGCGCACCGGCCGCGGCAAGGTGGTGCGCACCTCGCTCATCGCCGGCATGGTCGGCGTCCACGCCTTCCAGGGCACCCGCGCCACCGTCGCCGGCGAGGACCCGCGCCCCGGCGGCAACCACCACCCCTCGCTCTCGCCCTACGGCCTGTTCCACTGCGACGGGGGTGCTGTGCAGATCTCCGTCGGCAACGAGGGCCTGTGGCAGCGCTTCTGCGCCGCCTTCGACCTCGACCCCGCCGCCCCGGGGATGGCGACGAACTCCGAGCGGGTGACGAACCGGCCGGCCGTCACCGCCGCGATCGAGGACGTGTTCGCCGCCTACGAGTCCGCGGCGCTGCTCGAGAAGCTCGCCGCCGCCGGCATCCCCGCCGGGATCGTCCGCACCCTGCCCGAGGTCTACGACTGGGAGCAGGCGCTGTCCCAGGGCCTCAAGATCACCGTCGACCATCCCGTCGTCGGCCCGATGGACCTGCCCGGGCCCCCGGTCCGGTTCTTCGACGCCGACGCCGCCGGGGAGACGGAGACCACCGTCACCGAGCACCTCGCGCCGCCGCTGCTCGGCGAGCACGACGCCGTCATCCGCTCCTGGCTCGAGGGCTGAGGGCCATGGCACAGCGACTCGACGCCCGCGGGCTCATCGACCTCGTCGTCGACCCCGGGACCTACACGAGCTGGGACACCACCCCTGTCACCCCGGCCGCCGGGATCGACGCGGACTACGCCGCCGAGCTCGGCCGGGCGGCTCGGAAGTCCGGCGTCGACGAGGCGGTCATCACCGGTGAGGGACTCGTGCGCGGCCGCCGCGTCGCCGTCGTCGCCTGCGAGTTCCGGTTCCTCGCCGGCTCGATCGGCGTCGCCGCCGCCGAGCGGCTCGTGTCCGCGATCGAGCGGGCCACCGCCGAGGGGCTGCCGCTGCTCGCCGGGCCCGCCTCCGGCGGCACCCGGATGCAGGAGGGCACGGTCGCCTTCCTCTCCATGGTCAAGATCACCGCGGCCGTCATGGCCCACAAGCAGTCCGGCCTGCCCTTCCTCGTCTACCTCCGCCACCCCACCACCGGCGGCGTGTTCGCCTCCTGGGGCTCGCTCGGCCACTTCACCGTCGCCGAACCCGGCGCGCTCATCGGCTTCCTCGGCCCGCGCGTGTTCGAGCAGCTCTACGGCCGCGAGTTCCCCACCGGCGTGCAGACCGGGGAGAACCTCCACCGGCTCGGCATCATCGACGCCGTGATCGGTCCCGAGCGGATCGCCGACACCGTCGCGAAGGTGCTCGACGTCCTCATGGGCAGCCGCGAGGTGCCCGCCCCCGTGCCGGACCCCGAGACCGCGCCCGACCCCGCTCCGTCCGGCACCCGGGCCTGGGACATCATCACGGCCTCCCGCAACCCCGAGCGCCCCGGCGTGCGCGAGCTGCTGCGCCACGGCGCCACCCACGTGCTGCCGCTCAACGGCACCAGCCAGGGGGAGAAGGACCCCGGCCTGCTGCTCGCGACCGCGAAGTTCGGCAGCGCGCCGTGCATCGTGCTCGGGCAGGACCGCTACCGGCAGCGCTCCCACGAGCCCATGGGCCCGGCCGCCCTGCGTGAGGCGCGCCGCGGCATGGCGCTCGCCCGCGAGCTCGGCGTGCCCCTCGTCACCGTCATCGACACCCCCGGAGCGGCGCTGTCGAAGCAGGCGGAGGAGGGCGGCCTGGCCGGCGAGATCGCCCGCTCGCTCGCCGATCTCATCACCCTCGAGGCGCCCACCGTGTCGCTGATCATGGGCGAGGGCAGCGGCGGAGGAGCGCTCGCGCTCGTCCCGGCCGACCGCGTGCTCACCGCGCAGAACGGCTGGCTGTCCCCGCTCCCGCCCGAGGGCGCCTCGGCGATCGTCCACCGCGACACCGAGCACGCCCCGGAGATGGCCCAGGCGCAGGGCGTGCAGGCCGAACGGCTGCTCGCCGACGGCGTCGCGGACAGGATCATCGCGGAGGAGCCCGACGCCGCGGCGGAGCCGGAGGCGTTCGTCGCCCGCGTGTCGGCTACCCTCGAACACGAGATCATCGCGCTCATGCGCCAGCCGGCGGACCGCCGCTGGCACCGCCGCATCGAGCGCTACCGCAACCTCGGACTGTGAGGAGCTCCATGGCAGTGTCGGTACGGGTCATCCCCTGCCTCGATGTGGACGCCGGACGCGTGGTCAAGGGAGTGAACTTCACCGGGCTGCGCGACGCCGGGGACCCGGTCGAGCTCGCCCACCGCTACGACGCCGAGGGCGCCGACGAGCTCACCTTCCTCGACGTCACCGCCTCGAGCGGCGACCGGGAGACGACCCTCGACGTCGTCGGCCGCTGCGCCGAACAGGTGTTCATCCCGCTCACCGTCGGCGGGGGAGTCCGCTCGACCGCCGACGTCGACCGCCTGCTGCGGGCCGGGGCCGACAAGGTCGGGGTCAACACCGCAGCCGTCGCCCGGCCCGAGCTCCTCGCCGAGATCGCCGACCGGTTCGGCAATCAGGTGCTCGTGCTGTCCCTCGACGCCCGCCGGGTCCCGCCCGGGGCGGATCCCACCCCCTCGGGCTTCGAGGTCACCACCCACGGCGGACGCCGGGGCACCGGGATCGACGCGATCGAGTGGACGCGGCGCGCCGCGGAGCTCGGCGCCGGGGAGATCCTCCTCAACAGCATGGACGCCGACGGCACGAAGGCCGGTTTCGACCTCGAGCTCATCTCCGCCGCCCGCGCCGTCGTCGACGTGCCGCTCATCGCCTCCGGCGGGGCCGGTGCCGTCGAGCACTTCGCGCCGGCCGTGCGCGCCGGGGCCGACGCGGTGCTCGCCGCGAGCGTGTTCCACTTCGGGCGGTTCACCGTCGGTGAGGTCAAGGACGCTCTGCGCGCCGAGGGGATCGAGGTCCGATGACACCGCCGACCATCGAGGACGCGCTGCCCGGCGTCGTCTTCAGCCCCGACGGCCTGGTGCCCGTCGTCGTGCAGGAGCACACCACCCGGGAGGTCCTCATGCTCGCCTGGATGGATGCCGAGGCGCTGCGCCGCACCGCGACCACCGGGCGGGCCACCTACTGGTCGCGCTCGCGGGGCGAGTACTGGGTCAAGGGGGAGACCTCCGGGCACGTCCAGCACGTGCGCGGGCTCGCCCTCGACTGCGACGCCGACACCGTGCTCCTCACCGTCGACCAGACCGGCCCGGCCTGCCACACGAACACCGCCACCTGCTTCACCGGGAGGGAGATCGATGTCCGTCACCCCGACGCGTGAGGAGTTCCGGGCCCTCGGCGCCGACCACCGCCTCGTGCCCCTGTACACGACCGTGCTCGCCGACTCCGAGACCCCGCTGAGCATCTACCGCCGGCTCGCCGGCGGTCGGCCCGGCGGGCTCCTCCTCGAATCGGCGACGAGCGGAGTGTGGAGCCGCTACTCCTTCATCGGCCGCCACCCGATCGCCACCCTCACCGAGGTCGACGGCGAGGTCGCCTGGCTCGGCACCCCGCCGGCCGGCGCCCCGACGAGCGGCGACCCGCTCACCGCCCTGCGCGCCACCCTCGAGCTGCTCCACATCGACGTCCCGCACCCCGACCTGCCGCCGATGATCTCGTCCCTCGTCGGCTACCTCGGCTGGGACGTCGTGCGCCGCTTCGAGCGGCTCGGCCACGGCCCGCTGCCGGAGGACGCGGTGCCCGAGCTCAGCCTGTCGATCCCCGGCGACGTCGCGATCTTCGACCACTCGACCTCCCGGGTCACCCTCGTGGCGAACGTCGTCAACGTCGACGGCCGCGACTCCGGCATCGATGCCGCCTACGACACCGGGCGCGCCCGGCTCGCGGCGATGATCGACGACCTGCTCGCCCCGGCCCCCTCGACCGTCGCCGTCCACACTCCGCTCGAGCCCGAGGTCAAGCCGCGCACCCCGCGCGAGGAGTACCTCGAGTCCGTGCTCACCGCCAAGCAGGAGATCGTCGACGGGGAGATCTTCCAGGTCGTGCTCGGGCAGCGCTTCGACTCGCCCTGCGATGCCGACCCGCTCGACGTCTACCGGATGCTGCGGACCACGAATCCGAGCCCCTACATGTACCTCCTCGACGTCCCGACCCCCGACGGGCGGCCGCTGAGCATCGTCGGGTCCTCGCCCGAGGCGCTCGTCACCGTCAAGGCCGGACACGTCGTCACCCATCCGATCGCCGGCTCCCGGCCGCGCGGGGCGACGCCGGAGGAGGACCACGAGCTCGCCCGCGACCTGCTCGCGGACGAGAAGGAGCGCGCCGAGCACCTCATGCTCGTCGACCTCGCCCGCAACGACCTCTCGAAGGTCTGCGAACCCGGCAGCGTCGACGTCGTCGAGTTCATGGAGATCGAGCGCTACAGCCACATCATGCACATCGTGTCGACCGTCACCGGCAGCCTCGATCGGCGCTGCGGCGGGGTCGATGTGCTCGCCGCGACCTTCCCCGCCGGCACCCTGTCCGGAGCGCCCAAGCCGCGCGCGCTCGAGATCATCGATCGGCTCGAGCCGACCGCGCGCGGCGTCTACGGCGGGGTCGTCGGCTACCTGTCCTTCACGGGCGACCTCGACGTCGCGATCGCGATCCGCACCGGCATCATGCGCCCCGGGGTGATCAGTGTGTCCGCCGGCGCCGGGATCGTCGCCGACTCCGTGCCCGACACCGAGTACATCGAGACGCAGAACAAGGCCGCCGCGGTGCTCCGCGCCGCCGCCGCGGCCCACACCCTGCGCACCCCCGGGACGGAACCGGAGCGGACCGCGGGGGCACCCCGGTGACGAAGGCGCGCGGCATCCTCGCCCTCCTCGTGTCCGCGGCCGCCCTGTGGATCGTCGCCGGTCGCACGTGGATCACCGCCGCCGCGGACCCCACCACCCCGGTACCCGGTGTCGCCCAGGCGACCGCCGAGGCGCCCGGGAACTCCCCGCTGCTCGTCTCATGCGCCGCGATCATCGCCGTCATCGCGCTCCTCTTCGGCCTCCTCGAACGGGTCGGGCGCTGGGTGGTCGGCGGCGTCGCGGTGCTCGCCGCGCTCGGCTACTCCGGTGTCGCACTCGCCACGATGCTCGCCGACCGGCCCCACACGGCGTGGCCCGGCGTCGGCCTCGTGCTCGGTCTCGCGGTCGCCGCCGTCGCGGCGTGGGTGACGCGCGCGAGCGGCCGCTGGCAGGCCTCGGCCCGCTACGAGCGCAGCAGCGCGGCCGACGACGGGGAGCCCGGCGCGGATCCCACCCGCACCTGGGACGCGCTGTCCCGCGGGGAGGACGTATGAGCGGATCCCGCATCGCGGGTCGGGGCGCGACCCGGCCCGCCCTCGTGAGACAATGACGGCACGCAGCCCCAGAGAAGGAGAACCATGACAGAGATCATCGCGCGCGACGGCACCGGAGACCTCGACCGGTCGTCCATCGACTACACCGCGGTCCAGGATCCCGGACACGGCAACACCGTCGCCGGCTGGACCGGCGTCTTCATCATCTTCGCCGGCGCGATCATCGCCACCTTCGGCAGCGTCGCCGGCAACTGGACCGTCTTCTGGGCCGGCATCATCGTCTGTGCCATCGGCCCCATCGTCGGCCTCGTGCTGCGTGCCGCGGGCAAGGGCGGGAAGCAGAAGTCGGGCCACCACCGGTGACCGTGCTCGACGCCATCGTGGCCGGGGTCCGCGAGGACCTCGGGCCGCGTGAGTCCGCAGTCCCCCTGGCCGAGATCCGCGCCCGGGCGGCGGCCGCCGCCCCGGTGCGGCCGCTGCTCCCGCGGGCGCCCGGCGATTTCGGCATCATCGCCGAGGTCAAGCGGTCCTCGCCCTCGAAGGGCGCCCTGTCCGACATCGCGGACCCGGCCGCCCTCGCCTCCGCGTACGCCGCCGGTGGCGCGGCCGCGATCAGCGTGCTCACCGAGGAGCGCCGCTTCGGCGGCAGCCTCGCCGACCTCGATGCCGTGCGCGCCGCGGTCGACGTGCCGCTCCTGCGCAAGGACTTCGTCGTCACCGAGTACCAGGTCCACGAGGCCCGCGCCCACGGCGCCGACATCGTCCTCCTCATCGTCGCCGCGCTGAGCGAGTCCCAGCTCGCCGAGCTCCACGGTCTCGCCACCGAGCTCGGTATGGCCGTGCTCGTCGAGGCGCACACCCCTGACGAGGTCGCCGCGGCGGCAGCCCTCGAGGCGCCGCTCATCGGCATCAACACGCGCAACCTCAAGGACCTCACCGTCGATCTCGCGCGGTTCGCCCCGCTCGCCGCCGACTGCCCGCCCGCGGCGGTGCTCGTCGGCGAATCCGGCGTCACCGACGCCGGGGACGTCACCGCCTTCGCCGACGCCGGGGCCGACCTCGCGCTCGTCGGCGAGGCGCTCGTCACCGGCGGCCGCCCGCAGGAGGCCGTCGCGGAGTTCACCGCCGCGGGCCGCGCCGCAGTCGCCGCCCACCGCTGAGCCCCACCCGCCGCCTCCGGCACGCCCGCGCGCCGCTCCACTCGCCGCATCCGATCCCGAAGGACCTCATGGACCACGAGCTGTTCTCATCACCGGCCTCCGAACTGCCCCAGGGCCCGTACTTCGGGACGTTCGGCGGCCGCTTCATCCCGGAAGCGCTCATCAGCGCCCTCGACGAGATCACCGACGCCTTCGCCAAGGCGACCGTCGACCCCGGGTTCGTCGCCGAGCTCCACCGCCTCCACCGCGACTACACCGGCCGCCCGAGCCTGCTCACCGAGGCCCCGCGCTTCGCCGAGCACGCCGGTGGTGCCCGGATCCTCCTCAAGCGCGAGGACCTCAACCACACCGGCAGCCACAAGATCAACAACGTCCTCGGGCAGGCGCTGCTCGCACAGCGGATGGGCAAGACCCGTCTCATCGCGGAGACCGGGGCCGGCCAGCACGGCGTCGCGACCGCCACCGCTGCCGCCCTCATGGGACTCGAGTGCCGGATCTACATGGGCGCCCAGGACACCGAGCGGCAGGCCCTCAACGTCGCCCGGATGCGGCTCCTCGGTGCCGAGGTCATCGCCGTCGAGGCCGGATCCCGCACCCTCAAGGACGCGATCAACGCGACCTTCCGCGACTGGGTCGCGAGCGTCGACACCACCCACTACGTGTTCGGCACCGTCGCCGGCCCGCACCCCTTCCCCATGCTCGTGCGCGAGTTCCAGCGGATCATCGGGCTCGAGGCGCGCGCCCAGATCGAGGAGCTCGTCGGCCGCCTGCCCGACGCCGTCACCGCCTGTGTGGGCGGCGGGTCCAACGCGATGGGCATGTTCCACGCCTTCATCCCCGACTCCGGGGTCCGGCTCGTCGGGTGCGAGCCCGGCGGCGACGGGGGAGAGCTCCACGCCGCGTCCCTCACCCGGGGCACCGAGGGCGTGCTCCACGGCGCCCGCTCGATGATGCTCCAGGACGACGACGGACAGACGATCGAGAGCCATTCGATCTCCGCCGGCCTCGACTACCCCGGGGTCGGTCCCGAGCACGCTTGGCTCCACGACTCCGGCCGGGGCGAGTACCGGGCGATCACCGACGCCGAGGCGATGGAGGCCTTCCGGCTGCTCGCCCGCACCGAGGGCATCATCCCCGCGATCGAGAGCGCCCATGCTCTGGCCGGGGCGCTCCAGCTCGGCCGCGAGCTCGGGCCCGATGCCGTCATCGCCGTGTGCCTGTCCGGCCGCGGCGACAAGGACGTCGACACGGCGGGGAAGTACTTCGGCTACTTCGACGCGAACAACGAGGAGGACTGATGAGCACCGCACCCGTGCTCCGCGCCTGCGCGGCGGAGAACCGCGCCGCCTTCATCGGCTACCTGCCGGTCGGCTATCCCGACGTGCCCGGCTCGCTCGACGCGATGCGCGCCCTCGTCGCCGGCGGCGTCGACATCGTCGAGGTCGGCATGCCCTACAGCGACCCCGGGATGGACGGCCCGGTCATCGAGGCCGCGGGCGTCACCGCGCTCGCCGGCGGGGTGCGCACCCGCGACGTCCTCACCGCGATCGAGGCCGTCCGCGAGGCCGGCGCAGCGGCGGTGACGATGACGTACTGGAACATCGTCGAGCGCTACGGGGTCGAGGCGTTCGCCCGCGACCTCGCCGCGGCCGGCGGCAGCGGCATCGTCACCCCCGACCTCGTCCCGGACGAGGCGGGGGAGTGGATCGCGGCCTCCGACGCCCACGGGCTCGATCGGATCTTCCTCGTCGCGCCGTCCTCGAGCCCCGAGCGGCTCGCCTACGTCGCCGGCAGCTCGCGCGGCTTCGTCTATGCCGCCTCGACGATGGGCGTCACCGGCACCCGCGCCGAGGTCGGCTCCGCGGCCGCCCAGCTCGTCGCCGACACCCGCTCGGCCGGCGCCGAGCACGTGTGCGTGGGACTCGGCGTGTCGACGCGCGAGCAGGCCGCCGAGGTCGCGGCCTACGCCGACGGGGTCATCGTCGGCTCCGCGCTCGTCAAGGCGCTCGACTCCGGCGGGACCGCCGCACTCGAGCGGCAGGCCGCGGAGTTCGCCGCCGGGGTGCGCGACCGTGGCTGAGCCGAGCACCGCCGGAACGGCCGTCGACGTGCTCGCAGCGATCCCCTCGCCCTCGTGGAGCGGGTTCTCGCTGGGACCGCTGACCATCCACGCCTACGCGCTGTGCATCCTGCTCGGCATCGTGCTCGCGCTGTGGGTGACGAACCGTCGCTGGCAGGCGCGCGGGGGGTCCGAGGACGACCTGTGGAACATCGCCATGTGGGCGATTCCCGCCGGCATCATCGGCGGCCGGCTCTACCACGTGTTCTCCACCCCCGACCCGTACTTCGGGCCGAACGGGAATCCGGTCGCAGCGCTCTACATCTGGAACGGCGGGCTCGGCATCTGGGGCGCGGTCGCGCTCGGCGTCCTCACCGTCTTCTTCGTCTGCCGGCACTACGGCATCCGCTTCACCGCGTTCCTCGACGCCGCGGCTCCCGGGCTCATCCTCGCCCAGGCCGTCGGCCGCTGGGGCAACTGGTTCAACCAGGAGCTGTTCGGCGCCCCGACCACCCTGCCGTGGGGGCTGGCGATCGACCGCGAGATCGACGGCGCGCCCAACCCCAACTGGCCCGACGCCGCGCTCCCGGTCGACACCCTGTTCCACCCGACCTTCCTCTACGAGTCCCTGTGGAACCTCGTCGGGTTCGTCCTCCTGATCTGGGCCGGGCGCCGGTTCGCGCTCGGCCACGGCCAGGTGTTCTTCCTCTACATCTGTTACTACACCGCCGGCCGCGTGTGGATCGAGGCGCTGCGCATCGACACCGCCGAGCTCATCCTCGGCGTCCGCCTCAACGTCTGGGTGTCGATCCTCGTCTTCGCCCTCGGCGCGGCGCTGTTCGTGCTCTCCCGGATCCGCCATCGGGCACCCGAGGACGGGGTCTACACCGGCCGGCGGGCGCAGCCCGGATCGGAAGACGACACCGACGGCCGTGACCACGACGACCATGGTTCGGCCGGCCATGCCGGCCCCACGGCCGCCGGCACCGCCCCCGGGGACGCCGCTCCCGGGTGGGCGCCCGGCCCTGCTCCGCGTGATCCCGAGGACCCCGAGGCTCCGCGCGGCTCGACGATGTCGAAGCGGAGCTTCGGCTTCTTCGGTGCGGTGACCTCGGCGATCTCGATCGTCCCGCAGGTGGGGTCGCGCACACGATCCGAACGCCCGCCGCGCGCCGACTGACAGTTCGTGTACACTGCAAACCCGCGATCGGTGACCCGCGTCACCTCTCGCAGGTCCTCGGGGTCCGCCCGCTGACCGATGCAGACAGCGCCGTCCGCAGAAACCATGTCCGCAGCAGTTGAGAAGGACGGTGCCATGAGCCCATCCCGCATGTCCGCGCCCGCCCTGCCCCACAGTGCCCTCCCGGCCGCACGGGGACTCTACGATCCCGGGGCCGAGCGCGACTCGTGCGGATTGGCGATGATCGTCCGCTACCGCGGGGACGCCGACCACCTCGTCGTCCAGCAAGCCCTCACCGCGCTGCGCAACATGGAGCACCGCGGTGCCGTCGGCGGCGACGAGGGCACCGGCGACGGGGCCGGCATCACGGTCCAGGTCCCGCACCGGTTCCTGAGCGACGTCCTCGACTTCTCCCTGCCGGAGCCCGGCGACTACGCCGTCGGCACCGCGTTCCTCGACCCCGCCGACCCCGAGCGCGGCCGCGCGATCGTCTCCGGCTTCGCCGCCGAGGAGGGCCTGCGGGTGCTCGGCTGGCGCAAGGTGCCCATCGTCGCCGATATCGTCGGACGCGCCTCGCGGGCCGTCATGCCGCAGTTCAGCCAGGTGTTCCTCGCCCTCGACCCGAAGATCCCGGTGACCACCGACGACCACGGCCATCCGCTCCAGGAGGAGCTCGAGCGGCGGTGCTTCGCGACCCGCAAGCGCAGCGAGCACGAGGGGATCTACTTCCCCTCGCTGTCCTCGAAGACGCTGACCTACAAGGGCATGCTCACGACCGCCCAGGTCGAGGCGTTCTACCCCGACCTGCGCGACGAGCGCTTCGTGTCCCGGATCGCGCTCGTCCACTCCCGGTTCTCGACGAACACCTTCCCGTCCTGGCCGCTCGCGCAGCCCTTCCGGATGATCGCCCACAACGGCGAGATCAACACCGTGCGCGGCAACCGCAACTGGATGCGCGCCCGGGAGAGCGACATGTCGGCCCAGACCCTCGCCTCGCCGTGGTCCGACGGCTCGACCCGCGACCTCAGCCGGTTCTTCCCCGTCGTCACCGAGGGCGCCTCCGACTCCGCGTCGTTCGACGAGGTCCTCGAGCTCCTCGTCATGGGCGGCCGCTCGCTGCCCCACGCGGTGATGATGATGATCCCCGAGGCGTGGCAGAACGACGACTCCATGGACCCGGCGCGTCGGGCCTTCTACGAGTACCACTCGCTCCTCATGGAGCCGTGGGACGGACCCGCCTGCGTGTCCTTCACCGACGGGACTGTGGCCGGCGCCGTCCTCGACCGCAACGGCCTGCGGCCCGCCCGCTACGTCGTCACCGACGACACCGTCGTGCTCGCCAGCGAGGTCGGCGTCATCGACCTGCCCGACGAGCGGATCATCAAGCGCGGCCGCCTCAAGCCCGGCCGCATGTTCCTCGTCGACACCGCCGCCGGCCGGATCGTGCCGGATGCGGAGATCAAGGACGAGCTCGCCGCCGCGCACCCCTACGCGGAGTGGCTCGAGACGGAGAGCTCCGAGCTCGCCGACCTGCCCGACCGGGAGCACATCGTCCACCCGCAGTCCTCCGTGGACCGCCGCCAGCGCACCTTCGGCTACAACGACGAGGACCTCATGTTCCTCATCGGACCGATGGCGGAGACCGGTGCGGAGCCGATCGGCGCGATGGGCTCCGACACCGCGATCGCCGCGTTCGCGCAGCGCCCGCGGATGCTCTTCGACTACTTCGTGCAGAGCTTCGCGCAGGTGACGAACCCGCCGCTCGATGCGATCCGCGAGGAGCTCGTCACCAGCCTCGCGACCGGGCTCGGCCGCGAGCACAACCTGCTCGCCGCCGGCCCCGAGCACGCCCGGCAGGTCCTCCTGCCCTACCCGGTGATCGACAACGACGAGCTCGCGAAGTTCGTCCACCTCACCAAGCCGCGCCGCCGCGGCGGCGCGGAGCGGCCCTCGTCCCACGTGCTCAGCGGGCTCTACGCGCCGGCCGGCGGGGGAGTGAGCATGGCCCGTCGGATCGAGGAGCTGTGCACCGAGGCGAGCGAGGCGATCGCGCGCGGGGTCCACTACCTCATCGTGTCCGACCGCGACTCCACCGCCGAGCTCGCCCCGATCCCCTCGCTGCTGCTGACCTCGGCGATCCACCACCACCTCATCCGTGAGCGCTCCCGCACCCGGGTGTCGCTCCTCGTCGAGGCCGGCGACGTCCGCGAGGTCCACCACGTCGCGACCCTCATGGCCTACGGCGCCTCCGCGGTCAACCCCTATCTCGCGATGGAGACCGCGGAGCTCCTCGTCCGCGAGGGCCGGATCCCCTCGGTGACCGAGGAGCAGGCCGTCGCGAACCTCCTCACCGCCCTCAACAAGGGCCTGCTCAAGATCATGTCGAAGATGGGCATCTCGACGGTGCAGTCCTACCAGGGCGCCCAGACCTTCGAGGCCGTCGGCCTGTCCAAGGCCTTCGTCGACCGCTACTTCACCGGCACGGTGTCCCGGCTCGAGGGCCTGAGCATCGAGGGCGTGGCCGCCGAGGTCGATGCCCGCCACACCATGGCCTACCCCGCCCAGCACCCGCCGCTGCCGCACCGCCGGCTCGAGATCGGCGGGGAGTACCAGTGGCGCCGCGAGGGCCCCACCCACCTCTTCAACCCGGAGACGGTGTTCAAGCTCCAGCACTCGACCCGCACCCGCCGCTACGACATCTTCCGCGAGTACACCCGCCTCGTCGACGACCAGGCCGAGGAGCTCATGACGCTGCGCGGGCTGTTCGACCTGCGGCCGCTCGACTCGGGCCCGATCCCGCTCGAGGAGGTCGAGCCGGTGAGCTCGATCGTGCGCCGGTTCTCGACCGGGGCGATGAGCTACGGCTCGCTGTCGCAGGAGGCGCACGAGACGCTCGCGATCGCGATGAACCGGCTCGGCGGCAAGTCGAACACCGGAGAGGGCGGCGAGGACGTCGACCGGCTCCTCGACCCGGAGCGGCGCTCGGCGATCAAGCAGGTGGCGAGCGGGCGCTTCGGCGTCACCAGCCTCTACCTCACCCACGCCGAGGACATCCAGATCAAGATGGCGCAGGGCGCGAAGCCCGGCGAGGGCGGGCAGCTCCCGCCGTCGAAGGTCTACCCCTGGGTGGCGCGCACCCGCCACGCGACCCCGGGCGTCGGCCTGATCTCCCCGCCGCCGCACCACGACATCTACTCGATCGAGGACCTCGCCCAGCTCATCCACGACCTCAAGCGGGCCAACCCGGCCGCCCGCATCCACGTCAAGCTCGTCGCGGGGATGGGCATCGGCACGGTCGCCTCGGGCGTGGCGAAGGCGAGCGCGGACGTCGTGCTCGTGTCCGGCCACGACGGCGGCACCGGTGCGAGCCCGCTCAACTCTCTCAAGCACGCCGGCGCCCCCTGGGAGCTCGGCCTCGCCGAGGCGCAGCAGACCCTGCTCCTCAACGATCTCCGCGAGCGAATCAGCGTCCAGGTCGACGGCCAGCTCAAGACCGGCCGCGACGTCGTCATCGCCGCGCTGCTCGGCGCCGAGGAGTTCGGCTTCGCGACGGCCCCGCTCGTCGTGTCCGGCTGCGTGATGATGCGCGTGTGCCACAAGGACACCTGCCCCGTCGGCGTCGCGACCCAGAACCCGGTGCTGCGCAGCCGGTTCACCGGGAAGCCGGAGTTCGTCGTCAACTTCTTCGAGTTCATCGCCGAGGAGGTCCGTGAGCTCCTCGCCGAGCTCGGCTTCCGCAGTCTCGGCGAGGCGATCGGGCAGGTCGAGCGGATCGATATGCGCAAGGCGATCGGGCACTGGAAGGCGCAGGGGCTCGACCTCACGCCGATCCTCACCGTGCCGACCCTCGTCGACGGCTCGCCGGCGACGGTGCGCAAGCAGACGACGGTGCAGAACCACCGCATCGAGGAGCACTTCGACCAGCGCCTCATCAGCGCCGCCGCACCCGCCCTGCGGAACCGGGAGGCGGTGGAGATCGACGCCGAGGTGTGCAACATCGACCGCAGCGTCGGCACGCTGCTCGGCCACACCGTGACGCGCACCTTCGGCACCGACGAGCTCCCCGACGACACGATCACCGTGCGCCTCAGCGGCAACGCCGGCCAGTCGCTCGGCGCGTTCCTGCCCGCCGGGGTGAGCATCCACCTCTCCGGCGACGCGAACGACTACGTCGGCAAGGGGCTGTCCGGCGGGCGCATCGCAGTGCGCACCGCACCCGGCGTGTCCGGCCGGCCGGAGGACAACGTCATCGCCGGCAACGTCATCGGCTACGGCGCGACGAGCGGCGAGATGTACATCTCCGGTCAGGTCGGCGAGCGGTTCCTCGTCCGCAACTCCGGGGCCCGCGCGGTCGTCGAGGGGATCGGCGACCACGGCCTGGAGTACATGACCGGCGGCACCGCGGTGGTCCTCGGCGCGGTGGGCCGGAACTTCGGCGCGGGGATGTCCGGCGGCACCGCCTATCTGCTCGACTTCGACGCCGCGCGGATGAATCGGGCGGACGTGCGCGCCGGCCGGTTCCGGCTGGACGGGGTGCAGGCCGAGGACTCCGCCGAGCTCCTCGAGCTCCTCGCCTCGCACGTCCACCACACCGGCTCGTCGCTCGCATCCGAGCTGCTCGCCGCCCACGACCGCGGCGAGGACGTGCTCGCCCGCTTCACCCGCATCGTCCCCGCCGACTACGCGGCGGTCCTCGAGATCCAGGCGCAGTGCGCCGAGTCGGGGCTCGACCCGGAGGGCGACGAGGCCTGGACCACGATTCTGGAGGCAACTCATGGCTGATCCGCGCGGATTCCTCAAGGTCACCGAGCGCGAGCTCCCGCCCAAGCGACCGGTCCCGGTGCGGCTCATGGACTACCGGGAGATCAACACGACGATGGACCGGCAGGCGTTCATCGAGCAGGCCGGACGCTGCATGGACTGCGGCATCCCCTTCTGCCACCAGGGGTGCCCGCTGGGGAACTACATCCCGGAGTGGAACGACGCGATGTGGCGCGACGAGCTCGAGCGCGCCGTCGGCCTCCTCCACAGCACGAACAACTTCCCGGAGTTCACCGGCCGCGCCTGCCCCGCACCGTGCGAGAACGCCTGCGTGCTCGGCATCAACCAGCCGGCGGTGACGATCAAGAACATCGAGGTCACCATCGTCGACCGCGGGTTCGAGGAGGGACTCATCACGCCCTTCGTCGCGGAGCGGATCTCCGGGCGCCGGGTCGCCGTCGTCGGGTCCGGGCCGGCCGGCCTCGCCGCCGCCCAGCAGCTCACCCGGGCAGGCCACACCGTCGTCGTGTACGAGCGCGACGACCGGGTGGGCGGGCTGCTGCGCTACGGCATCCCGGACTTCAAGCTCGAGAAGCACCACATCGACCGCCGGCTCGCGCAGATGCGCGCCGAGGGCACCCGGTTCCGCACCGGGGTCGAGATCGGCGTCGACATCTCCTGGGACGACCTCCACGACCGCTTCGACGCGATCGTCGTGTGCACCGGTGCGCTCGCCCCGCGCGATCTCCCGCTGCCCGGCCGGGACCTGCCCGGCGTCGAGTTCGCGATGGACTACCTCGTGCCCGTCAACCGGCAGCAGGCCGGGGACGAGGTCGAGATCATCGACGCCGCCGGCAAGGACGTCATCATCATCGGCGGCGGCGACACCGGCTCCGACTGCCTCGGCACCGCCCTGCGCCAGCAGGCGAACTCGGTGACGACGCTCGCGATCGGCAAGCGCCCGCCCGTCGAGCGCCCCGCCGACGGCCCCTGGCCCACGACGCCGCGCGTGTTCGAGGTCTCGACCAGCCACGAGGAGGGCGGGGAGCGGACCTTCCTCGCCTCCACGGTGGAGTTCCTCTCCGACGACGCCGGTGCGCTGCGCGCGCTGTCGGTGGCGGAGACCGGGTTCGTCGACGGCCGGCGCGTCCCGCTGCCGGGCACCGAGCAGGAGATCCCCGCCGACCTCGTGCTCATCGCGCTGGGCTTCACCGGCCCGGAGACCGCGCAGCTCGCCGATTGGGGGCTCGCCGTCGAGCGCGGCAGCTTCGCCCGGGCCCGCGACTACTCGACCGATGTCCCCGGCGTCTACGTCGCCGGCGACGCCGGCCGCGGCCAGTCGCTCATCGTGTGGGCGATCGCCGAGGGCCGTGCGGCGGCCGCGGAGGTCGACGCCTACCTCATGGGCTCGACGCTGCTGCCCAAGCCGGTCACGCCCACGGAGGCCGCGCTCAGCGTGTGACCCCTCCGCTCCCGGCGCACCGTGCGGCGGGTGTGAGGATGATGACGGATGCGCGAATTCCTCGTTGCGCACGCGACGCGGGGCACCCCGGATGACTAGGGTGGACGGCATGAGGCATGCAAAGATCGTCGCCACTCTCGGCCCCGCCCAAGCAACCTACGAGGACATCCGCGCGCTGATCGAGGAGGGCGTCGACGTCGCCCGCTTCAACTTCAGCCACGGCACCCGTGCCGAGCACGAGGAGCGCTACCGCTGGGTGCGCCAGGCCGCCCAGGACACCGGGCGCACCGTCGGCGTCCTCATCGATCTCCAGGGTCCGAAGATCCGCGTCGGCACCTTCGCCGACGGCGCGAAGCCGGAGCTCTCCAAGGGGGATGCCTTCACGGTCACCACGCGGGACGTCGCGGGCTCGGCGAGCGAGGTGTCGACGAGCTACGCCGGACTGCCCGGCGACGTCGAGGTCGGCGATCCGCTCCTCGTCGACGACGGCCGGATCCGGCTGCGCGCCGTCGAGGTCACCGACACCGACGTCCGCTGCGAGGTCGAGGTCGGCGGCCGCATCTCCGACCACAAGGGCATCAACCTGCCCGGCGTGGCGGTGTCCGTGCCGGCGATGTCGGACAAGGACATCGAGGACCTCCGCTGGGGCCTGCACCTCGGTGCCGACTGGGTCGCCCTGTCCTTCGTCCGCACTCCCGCGGACGCCGAGCTCGTGCGTGATGTCATGCGCGAGGAGGACATCCTCATCCCGGTCATCGCGAAGCTCGAGAAGCCGCAGGCCGTCGAGGTGCTCCCGGACATCGTGCAGGCCTTCGACGGGATCATGGTCGCCCGCGGCGACCTCGGCGTCGAGCTCCCGCTCGAGCAGGTGCCGATCGTGCAGAAGCGCACCGTCGAGCTGTGCCGGCGGCAGGCCAAGCCCGTCATCGTGGCCACCCAGATGCTCGAGTCGATGATCGAGGAGCCGCGCCCCACCCGCGCGGAGGCCTCCGACTGCGCGAACGCCGTGCTCGACGGCGCGGACGCCCTCATGCTCTCGGGGGAGACCTCGGTCGGGGCGCACTGGCTCGAGGCGGTGCGCACGATGAGCCGGATCATCACCTCGACGGAGGAGCACGGGCTCGAGCGGATCGCGGAGCTCGGCACCGAGCCGCACACCCGCGGCGGCGCGATCACCGCGGCCGCGGTGCGGGTCGCCCAGCAGCTCGACATCGACCTGCTGTGCACCTTCACCCAGTCGGGCGACTCGGTGCGCCGGATGTCGCGCCTGCGCGCCCCGCATCCGATCCTCGCCTTCACCCCGGACGTGCGCGTGCGGCACCAGCTCGCGCTGACCTGGGGCGCCCAGGTGTTCCTCGTCAAGGAGGTGCGCCACACCGACCAGATGGCGCGCCAGGTCGATGCGGTGCTGCTCGGCAACGGTCGTGCCCAGGAGGGGCAGCTGTGCGTCATCGTCGCCGGCTCCCCGCCGGGGATCGCCGGGTCGACGAACGCGCTGCGCGTGCACCGGATCGGGGATGCCTCGAAGGGGCTGGCCGCGGCCTACCGCGACGAGTCGGACAACGGGGAGAACCCGCTCGAGGGGTACGGGGAGATCCGGGAGGACGCCGCGCAGTCCTGAGCGGGGGAGCGGGAGCGCCCCGGGATCCTGCCGGGGTGCCCGCGCGGCTTCGAGTACCGGATGCGGGACTCGAACCCGCACGTCTTGCGACAGCGCATTTTGAGTGCGCCGCGTCTACCAATTCCGCCAATCCGGCATACCCGTCCATGGTAGAGCACGTGCGTGCATGCGCGCGTCGCCGGGCCCGGGGCAGGTGGCTAAGCCCGCGCCCGGGGGTCTAAGATCGGGGCGTGCCTACTTCAGACAGCGCCCCCGCCCCCGATCAGGGTCCGGTCCGCCGGATCGTCGTCGCCGAGGACGAGGCGGTCATCCGCCTCGACATCGTCGAGATGCTCCGTGAGATCGGCTACGACGTCGTCGGCGAGGCCGCCGACGGCGAATCCGCGATCCGCCTCGCCGAGGAGCTCCGCCCCGACCTCGTGGTGATGGACATCAAGATGCCGATCCTCGACGGCATCTCCGCCGCCGAGCGCATCGCCCGCGCCCGCATCGCCCCGGTCGTGCTCCTCACCGCGTTCTCGCAGAAGGAGCTCGTCGAGCGCGCTCGCGACGCCGGCGCGATGGCCTACGTCGTCAAGCCCTTCACCGCCGCCGACCTCGCCCCGGCGCTCGAGATCGCGCTGTCGCGGCACGCCGAGATCGGTGCGCTCGAGACGGAGATCGCCGACCTCACCGACCGCTTCGAGACCCGCAAGCTCGTCGACCGGGCGAAGAGCCTGCTCATGTCGAACATGGGGCTCACCGAGCCCGAGGCGTTCCGCTGGATCCAGAAGACGTCGATGGACCGGCGTCTGACGATGCGCGAGGTCGCCGAGACCGTCCTCAGCCAGATCGGCAACAAGGGCTGATCCGAACTCCGGCGGCCAGGCCCCGGGCTCAGCGCTGCGAGCGGGCTCAGCCCTGCGAGCGCTGCGCGAGGACGAAGTTCGTGATCCGCACGATCGACAGCAGCTTCCCGTCCGCGTTCGTCATCTTCACCTCGTGGCTGATGAGCGTGCGCCCGTGGTGGAGGACCTCCGCGCGGCCGTAGACCCAGCCCTCGCGGATGGGCCGCAGATGGGTGGCGTTGAGATCGACTCCGACGACGTCGTGCCCGTTCGCCAGCAGGTACGAGTGCATCGACCCCAGGGTCTCCGCGAGCACGACGTGCGCCCCGCCGTGGAACAGCCCGGCCGGCTGCAGATTGCCCTCCACCGGCATCCGGGCGGAGAACCAGTCGTAGCCCATGTCGAGGAACTCGATGCCGCACCGCTCGACGAGCGTGCCCGACGTGCGGCCGGCGTTGTACTCCATGAGGCGGCGGTAGTCCTCGGGGGCGAGCCCCGGCTCCATGCGCGGTCGATCGTGTGCGGTCATTCCTACTCCTTGCTCCGGGCAGCCGAACGGGTGCGTCGAGGTGGGTGCGGGGCGTGCGGGGACGCGAGGCGCTAGGCTGGCAGGGTGAGTACGGATACCCGCAGACTGCTGCTGATCGACGGCCACTCCCTGGCCTACCGCGCCTTCTACGCCCTGCCGGTGGAGAACTTCTCCACCACCACGGGCCAGTCCACGAACGCCGTCTACGGCTTCGTGTCCATGCTCATCAATGTACTCGCCTCCGAGGAGCCCACCCACATCGCGGTCGCCTTCGACCTCGGCCGCGAGACCTTCCGGCTCGAGGAGTACCCGGAGTACAAGGCCGGCCGGGCGAAGACCCCGCCGGAGTTCCACGGCCAGGTCGAGCTCATCCAGGACCTGCTGCGCGCCCTCGCCGTGCCGGTGGTGACGCAGGAGGGCTTCGAGGCCGACGACGTGCTCGCCACCCTCGCCGTGCAGGGCACCGCCGCGGGGATGGAGACCGGGATCGTCACCGGGGACAAGGACTCCTTCCAGCTGGCCTCGCCGAGCGTGACGATTCTCTACCCCAAGCGCGGGGTGAGCGAGCTCGCCCGGATGACCCCGGAGGCCATCGAGGACAAGTACGGCGTGAGCCCGGAGAACTACCGGGGGCTCGCGGCGCTCGTGGGGGAGAAGGCCGACAATCTGCCCGGTGTGCCCGGCGTCGGCGACAAGACCGCGGCGAAGTGGTTGACGAAGTACGGCGACCTCCCCGCGGTCCTCGCCGCCGCGGACGACATCGGCGGGAAGGCCGGGGAGAACCTGCGCGCCCACCTGTCCGAGGTCGAGCGCAACCATCGCCTCAATCGGCTCGTCACCGACCTCGAGCTCGCCACCTCGGCGGCGGAGGCGGTGCGCGGAGAGGCCGACCGGGAGGCCGTCGAGGCGCTGCTCGACCAGCTCGAGTTCCAGGTCCTCGGGCGCCGCCTCGAACCTCTGCTCGGCGCCGCCGCGGCACCGGCGGCCGACGCGGAGATCCCCGTCCCGCGCCTCGTCGACGCCGCCGGGCTCGTCGAGTTCGTCTCCGGGCTCGACGCCGAGGCGCCGGTCGGGGTCGCCACCGACGCGCGCTTCGAGCTCGGCCTCGGCACCGTCGACGCGATCGGGATCGCGCAGGGCGATGCGGCCGTCACCGCCGACCTCACGACACTCGACCCGGCGGCCGTCGACGCGCTGTCGGAGCTGCTCGGCTCGCATCCCGGACTCGTGCTCCACAGCGCCAAGCCGCAGCTCAAGGCGCTTGCCCAGGCCGGGTACCCGCTGCCGCACCTCGCGCTCGACACCGAGATCGCCGCGTACCTGCTCGTGCCCGACCAGCGGACCTACGAGCTCGCCGATCTCTGCACCCGCCACTGCGGGTTCAGCCCCGCCGTCGCGGAGGACGAGCCCGAGGCCGGCACGCTCGACCTCGGGCCGGCGGACGCCGCGAGCGCGCTCACCGGCATCGGCCGGAGCGCCTGGGCGGTGCTCCCCCTCGCCGCGGTGCTCCGGGAGCGGATCGAGGCCGCCGGGATGACCGGGGTGCTCACCGACATCGAGATCCCGCTCGTGACGATCCTCGCGCGGATGGAGCTCACCGGGATCGCCGTCGACCGCTCCGGGCTCACAGCGCTCGGGGCCGAGTTCGGCGCCCAGGCCCAGGCGAGCGCGGACGCCGCCTACGCCGCGATCGGCCACGAGGTCAACCTCGGCTCGCCCAAGCAGCTCCAGACGGTGCTGTTCGAGGAGCTCGAGATGCCGCGCACCAAGCGCACGAAGACCGGGTGGACCACCGACGCCGACGCGCTCACCGACCTGTTCGTCAAGACCGGGCACCCCTTCCTCGAGCACCTGCTCGGCTACCGCGACACGACGAAGCTCAAGCAGACCGTCGTCGGGCTCGAGCGGATGGTCGCCGACGACGACCGGATCCACACGACCTACCTGCAGACGGTCGCGGCGACCGGCCGCCTGTCCTCGATCGACCCGAACCTCCAGAACATCCCCGTGCGCACCGACGCCGGGCGGCGCATCCGCGAGATGTTCGTGCCCGCGGCCGGGGACGGCTTCGCCGACCTCGTCACCGCCGACTACTCGCAGATCGAGATGCGCATCATGGCCCATCTGTCGGGCGATGCGGGGCTCATCGACGCGTTCCGGGCCGGCGAGGACCTCCACTCCTTCGTCGGTGCGCGCGTGTTCGACGTGAGCACCGACGCCGTCACCCCGGCGATGCGCTCCAAGGTCAAGGCGATGTCCTACGGGCTCGTCTACGGCCTGTCCGCCTACGGTCTGTCCAAGCAGCTGCGGATCGGCGTCGAGGAGGCGCGTGGCCTCATGGACGAGTACTTCGAGCGCTTCGGCGCCGTCCAGGAGTACCTCGCCGGAGCCGTCGAGTCCGCCCGCCGAGTGGGATACACCGAGACGATGTACGGCCGTCGCCGCTACCTCCCGCAGCTGAGCAGCGACCGCCGCCAGGTCCGCGAGATGGCCGAACGCGCCGCGCTCAACGCCCCGATCCAGGGCACTGCGGCCGACATCATGAAGATCGCGATGCTCCGCGTCGACGCGGCGCTCGCCGAGGCCGGGCTGGCCAGCCGGGTGCTCCTCCAGGTGCACGACGAGATCGTGCTCGAGCTCGCCGACGGCGAGTTCGATGCGGTGGCCGAGCTGCTCGCGACCACGATGGGTGCGGCCGCGGAGCTCGAGGTGCCGCTCGAGGTCAACATCGGCCGCGGCGCGACCTGGCAGCAGGCCGCCCACTGAGGCCGGGCGCCCGCTGCGTCACGGGGCGCAACGGGGCCGGCCGCCTACTCCGGCAGGCGGGTGGAGAAGATCGCGGTGCCGGGCATGACCTGGCCGCGCAAAGGCGACCAGCCGCCCCACGCCGTCCGGTTGTGCTCGGGCCATTCCGGCTCGGTGAGCCCGGTGAGGACGAACCCGGAGTCGACGAGCAGCGAGATCCAGTCGCCCATCGTGCGGTGGTGCTCGGCGTACACCGGGTGCCCGTCCCCGTCGAGCTCGACGTAGGGCGTGCGGTCGAAGTACGAGTACTCGACGGTGAGCCCGGCCTCGCCGGGGACGTCGGGGAACATCCAGCGCACCGGGTGCGTGACGGAGAACACCCAGGTGCCTCCGGGGCGCAGTACGCGCGCGACCTCGGAGAGCACCACCTCGGCGTCCTTGACGAACGGCAGCGCGCCGTAGGACGAGAAGGCCATGTCGAAGCTGCCGGAGGGGAACGGCAGGGCGCGGGCATCGGCCTGGAGGAAGGTCGGCGGCACCGTGGACGGATCGAGCGGGTGCTCGCGCTGGAGCCGGGAGGCCTGCTCGAGCATCCCGGAGGAGAGGTCGACGCCGGTCGCGAGCGCCCCCTGCTCGGCGAGCCAGCGGGAGCACTGGCCGGCGCCGCACCCGACCTCGAGGATCTGCCGGCGGGCGACGTCGCCGAGCAGTCCGACATCGGATTCGTGCACGCCCTCGGGACACCACACGAACTCGCTCGCGCCGAGGAAGCTGCCGTGCTCGGCGAGATAGTCCGCGGCCGAGCCGTCCCAGTAGGTGCGGTTGGCCCGGACCGAGGCCTCCTCGTCGATCGCGCGGTACCCCCCGCTGATGATCTCGGGGGAGTATTCGCTGTCGGTCATGGCTTCTCCGTTCCTCGCCCGCGCCGTGCGGGCACTGGGCACCGGGGTGCACGCGGGTGCTGTCAGGTGCTACGATTGATACTGTATGCGCTGTGCTCAGCACGCGCGGTCGTCGTGTCCCATGGTGTCACATCCCGTGTCACTTCCGGTTCGCCTCGGGTTCACCTCTCGGTCCACCGGCAGGTCGATCGCCGGGGCCGCCCACCCGGTGCACGCTCCGGCCGACGGCGAGCGCGTGCATCACGGCACCACCGCAGCACCATCGCGCGGCGCAGCACCTGTCCATCCACACGCACCGAGACCGCCGGCCCCGGCCGACGGGCATCAGTCCATTACGGAGTCCCTACCTTTATGACCACCACCACGCCGGACACGGCGAAGAACGAGCAGATCGCAGTCAACGACATCGGATCTGCGGAAGATTTCCTCGCGGCAGTCGACGAGACCATCAAGTACTTCAACGACGGAGACATCGTCGAGGGAACGGTGGTCAAGGTCGACCGCGACGAAGTTCTGGTCGACATCGGCTACAAGACGGAAGGCGTCATCCTTTCGCGCGAGCTGTCGATCAAGCATGATGTCGATCCCGCCGAGGTGGTCGAGGTCGGAGACGACATCGAAGCCCTGGTCCTCACCAAGGAGGACAAGGACGGACGCCTGATGCTGTCGAAGAAGCGCGCGCAGTACGAGCGCGCCTGGGGCGACATCGAGAAGGTCAAGGACGAAGAGGGCGTCGTCACCGGCACCGTCATCGAGGTCGTCAAGGGCGGCCTCATCGTCGACATCGGACTCCGCGGATTCCTCCCGGCCTCGCTCGTCGAGATGCGCCGCGTGCGCGACCTCGCGCCGTACATCGGCCAGCAGGTCGAGGCGAAGATCATCGAGCTCGACAAGAACCGCAACAACGTCGTCCTCTCCCGCCGCGCCTGGCTCGAGGAGACCCAGTCGGCGGTCCGCCACGACTTCCTGCAGACCCTGCAGAAGGGCCAGGTCCGGCCCGGCGTCGTGTCCTCGATCGTCAACTTCGGCGCCTTCGTCGACCTCGGCGGCGTCGACGGGCTCGTCCACGTCTCCGAGCTCTCGTGGAAGCACATCGACCACCCGAGCGAGGTCGTCACCGTGGGCGACGAGGTCACCGTCGAGGTCCTCGACGTCGACATGGACCGCGAGCGCGTGTCCCTGTCGCTCAAGGCCACCCAGGAAGATCCGTGGCAGCACTTCGCCCGCACCCACGTCATCGGACAGATCGTGCCGGGCAAGGTCACCAAGCTCGTCCCGTTCGGTGCGTTCGTGCGCGTCGAGGACGGCATCGAGGGCCTCGTGCACATCTCCGAGCTCGCCGTGCGCCACATCGATCTGCCCGAGCAGGTCGTCAGCGTCGACGAGACCATCTACGTCAAGGTCATCGACATCGACCTCGATCGCCGCCGGATCTCGCTGTCCCTCAAGCAGGCCAACGAGGGCGTCGACCCGGAGGCCGTGGAGTTCCTCGACCCCGCGCTCTACGGCATGACCCAGGAGTACGACGAAGACGGGAACTACAAGTACCCCGAGGGCTTCGATCCGGAGACCCAGGAGTGGTTGGAAGGCTACGAGACCCAGCGCGAGGAGTGGGAGCAGCAGTACGCCGCCGCCCAGGCCCGCTGGGAGGAGCACAAGAAGCAGGTCGCGAAGGCCATCGCGGCCGACGCCGAATCCGGCTCCGAGGCTCCCGCCGAGTCCGGCTCGCAGGCCTCCTCCTCGTACAGCTCGGACGACCGCGCCGACGAGGGCACGCTGGCCAGCGACGAGGCACTCGCGGCTCTGCGCGAGAAGCTCGCGGGCAACTGAGCTCCAGCACAGCACCCCTGAAGGGCTCCCGGACGACCGTCCGGGGGCCCTTCGGCCGTCCCCGGCTCCCGCGCGGGCCGGTGCGCGCGTGGCTCCTCTACGCGCTCGTCCTCGTCCTCGCCTCGCTCACCGTGTTCGGCGAGGTCATCGCGCACCCGGGCACGCGGGTGTTCGCGGACAACGACGACACCTCGCTGTTCATCTGGTGGCTCGCCCACGCCGCCGACGTCGTCGCCGGCTGGTTCGGCCAGGGCTCGGGGGAGCGGCACCTCCTCTACTCGACCTCGATGCACCACCCGGCCGGGGTCAACGGCGGCTGGAACACCACCGTCCTCGGGCTCGCCCTGCCGCTCGTCCCGGTGACCTGGCTCGCCGGGCCCGTCGTCGCCTACAACCTCGCGATCATCGCCGCGCCGGTCGCCTCCGCGCTCGCCGCCGCCGCCCTCGTCCACCGCTTCGTGCCGCGTCTCCCGGCGTTCGTCGGCGGGTTCGCCTACGGCTTCTCCACCTACCTCGTGTCGCAGGCCTCGGGCCATCTCAACCTCGCATTCGCGGTCCTGCCGCCGCTCGTCGCGCTCGGCATCGTCGAGCTCCTGCGCACCGGTCCGCGCCGCCGCCCGGTGGTCACCGGCGTGTGGCTCGGGTGCGCGATCGGGTGGCAGTTCTACGTCTCGACCGAGCTCCTGGCCGGGACCTTCCTCGCCGCCGTGTGCCTGCTGCTCGCCATGCTCGTGTGCGCGCCGCGCATCCTCGCCCGCGCCGGCCTGCAGCTCCTCGGCGGGGGCCTGCTCGCCGCGGGCATCGCCGTGCTCATCGGCACGCCGCTGCTGCTCGCGATGTTCACCCTGCCCGGGGCGCCCGGGCAGACGATCCGTCCCCACGGCGTGTGGAACAACGACCTCCTCGACCCGCTGGTCCCCGGCGCCTACACGCTGCTCGGCGGCGGCCCCACCCCGATCCCGCGGCAGCTCGGCCTCGACCCATCCGAGATCGGCGGCTACACCGGGATCGTGTGGCTCGTCTGCGCTGCCCTCACGGTGCTCGCGCTGCACCGCTCGACGCGGTACGGCACGCTCGTGCGCGTCACCGCCCTCGCCGGCCTTCTCGTCTGGCTGCTGTCCATGGGCGCGCCGTGGTACGTGTGGGGCCGCCCGGTGTGGGAGCACACGCCGTTCCGTCTCGTCGAGCTGCTCCCCGTGCTCGGCAACGTGCTGCCGATGCGGCTCGCCGTCCACTCCACGCTCGCCCTCTCCGTGCTCCTCGCGCTCGGCCTGTGGCGGTGCCTGCGCAGCCCGCGCCCGGCCCTGCGCCGGCTCGGGCCGATCGCCGCGGCGCTGTCGCTGCTCCTCGTCGCCCCCGGGGCGGTGACCGCACGGCCGATCATCATCCCGGACTTCTACGCCGGCGCCTACGCCGAGGTCATCCCGGCGGGCTCGGTCGTCAAGACCCTGCCGCGGCCGGTGGCGATGGCGACCCCGCACGCCGACGAGGCGATGGTGTGGCAGGCGCTGACCGGGATGCACTACCGGGAGACCGGCGGCTACTTCATCGGCTCCACCCCGGAGAGCCCGATCATCTTCTCCGCGCCTGCGGACCCGCTCGACGCGGTGCTCGACGAGCACCGCGGCTCCCCGCTGCCCGACGGCGCCCGGCCGCGCGGTCGGGAGGCCGTCGACGCGCTGCGGGCCGCGGGCGTCGACTTCGTCGTCATCGCCGTCGACGGCGCCCACCTGCCGCACGAGGCCCTCGCGATCGCGCAGCACACCTCGCGGGCCGCCGGCGCCCCGTACCTCGAGATCGACGGCGTCTACCTCATCGATCTGCGCTGACCCATTGCACGCGGGATACGCTGGGGCCATGCTGCTCATCGGACTCACCGGCGGAATCGGCGCCGGCAAATCGACCGTCGCCCGTGTGCTCGAGCAGGCCGGGGCCGCGATCGTCGACGCCGACGCGATCGCCCGCGAGGTCGTCGCCCCCGGCGCGCCCGCGCTGCAGGAGCTCACCGCGGCGTTCGGGCCGGACATCCTCACTGACGAGGGTGCGCTCGACCGGCCCGCGCTGGCCGCCCTCGCCTTCGCCGACCCGGAGTCGACCCGGCGTCTCAACGCGATCATGCACCCCGCGATCGGGGAGCGCACCGCCGAGCGCGTCCGCGCGCACGCCGACCGGGAGCTCGTCGTCCACGACGTGCCGCTGCTCGTCGAGAACGGGATGTCCCCGCGCTACCACCTCGCGCTGCTCGTCGACGTGCCCGCCGCGGAGCGGCTCGAGCGGCTCGTCGGCTCCCGCGGGATGGACCGGGCCGACGCCGAGCGACGGATCGCCGCGCAGGCGAGCGACGCGGACCGCTATCGGGCCTGCGATGTCGTCATCGACAACGCGGGGGAGCAGGCTGCGACCGCCGCTGCCGTCGAGCGCCTCGTGGACGAGCGCCTGCTGCCCTTCTCCCGGAACCTCGCCGCCGCCCGCCCCGCGCCCCGGGAGCAGGCAGCGAGGAACGGCGCTCCGGAGGGTCCGCGCGAGCGTGCGTGGGCGGTCGAGCGCCTCACCGCCCGGATCCGTCACGCGTGTGCGGAGGCCGGCGTGGAGATCGAGTCCGTGGAGCGCACCGACGACGCGGCCGCCGGCGCGATCGCCCTCACCGCGGTGCCGGGCGCGGGGGAGTCGGAGGAGCGTTTCGGTGCCGCGCTGGGCGCGGCGGGCTTCCCGCCGGTCCCGGCGGGTGCGGCGGAGACGCCCGGACAGCAGTCCGCCCGGAGCCTGCATCGCAGTGCGGACCCCGGGCGGCCGGCCGATGTGGAGCTCAGCCGAGCGATGCGGTGAGGTGGATGTCGACGCCCTTGAGGGCCTTCGACACCGGGCAGTCCTTCTTCGCCTTCTGCGCGATCGTGTCGAAGTCCGCCGCCGACATCCCCGGCACCCGGCCGACGACGACGAGGTGGATGTCGGTGATGCCCTTCTCCGGGGAGAAGGAGACGTCGGCCCCGGTGGTGATCTCCTCCGGCGGGGTGCCGTTCTGTGCGAGCGCGTTCGACAGCGCCATCGAGTAGCAGGCGGAGTGCGCCGCCCCGATGAGCTCCTCCGGGTTCGTCACCCCGTTGATCGCGGTCTCGGCGCGGCCGGCCCAGGACAGGGTCATCGAGGCCGCGGCCGAGGAGTCGAGGGACACCGTGCCGGTGCCCTCTGCCAGGGTGCCGTGCCAGGTGGTGTGCGCCTTGGAGACGATCGCGTTCGCTGCGGGGGCCATGGGGTTCCTCGTTCCTTCGAGTCGGGATGTGCGGGGTCGGCGACCCTGAATGGAGTCTACTGGGCAGGACTCGTGGAGGCCTCCCGGCGGCCCCGGATGTAACGGGTGTGAAAATTTCCTCCGTGTCGGGCCCCGCGCGGGTCGAATGTGTGGTGATATTCATCACATCCCCTGCGGGGGCTGACATGGGCACGGCGCCCGTGATCGAAGGAGGCTGAACATGGCTGTGACACAGCGGACGAGGCGTGCAGCGCGTCTCTCGGCATCGGTGGCGATGGGCGCAGTGGTCGCTCTCGTCGCCACGGCGTGCGCGACGGGCGGGGGCTCGGAGGGATCCGGCGGCGAATCGGGCGGCGGAGGCGAGGGCGGAGCGCTGAAGATCGGCACCCTGCTGCCGCAGACCGGTGCGCTCGCGTTCCTCGGACCCCCGGAGATCGCCGGGGTCGACCTCGCGATGAAGGAGATCAACGAGGCCGGCGGCATCAACGGCGAGGACGTGGAGATCATCCACCGCGACTCCGGCGACACGACGACGAACCTCGCGACGCAGTCGACGACGGACCTCCTCAACCAGGACGTGTCGGCGGTCGTCGGACCCGCCTCGTCCGGTGTGGCGAAGACGGTGATCAACCAGATCACCGGCGCCGGTGTCATCCAGTTCTCCCCGGCGAACACCTCGCCGGACTTCACCGACTGGGACGACGACGGCTTCTACTGGCGGACCGCGCCCTCGGACGTGCTCCAGGGCCAGGTGCTCGGGAACTTCATGGTGTCCCAGGGCGCCTCGAACATCGGGATGATCGTCCTCAACGATGCCTACGGCACCGGTCTGGCCGCGAACATCCGTGAGACCGTCGAGGCCGCCGGCGGCACCATCGCCGTCGAGTCGATGTTCAACGAGGGAGATTCGCAGTTCACCTCGCAGGTCGACGAGGTCGTCGGGGCGGACCCGGATGCGATCGCGGTGATCACCTTCGACCAGGCGAAGTCGATCGTGCCGCTGCTGACCTCGAAGGGGATCAGCGCGGACCAGCTGTACTTCGTCGACGGCAACATCGCGGACTACAGCGCGGACTTCGATCCCGGCACCCTCGAGGGCGCCTACGGCACGCAGCCCGGCTCGTTCGCGCAGGACGACTTCAAGGAGCGGCTGGCGGAGGTCGACGACGCGCTCACCGTGTGGAACTACGCGGGCGAGTCCTACGACGCCACCGTGCTCCTCGCGCTCGCCGCGGCGCAGGCGGGGTCGACCGACCCGGCCGCGATCCGCGACGAGCTCCAGGCGGTGTCGCGCGACGGCGAGAAGTGCACCGAGGTCGCGCAGTGCCTCGAGCTCATCGAGGCCGGCACCGACATCGACTACGACGGCATCTCCGGACCGGTGACGATGTCGGAGAACGGCGATGTCACCGAGGCGACGATGGGCATCTACAAGTTCGACGGCGAGAACCGCCCGCAGCCGGACATGGAGGAGCAGGGCTCGCTCGAATGAGTCCGCGCCTCCTGCGGGAGCACATCTGAGCACAGCGGGTGTGGCGGCCGTCGATCCGACGGCCGCCCCTCTCGTGTGCGCCGTGCGCGTGTGCGCTCAGTGCTCGTGTGCTCAGTGCGGACCGGGCTGCGTCCCCGGCGCCGCGCCTGCCGCCGTGCCGTGGTCCGGGCCGTGGTCCTTCCCGTCGACCTTCTCGGCGAGGTCGCCGAGGTAGAGCTCGATGACCTTGGGGTCGCCCAGGAGATCCCGGCCGGTCCCGGTGTGCGAATCGCGGCCCTGGTCGAGCACGTAGCCGCGGTCGCAGATCTGCAGGCAGCGCCGCGCGTTCTGCTCGACCATGATGACGCACACCCCGGCCCGGTTGATCTCGTGGACGCGGAGGAACGCCTCGTCCTGCTTGACCGGGGACAGGCCCGCCGAGGGCTCGTCGAGGAGGAGCACGGCGGGATCCATCATGAGCGCGCGCGCCATCGCGACCATCTGCCGCTCGCCGCCGGACAGCGAGCCGGCCCGCTGGGTGCGGCGCCGGCCGAGCTCGGGGAACAGCGTCGTGACGTAGTCGAAGCGCTCGTCGAACTGCTTCGAGCGCAGATAGATCCCCATCTGCAGGTTCTCCTCCACCGTCAGGGTGGTGAAGACGTTCTCCGTCTGCGGGACGAAGCCGAGCCCGCGCTTGACGAGGACGTTGGCCTTGAGCCCGGTGAGGTCCTCCCCGCGCACCCGCACGGTGCCGGAGTGGACCTTGACGAGGCCGAACATCGCCTTGAGCAGCGTCGACTTGCCGGCGCCGTTGGGGCCGATGATGCCGATGAGCTCGCCCGGCCGGGCCTCGATGCTGCACCCGTTGAGGATGTTGACCCCGGGCAGGTAGCCGGCGACGAGGTCGGTGACGGTGACGACCGGCTCCCCGGCAGTGTCCGGGCCCGGTGTCTGGGCGGTGTGCGGTGCGGCGGTCATGGGGTGTCCTTCGGGTCGGTGGGGGAGGCGGGCGGCTCGCCGGCGGGGTCCTCGCCGGCGGGGTCCTCGCCGGCGGGGTCCTCGCCGGCGGGGTCCTCGCCGGCGGTGCCGACGACGGATTCCTCGTCCTGTGCGAGGCTGTGCTCGAGCGCGGCCACCCCGGCGGAGTCGCCGAGGTCGACGTCGTGGTGGGCGCCGAGGTAGGCGTCGATGACGGCCGCGTCCTGCATCACGGTGTCCGGCGGGCCCTCGGCCACGATCCGGCCCTCGGCCATGACGATGACCCAGTCGGCGATGTGCCGGACCATGTGCATGTCGTGCTCGACGAAGAGGACGGTCATGCCCTCGGCCTTGAGGTTGATGATGTGGTCGAGGAGCGACTGCTTGAGCGCCGGGTTGACGCCGGCCATCGGCTCGTCGAGCATGACGAGCACCGGGTCGGTCATGAGCGCGCGCGCCATCTCGAGGAGCTTGCGCTGGCCGCCGGACATGCTCGCGGCGTAGTCCTCGCGCTTCGCGTCGAGCTTGAACCGGCGCAGCAGGTCATCGGCCCGCTCGGTGATCTCGGCCTCGCGCCTGCGCCACAGCCACGGGAGGAGAGCGGTGTGGATCCGCTCCCCGGGCTGCCGCGACCCGCCCAGGCGCATGTTCTCGATCACCGAGAGCTTCCCGAGCACCTTGGTGAGCTGGAAGGTCCGCACCATGCCGAGGCGCGCCACCCGGTGCGGCCGCATCCCGGCGAGCGGGTGCCCGTCGAACGACCAGGTGCCGGACTGCGGGGTGTCGAATCCGGTGAGGAGGTTGAACAGGGTGGTCTTGCCGGCGCCGTTCGGGCCGATGAGCGCGGTGATCTTGTGGCGCGGGATCTCCACGTGGTCGACGTCGACGGCGGTGATCGCCCCGTACCGGCGGGTGATCGAGTCGCCGACGATGATCGGGTCGCGCTTCGCGCAGCCCGGCCCGGAGGCGTCCCCGGCGACGATCGGGCGCTCGTCGAGCATGTACTCGCTCGTCGTCCAGTGCGCGTACTCGTCGGGGTGCGCTCCGGTCCCGGCGTCGGGCCCGGGGCGCGGGGTGTCGGTCTGGGCGTTCACGAGAACACCAGCTCCTTCCGGTTGCCGAGGATGCCCTGCGGCCTGAAGATCATGAGCATCATGAGCGCGACGCCCACGAGGATGTAGCGGAGCTGACCGGCCTGCACGGTGGTGATGAACGTCACCGTGCCGGACTCGACGAGCCCGGTGAGGATGCCCTGGGTGAGCGAGAGCACGACCCAGAAGATCATCGCGCCGAGGATCGGGCCGAGCACGGTCGTCATGCCGCCGAGCAGCAGGCAGGTCCAGAGGAAGAACGTCAGCTCGGTGCCGAAGTTCGCCGGCTGCACCGACCCGGTGTTGAGGACGAAGATCATGCCGGCCAGGCTGCCGAGCACGCCGCCGAGCATGAGCGCCTGCATCTTGTACGAGAAGACGTTCTTGCCGAGCGAGCGGACCGCGTCCTCGTCCTCGCGGATGCCCTTGAGCACGCGGCCCCAGGGGGAGCGCATGAGGAGCCAGATGAGGACCGCGCAGAGGACGACCACGGCCCAGGACACGATGAGCATCCACAGCGTGCGCGAGGAGATCACGGTGAAGCCGAGCGAGTAGCTGCCCGACGGGATCGGGCTGAGGTCGTAGAACCCGCCCTCGAAGGCGGCGAGTCCGTTGGCGGAGCCGGTGACGTCGGTGAGCTCGTTCGTCGTCACGACGTAGCGGATGATCTCCGCCGCCGCGATCGTGACGATCGCGAGGTAGTCGGCGCGCAGCCGCAGCGTCGGGATGCCGAGCAGCGCGGCGAGCGCGAGCGAGCACACGAGGGCGACGAGGAACGCCGCCCACAGCGGGGCGCCGAAGGTGAGGACCGCGATCGCGAAGCCGTAGGCGCCGACGGCCATGAAGCCCGCCTGGCCGAAGTTGAGCAGGCCCGCGTAGCCGAAGTGCACGGCGAGGCCGAGCGCGCCGAGCGCGTAGGCGGCGGTGATGGGGTTGAAGAACTCCCACAGGGCGTTGGTGAGGATGCTGGAGAAATCCATGATGATGACCTCGGACCGGCGTCAGCCGATCCTCTCCTTTCGTCCCAGGATCCCCTGGGGTCGGAACACCAGGACGAGGATCATGATGACCAGCGCGCCCACGTACTTGAGGTCCGCCGACAGCCAGATCGTCGAGATCTCGACGAAGATCCCCACGATGAGCGAGCCGACGAGCGCCCCGAACACCGTGCCGAGACCGCCGAGCGTGACCGCGGCGAACATCATGAGGAGGATCTGCTGGCCCATGTTGAAGGTGACGCCGGGCCGGTAGTACGCGTAGAGGATGCCGCCGAGCGCGGCGAGCGCGGCGCCGGTGATCCAGATGATCCGGATCACCCGGTCGACGTCGATGCCCGAGGCCGAGGCGAGCGCCGGGTTGTCGGCCACCGCGCGGGTCGCCTTGCCGATCTTCGACTTCATGAGGAGCAGGGAGACGATGATGACGACGGCGAGCGCGACGAGCATCGACACGAGGTTGTTCCGCGTGATCGAGAACGGGCCGAGGTCGAACACCGGGCCCTGCGCGTACGGGAGCTGGCGGGTCGAGCCGCCGAAGAAGAACTGGAGGATGTAGCGCACCGTCAGCGCGAAGCCGATCGACACGATCATCATCGGCACGAGTCCGGCGCGCCGGCGGCGCAGCGGCCGCCACAGGAGCGTGTCGTTGAGGTAGCCGTAGAGGCCGCCGCCGGCGACCGCGGCGATGATCGCCAGCCACATCGGCAGGCCGAGCGCGGCGAACGCGAAGGCGAGCACCGCGCCGAGGGTGACCGTCTCGCCGTGGGAGAAGTTGTTGAGCCCGGTGGTGCCGAGGATGAGGTTGAGGCCCACCGAGCACAGCGCGAGGATGAGGCCGAAGGTCAGGCCCGCGAGCGCGCGCTCGCCGAGCACGACGCCGAAGGCGCGGCCGCCGGTGCCGGTGTCCGTGGTGGTGCCCGGCGCCGCGGTCTCCCCGGCGGTCGGCGGGGAGGAGGGCACCGCGGTGGTGTCGTCGGCGCCCGAGGGGGCCGGGGCCGCCGCGGCACCGCCGCCGGCGCCGAACTGGAAGATCACCCCGGCGCGCGTTGTGTTGCCGAAGGACACCTCCCGCGGGTTCTCCTGGCCGTCGGCGAGGCTCACCCCGTCGGGGAGCGTCGACTCGTCGAGCTCGACGGAGTACGTGCCCTTGGCGGGCACCTCGATCTGCCAGCGGCCGTCGTCCTCGGAGGTGGTCTCGACGGTGCCGGCGTCGCCGGTCGCGGTGATCCGGACGCCGGCGAGGGGTTCGCCCTCGTTCCGCAGCGAGCCGGAGATCACCGGGGCGGTGCCGCCGGCGAGGGTGTCGGTGGCGGCGACGGCGGATGCCGCCGCGGGGCCGGCGAGGAACCCGCCGAGGATCGCCAGCAGCCCGAGGGCGAGCGCGACGAGTGCCGTCCGCTTCCACCTGGGCCGACGCACGAGATCGTGTGTCACGGTATGTGCCTTCCTGGTCCACGCGCCCCGGCTCACTTCGGTGTGATGTGAGTCACAGGACAGGTGCTGAACTGGATTATGGCACACGGAACGTTTCGCGCCGTTTTCCGGCGGATCACGACTTGGCATCGGCCCCGCGGCAGGTGCGGCCGGGGTGCGCGCGACCGGTGGGGAGCCTCGTGCGGAGCGTCGTGCAGAGCGTCGTGCCAAGGGCTGTGCCGGGGGAGTGTCCGAGCCCGGCGGTAGGGTGCTCCTATGAGCTCCGCCGACGCCCCCACGCCCCCCGACACCCGCCCGCGGACCGCGCCCGAGCGTCCGGTCCCGCGGATCGGCCACCGGCCCGAGGTCGAGCGCTCGGTGGCGCCCTTCGAGGTCGTCAGCGAGTACTCGCCGGCCGGCGACCAGCCCGCCGCGATCGCGGAGATCGCCCGCCGCCTCGACGCCGGCGAGAAGGACGTCGTGCTCCTCGGCGCCACCGGCACCGGCAAGTCGGCGACCACCGCCTGGCTCATCGAGCAGGTCCAGCGGCCCACCCTGATCATGGCGCCGAACAAGACGCTCGCCGCGCAGCTCGCCAACGAGTTCCGCCAGCTCCTGCCGCACAACGCGGTCGAGTACTTCGTGTCGTACTACGACTACTACCAGCCGGAGGCCTACGTCCCGCAGACGGACACCTTCATCGAGAAGGACTCCTCGGTCAACGACGAGGTCGAGCGGCTCCGCCACTCGGCGACGAACTCGCTGCTCACCCGCCGCGACGTCGTCGTGGTGTCCACGGTGTCCTGCATCTACGGCCTCGGCACCCCGGAGGAGTACGTCGATCGGATGGTCTCGCTGCGGGTGGGACAGGAATGGGACCGCGATGCCCTGCTCAAGCGCTTCGTGTCGATGCAGTACGCGCGCAACGACCTCGCCTTCACCCGCGGCACCTTCCGCGTGCGCGGGGACACGGTGGAGATCATCCCGCAGTACGAGGAGCTCGCGCTGCGGATCGAGTTCTTCGGCGACGAGATCGAGGCGCTCTACACCCTCCACCCGCTCACCGGGGAGATCGTGCGCGAGGAGGAGATCGTCCACATCTTCCCGGCGAGCCACTACGTCGCCGGGGAGAACCGGATGGGCCGGGCGATCTCCGACATCGAGCACGAGCTCCAGGAGCGGCTCGCCGAGCTCGAGGCGCAGAACAAGCTCCTCGAGGCGCAGCGCCTCAAGATGCGCACCTCCTACGATCTCGAGATGATGCAGTCGATGGGCTTCACCTCCGGGATCGAGAACTACTCCCGCCACATCGACGGGCGCGCTCCGGGCACCGCCCCCAACTGCCTCCTCGACTACTTCCCGGAGGACTTCCTCCTCGTCATCGACGAGAGCCACGTCACCGTGCCGCAGATCGGCGGCATGTACGAGGGCGACATGTCGCGCAAGCGCACGCTCGTCGAGCACGGCTTCCGGCTCCCGAGCGCGCTCGACAACCGGCCGCTGAAGTTCGACGAGTTCCTCGACCGGGTGGGCCAGGCGGTGTACCTGTCCGCGACGCCGGGGGACTTCGAGCTCGAGCGCGGCGACGGGGTGGTCGAGCAGATCATCCGGCCCACCGGCCTCGTCGACCCGAAGGTCGTCGTCAAGCCCACGCGCGGCCAGATCGACGACCTCCTCGCGGAGATCCGCGACCGCGTCGAGCGCGACGAGCGGGTGCTCGTCACCACCCTGACGAAGAAGATGGCCGAGGACCTCACCGATTACCTCCTCGAGCACGAGGTCAAGGTCCAGTACCTCCACTCCGACGTCGACACCCTGCGCCGGGTCGAGCTCCTCACCGAGCTCCGGGCCGGCGAGTTCGACGTGCTCGTCGGCATCAACCTCCTGCGCGAGGGCCTCGACCTGCCCGAGGTGTCGCTCGTCGCGATCCTCGACGCGGACAAGGAGGGCTTCCTCCGCTCGGGCAAGTCGCTCATCCAGACGATCGGGCGCGCGGCGCGCAACGTGCGCGGCGAGGTCCACATGTACGCCGACACGATCACCCCGTCGATGCGATTCGCGATCGACGAGACCGACCGCCGGCGCGAGATCCAGATCGCCTACAACACCGAGCACGGGATCGACCCGAAGCCGCTGCTCAAGAAGATCGCCGACATCACCGAGCGGCTCCAGCGCGAGGACGAGGACACCCGTGAGCTCCTCACCGAGTTCGACTACGGCAAGGGCCGGCGCGGCTACAACGCGACCCTGACGGACGAGCAGCGCGGCCGCGCGGCCGACGGGGGCTCGCTGCGCCCGCCCGCGGCGGACCTCGCCGAGCTCATCGCCGGGCTCACCGACCAGATGCACACCGCGGCCGCGGAGCTCCAGTTCGAGCTCGCCGCGCGGCTCCGCGACGAGCTCGCCGATCTCAAGAAGGAGCTGCGCCAGATGCAGCGGGAGGGACACGGCTGAGCCGCCGGCGCGCCGGGGGCTGAACGACGGGCCCGGCCGACTGCGCTACACTGACTCCTGCTGTTGATGAGGGAGTATCCTCAACGCTGCGTCCGTCAGCACGCTCCCGTCCGCACGGGGGCCGGATGCAGAGGCCTGGCGGGTGCGCGCTGCACCGCAGGCGGAGAGACTCGTGGCGGCCGACCTCATGGCGTCCTGCGCACCGCACCCCTCCCTGCGGCCGCGCGCCGGGCGCCTCCCCGCTACGGAAAGGCACGGCTCCGGCATGGAGATCACCTGGGTGACCTGGACGGTGACGATCATCGTCATCGCCGCGCTCCTCGCATTCGACTACATCTTCCACGTGCGCAAGGCGCACACCCCGACGATCCGCGAGGCCGCGGTGTGGTCGGCGATCTACGTCGGCCTCGCGCTCGTCTTCGGACTCGTGTTCTTCGCCCTCGGCGACACCGCGCACGCGGTGGAGTACTACGCCGGCTACCTCACGGAGAAGGCGCTGAGCGTCGACAACCTCTTCGTGTTCCTCGTCATCATGGCGAGCTTCCAGGTGCCGCGCGACTACCAGCAGAAGGTGCTCCTCTTCGGCATCACCTTCGCGCTCATCACCCGCACCGTGTTCATCCTCATCGGCGCGGTCGCGATCGAGATGTGGTCCGACGTCTTCTACCTGTTCGGGCTCTTCCTCATCCTCATCGCCGGCCAGCAGCTCAAGGGCGAGCTCACCGGCGACAAGGAGGACGACGAGGCCGACAACATCATGGTGCGGATGGCGAAGAAGTTCCTTCCCGCCTCCGACACCTACGACGGGGACAAGCTGTTCACCGTGGAGAACGGCAAGAAGGTGCTCACCCCGATGTTCCTCGTCATGGTGGCGATCGGCGCGACGGACATCCTCTTCGCCTTCGACTCGATCCCCGCGATCTACGGCCTCACCCAGGAGCCCTACATCGTGTTCGCGGCGACGGCGTTCTCGCTCATGGGCCTGCGCCAGCTCTACTTCCTCATCGACGGGCTGCTCGACCGCCTCGTCTACCTCGCCTACGGCCTCGCCGCAGTGCTCGGCTTCATCGGCATCAAGCTCATCCTCCACGCGCTCCACGAGAACAACCTGCCGTTCATCAACGACGGCGAGAACGTGCCGGTCGCCGAGGTCCCCACGACGACCTCGCTGCTCGTCATCGTTGCGATCCTCGGGATCACCGTCGTCGCCTCGCTGCTGAGCCCCAAGGGCCGCGCGCTGCGCGCCCTGCAGAACGCCGAGCGCTACTCGCACCGCTACACCGTGCTGCCCGAGAGCGCGAGCGCCGAGGAGCGGTCGCAGGCGGAGCAGCTCATGGACCGCTGGACGCAGGAGGCCGAGGGTGTCGACCAGAAATGGCGCGACAAGCTCCTCGACCACAAGGACAAGTATTCGCGGATCATCCGGACCGCGCACGAGGCGCGCCTCGCCGCCGCCGCACAGCGGGGCGACGACGCCGCGGTGTCGCGCCGGATCGTCGAGCAGGACGGGCCGAGCGTCTGATCAGCCCTGCGGGGCGAAGGGCCCGAACACGGGGTTCCAGGTGCGGATGGTCGTCGCCGCGATGACGTCCTCGGCCGCGTACGGGTCCTGCGTGAGGATGTCGACGATGTTCGCCCGCTCGGCGGCGGACAGGATGAGCAGCCCTCCCGGGGTGTCGTCGTCCTCGAGCGGACCGGAGGCGAGCAGCACCCCCGATTCGAGCAGGTGCGCCTGCCAGGCGCGGTGCGCCGGTCGGGCCGCCATCCGGCGCTCGGTGTCGGGGCCGTACTCGTAGGTGACAGCGAAGATCGCCATGTGCTTCTCCAGTCCGGGAGTGGGGAATAATCGGCAGGTGGGCGCCGGTTGTACCACCCGGTGCCCGCACCGCCAGTCTAGACGCCGCCCACGGAAGGAACCCACGTGCCACGCCTGCCGGAGATCCCCGCGGAGTTCGCGGACCCGGACACCGTCCACGAAGCCTTCCTCGACCACTGCAGCGCGCTCGGCATCACCCTCTACCCGGCCCAGGAGGAGGCGGTGCTCGCCGCGGTCACCGGCGACAACACGATCGTCGCCACCCCGACGGGCTCCGGCAAGAGCATGGTCGCGCTCGCCGCGCTGTTCTCCGGGCTGAGCACCGGGCGGCGCAGCTACTACACGGCTCCCATCAAGGCGCTGGTGAGCGAGAAGTTCTTCGCCCTGACCGAGGCGCTCGGACCGGAGAACGTCGGCATGGTGACCGGCGACTCCGCCGTCAACCCCGATGCGCCGATCATCTGCGCGACCGCGGAGATCCTCGCGAACCAGGCGCTGCGCGAGGGTGCGCTGCTCGACGTCGGGATGGTCGTCATGGACGAGTTCCACTACTTCGCCGACCCGCAGCGCGGCTGGGCCTGGCAGGTCCCGCTGCTCCTCATGCCGCAGGCGCAGTTCGTCCTCATGTCGGCCACCCTCGGCGACGTGTCCCGGATCGCCGGCGACCTCGAGGAGCGCACCGGCCGGCCCACCACCCTCGTGACCTCGGTCGATCGCCCGGTTCCGCTCGAGTTCGAGTACTCCGTCGAACCCCTCCACGAGGCGCTCCACGCCCTCGTGCGGCGCGGTCGCGCCCCCGTCTACGTCGTGTCCTTCGCGCAGGCGCAGGCCGTCGAGCTCGCCGGCTCGATCGTCAGCGCGAACCTCACCACGCGGGAGGAGCGGGCGGCGATCACCGCCGAGATCAGCGGCTTCCGGTTCGGCGCCGGATTCGGCACCGTCCTCAAGCGCCTGCTGGCGCACGGCGTCGGCGTGCACCACGCCGGCATGCTCCCGAAGTACCGCAGGCTCGTCGAGCAGCTCGCCTCCGCCGGGCTCCTCAAGGTCATCTCCGGCACCGACACCCTCGGGGTGGGCATCAACGTGCCGATCCGGACCGTGCTCTTCACCGGTCTGACGAAGTTCGACGGGCGGCGCATGCGCCGCCTCCACGTCCGCGAGTTCCAGCAGATCGCCGGGCGCGCCGGCCGCGCCGGGTACGACACCGTGGGCTACGTCGTCGTGCAGGCCCCCGAGCACGTCATCGAGAACACGAAGGCCCTCGCGAAGGCCGGGGACGACCCGAAGAAGCGCCGGAAGGTGACGAAGAAGCAGCCCCCGGCGGGCTTCGTGTCGTGGTCGGAGAAGACCTTCGAGCACCTGACGACCGGCCGGCCGGAGGAGCTCACCTCGCGGATGCGGATCACGCATGCGACGATCATCAACCTGCTGTCCCGGCCGGGTGCGGGCGTGCGCACGATCGCCGATTTCATCGCCTCGACCCATGACACCCCGGAGGCGCAGCTCGACATGCGCCTGCGCGCCCTCCACATCGGGCGCGCGCTCCTCACCGCCGGCGTCATCTCCCGCACCGTCGACGACGACGGGCGGGTGAGCTTCCGACCGCAGACCGACCTCGGGCCGCACTTCGCGCTCAACCAGCCGCTGTCGCCCTTCGCCCATGCCGCGCTCGAGCTCTTCGACCGCGAGTCCCCGGACTACGCGATGGACGTGCTGAGCATCATCGAGGCGACGACCACGATCCAGTACGCGATCCTGCGCGGCCAGCTCGACCGGATCAAGCGCGACGAGCTCGGTGCGCTCAAGGCCGAGGGCGTCGAGTACGAGGAGCGGATGGCCGTCCTCGACGAGCTGACCTACCCGCAGCCGAACGCCGAGGTGCTCACCGCGGCCTTCGACGCCTACGCCGAGACCGCGCCGTGGGTCCGGGAGATCGGGATCGAGCCGAAGTCGGTCGTCGGCGACATGCTCACGCAGGCGATGAATTTCAGCCAGTTCGTCGCCTACTACGGGCTCGCCCGCGTCGAGGGCGGCCTGCTGCGCTACCTCACGGACGTCTTCCGGGCGCTCGTGCAGAACGTCCCGACCGAGGCGCAGACGCCGGAGCTCGAGCAGATCACGGCGTGGCTCGGGGACCTCATCGGACGCGTCGACTCGAGCCTGCTCGAGGAGTGGGAGGCCCTGCGGAACCCGGAGGACCCGGGCCAGGAGAGCCTGCTGCCGCCGCTCGACACCCGGCTGTCGGCCGACGCCCACCGCTTCACCCGGCTCATCCGCAACACGATGTTCCACCGCGTGCTGCTCGCCGAGCGGGCCGACTACGCCCGGCTCGGCGAACTCGACGGCGCGAGCGGCTGGAACCAGCAGGCCTGGGAGGACGCGATCGAGGACTACTACGCCGAGTACGGTGAGCTCGGCATCGACGGCGACGCCCGCAGCGCCGCGCTCGTCGACATCACCCCGGGTCCGGACCACTGGGAGGTGCGACAGGTGTTCGCCGATCCCCGCGGGGACAGGGACTGGGCGATCACCGCCCGCGTCGACGTCGCGGCGAGCGACGAGGCGGACGAGGTCGTCGTCGAGGTGCTCGACGTGGGGCCGATGGCCCCGGCCGGCACCTGAGCGGTCGCGACCGGCATGACGACGGTACACACGATGACGAGGGGGACGCGGGCGGCGCAGGACCCGTGTCCGAGGAGGGGAATAGAGTGACCGATGTGATGGCAGAGCAGACCAGTGGGCGCGCCCGGAGCGCTCGAGGCGTGTCGCACCTCGACACGCTCCGGGTCGAGGGCGCGCGCGCCCACAACCTCAAGAACGTCGACATCGCGATCCCGCGGGACTCGCTCGTCGTCTTCACCGGGTTGTCCGGCTCGGGCAAGTCCTCGCTCGCCTTCGACACGATCTTCGCCGAGGGCCAGCGCCGCTACGTCGAGTCCCTGTCCTCCTACGCCCGGATGTTCCTCGGGCAGATGGACAAGCCCGACGTCGACCTCATCGAGGGCCTGTCCCCGGCGGTGTCGATCGATCAGAAGTCGACCTCGCGCAACCCGCGCTCGACCGTCGGCACGATCACCGAGGTCTACGACTTCCTCCGCCTCCTGTGGGCCAGGATCGGCGTCCCCCACTGCCCGACCTGCGGGGAGCGGATCACCCGCCAGACCCCGCAGCAGATCGTCGACCAGCTCCTCGAGCTGCCCGAGCGCACCCGATTCATCGTCCGCGCCCCGCTGGTCCGCGGCCGCAAGGGGGAGTTCGTCGACCTGTTCGCCGAGCTCCAGGCGAAGGGCTTCGCGCGCGCCGTCGTCGACGGCGAGCAGGTCCAGCTCAGCGAGCCGCCGGTGCTCGCCAAGCAGATCAAGCACCACATCGCCGCCGTCGTCGACCGCCTCGTCATCAAGGAGGGGATGCGCCAGCGGCTCACCGACTCCGTTGAGACCGCGCTCGCGCTCGCCGACGGCCGGATCGACATCGAGCTCGTCGACGACGGCACCGTGCGCACCTATTCCGAGCACATGTCCTGCCCGAACGAGCACCCGCTGACGATCGACGAGATCGAACCGCGGACCTTCTCCTTCAACTCGCCGTTCGGCGCATGCCCCACCTGCGACGGGATCGGGGTCAAGCTCCAGGTCGACGAGGTGCTCGTCGTCCCCGACGAGGACCTCAGCCTCGCCGAGGGCGCGATCGCGCCCTGGTCGGTGGGCAAGAGCACCGCGAAGTACTTCAACCGGCTCCTCGCCGGGCTCGGGGCGGACCTCGGCTTCGACATGGACACCCCGTGGGCGGAGCTGACGAAGAAGCAGCGCACCGCGATCCTCGAGGGCAAGGACCACAAGGTCCACGTCAAGTACCGCAACCGGTTCGGTCGCGAGCGCACGTACTCGACCGGCTTCGAGGGCGTCTACCAGTACATCCTCCGCAAGCACGGGGAGACCGAATCGGACCACGCGCGGGACCGCTACGAGTCCTACATGCGCGAGGTCCCGTGCTCCGCCTGCCAGGGCACCCGGCTCAAGCCGGAGGCGCTGAGCGTGCGCGTCGCCGGCCGCTCGATCGCCGAGGTCTCCGCGATGGCGCTCGACCAGGCCGGGGAGTTCCTCGGCGGGCTCGAGCTCAGCGGCCGCGACGCGGCGGTCGCCGCGCAGGTGATGAAGGAGATCCGTGCCCGCATCGGATTCCTCCTCGACGTCGGGCTCGAGTACCTCAGCCTCGATCGCACCGCCGGAACCCTGTCCGGCGGCGAGGCGCAGCGGATCCGGCTCGCCACCCAGATCGGCTCCGGGCTCGTCGGCGTCCTCTACGTCCTCGACGAGCCGTCGATCGGCCTCCATCAGCGCGACAACCGCCGCCTCATCGAGACCCTCGTCAAGCTCCGCGATCTCGGCAACACGCTCATCGTCGTCGAGCACGACGAGGAGACCATCGAGTCCTCCGACTGGATCGTCGACATCGGCCCCGGTGCCGGCGAGCACGGCGGCGAGGTCGTGTACTCGGGCCCGGTCGCCGGGCTCACCGACGCCGCCCGCTCGATCACCGGCGACTACCTCGCCGGGCGCCGCCGCATCGAGCTGCCCGGCAGCCGCCGCCCGGTCGACGCGAAGCGCGTCGTCACCGTCGAACGCGCCCGGGAGAACAACCTCCGCGACGTCACCGTGAGCTTCCCGCTCGGGGTCCTCACCGCCGTCACCGGGGTCTCCGGCTCCGGCAAGTCGACCCTCGTCAACGACATCCTCTACACCGAGCTGGCGAACAAGCTCAACAACGCCAAGCGGGTGCCCGGGCGCCACAAGCGGGTGCGCGGGCTCGAGCACCTCGACAAGGTCATCCACGTCGACCAGGGGCCGATCGGGCGCACCCCGCGCTCGAACCCGGCCACCTACACCGGCGTGTTCGACCACGTCCGCCGCCTGTTCTCGGAGACCGAGGTCGCGAAGGTCCGCGGCTACCAGCCGGGCCGGTTCTCCTTCAACGTCAAGGGCGGGCGCTGCGAGGCCTGCCACGGCGACGGCACGATCAAGATCGAGATGAACTTCCTCCCCGACGTCTACGTCCCCTGCGAGGTGTGCGAGGGCGCGCGGTACAACCGGGAGACCCTCGAGGCCCGGTTCAAGGGGAAGAACATCGCCGAGGTGCTCGACATGCCGATCGAGGAGGCCGCGGAGTTCTTCGCCGCGGTGCCCGCGATCGCCCGGCACCTCACCACCCTCGTCGAGGTCGGGCTCGGCTACGTGCGGCTCGGCCAGCCAGCGACCACGCTGTCCGGCGGCGAGGCGCAGCGCGTCAAGCTCGCCGCGGAGCTCCAGAAGCGCACCCGGGGGCGCACGGTCTACGTCCTCGACGAGCCGACCACCGGTCTCCACTTCGAGGACATCCGCAAGCTCCTCGGGGTGCTCCAGGGGCTCGTCGACAAGGGCAACAGCGTCATCGTCATCGAGCACAACCTCGACGTCATCGCCTCGGCCGACCACGTCATCGACATGGGGCCCGAGGGCGGTCGCGGCGGCGGCACGGTGATCGCCGAGGGCACCCCGGAGGAGGTCGCGCAGATCGCCGGCTCCTACACCGGCGAGTACCTGGCCGGGCTCCTCGGTCGACGGGCGGGCGGCAGTGGATCCGACTGAGTACCGGCCGCGGCCCGGCGAGATCCCGACCTCGCCGGGCGTCTACCGGTTCCGCGACCCGGACCGCCGGGTCGTCTACGTCGGGAAGGCGAAGAACCTCCGTGCCCGCCTGAACTCGTACTTCGCCAATCCCTCCGGGCTCCACCCGCGGACCTTCGCGATGGTCCACACCGCGGCCTCCGTCGACTGGACCGTCGTCGACACCGAGGTCGAGGCGCTCCAGCTCGAATGGACGTGGATCAACGAGTTCGAACCGCGGTTCAACGTCATGTTCCGCGACGACAAGTCCTACCCGTACCTCGCGCTCACCCTGCGCGACGAGTTCCCGCGCGCCTTCATCACCCGCGGGAAGCGCAAGCCCGGCGTCAAGTACTTCGGGCCCTTCGCGCAGGTGTGGGCGATCCGCGAGACCCTCGACCTGCTCCTCCGGGCCTTCCCCGTGCGCACGTGCACGCCCGGGGTGTTCCGGCGCGCCCAGCGCACCGGGCGGCCCTGCCTGCTCGGCTACATCGACAAGTGCTCGGCCCCCTGCGTGGGCCGGGTGACGCCGGAGGAGCACCGCGGCCTCGCCCGGAGCATCGCGGAGTTCATGGGCGGGAACACCGGGCGCTTCATCTCCGCGCGCAAGGAGGAGATGGCCGCCGCCGCCTCCGAGCTCGACTACGAGCGCGCCGCCCGCCTGCGCGACGAGATCGCCGCGCTCGAGAAGGTCCTCGACAAGAGCGCCGTGGTGCTGTCGATGAACGCCGACGTCGACGTCTTCGCCCTCGTCGCCGAGGAGCTCGAGGCCTCCGTGCAGGTGTTCCACGTGCGCGGCGGCCGGATCCGCGGGCAGCGCGGCTGGATCATCGAGCGCCTCCAGGAGCTCGGCCCCGCCGAGCTCATCGCCGACTCCCTCCGGCAGGCGTACACCGATGTCGAGCCCGAGGCGATCCCGCGCGAGATCGTCGTCGACACCCTGCCCGCCGATCTCGACACCGTCACCGCGTGGCTGACGGAGATGCGCGGGTCGCAGGTGAGCATCCGGGTGCCGCAGCGCGGCGAGAAGCGCGCCGTGATGGAGACCGTGGCGAAGAACGCCGAGCAGGCTCTCCAGCTCCACAAGACCCGCCGCGCCTCCGACCTCACCACCCGCAGCGCTTCGCTCACCGAGATCCAGCAGGCGCTCGACCTCGCGGAGCCGCCGCTGCGCATCGAATGCATCGACAACTCCCACACCGGCGGCCAGGACGTCGTCGGCTCGCTCGTCGTATTCGAGGACGGGCTGCCGAAGAAGCGCGACTACCGTCACTTCGCCGTCACCGGGGACGCCGCCCGCGACGACACCGCCGCGATGTACGACGTCGTGTCCCGCCGCTTCTCCCGCTACCTCGAGAGCCTCGTGTCCGCCGAGCCCGACGAGCGCTTCGGCTACCGCCCCTCGCTGCTCGTCGTCGACGGCGCGCTGCCCCAGGTGCACGCCGCGGTCGCCGCCCTCGAGGACCTCGGCATCACCGACATCGCCGTCGTCGGCCTGGCGAAGCGGCTCGAGGAGGTGTGGGTGCCCGGCGACGAGTTCCCCGTCGTGCTGCCCCGCAACTCCGAGGGCCTGTTCATGCTCCAGCGGATCCGCGACGAGGCCCACCGCTTCGCGATCTCCTACCACCGCAAGCGCCGGGGGAGGAGCATGCGGGCATCCGCCCTCGACGGCATCCCCGGGCTCGGCCCGGCCAAGCGCAAGGCGCTGCTCGCCCGGTTCGGGTCGGTCCGGCGGATCCGGGCCGCGAGTCCCGAGGAGCTCGCCGGAGCACCCGGGATCGGTCCGGCGCTCGCCGAGCGCATCCACGCCGCCCTCGGCCCGCCGGGGGCCGCAGGCGGGGACACCGGGGAGGACCCGGGATCGGATACCGTAGGAGCGGAAGCCACCGCAGCGGAAGGAAGCCCGGATGACTGAGCCGCCGGAGATCGTCGAGACCACCTCGCCCGCGACCGCACTCGAGGTGCTCGTGCTCACCGGGATGTCCGGGGCCGGACGCTCGACGGCGGCGAACGCGCTCGAGGACATGGACTGGTACGTCGTCGACAACCTCCCGCCGCAGATGATCGCCCCGCTCGTCGAGCTCGTCGCCCGGGCCGACGGCGCGCTGCCCAAGGTCGCCGTCGTCGCCGACGTCCGCGCCCGCTCGATGTTCTCCGAGCTCGAGCAGGTGCTCGTCGACTACGTGGACCAGGGGATCGGGATCCGCGTGCTCTTCCTCGACGCGAGCGACGAGGTGCTCGTGCGCCGCTTCGAATCGGTCCGCCGTCCGCATCCGCTCCAGGGCGACGGCACCCTCATCGACGGGATCGAGGCCGAGCGCCGCGAGCTCGCCCCGCTGCGCAACCGGGCCGACATCACCATCGACACCTCGGACCTCAACGTCCACCAGCTCCGCGCCGAGGTGCGCGCCGCCTTCGGCCAGGACGGCGCCGCTGCGCTCAAGCTCACGGTGATGAGCTTCGGATTCAAGTACGGCATCCCCAAGGACGCCGACCACGTCGTCGACGTCCGCTTCCTCCCCAACCCCTACTGGATCCCGCATCTGCGCGGCCTCAACGGCCAGGATGCCCCGGTGTCGGACTACGTGCTGTCCCAGCCGGGCGCCCTGAGCTTCGTCGACCGCTACCTCGCGCTCCTCGACATCATCGTCGAGGGGTACCTCAGCGAGAATCGCTCCTTCGCCACCATCGCGATCGGCTGCACCGGCGGCAAGCACCGCTCGGTGGCGATCAGCGAGCAGCTCGCCCGGCGCCTCGCCGACCGGACCGAGGCCTCGGTGAGCGTCCGGCACCGCGACCTCGGACGGGAATGAGCATGGACCCGCATCCCGGGCTGATCCGCACCGAGGAGCTGCCCCTCTACCTCAGCCGACCCGCCAAGCAGCCCTCCGGCGGGCCCATGATCGTGTCCTTCGGCGGCGGGCACGGGCTCTACGCCGCGCTGCGGGCCTTCCGGCTGCTGACCGAGAACCTCACCGCGGTCGTCACCGTGGCCGACGACGGCGGCTCCTCGGGCCGGCTCCGCGAGGAGCTCGGTGGGCTGCCCCCGGGCGACCTGCGGATGGCGCTCGCCGCACTCTGCGACGACGGCGAGTGGGGCCGCACCTGGCGCGACGTCATCCAGCACCGCTTCCAGTCCCGCGGTCCGCTCGACGAGCACTCCGTGGGCAACCTCCTCATCTCCGCCCTGTGGCAGCTCCTCGGGGACCACGTCGAGGGACTCGACTGGATGGCGCGGCTGCTGCGCACCCACGGACGGGTGCTGCCGATGTCCTCCGTCCCGCTCGTCATCGAGGCCGACGTCGCGCTCCGCCCCGGTGGGCCGACGAGCGTGATCCGCGGGCAGTCGCAGCTCGCCGCGACCCCGGGCCGGGTCGACCACGTGCGCCTCGACCCGCAGGCGCCGCCCGCCCGCCGGGAGACGATCGAGGCCGTGCGCGCCGCGCAGGTGCTCAACCTCGGACCCGGGTCCTGGTACACCTCCGTCATGCCGCACCTGCTCGTGCCCGAGCTCGCCGAGGCGATCGTCGCCTCGACGGCCTACAAGTGCCTCACCCTCAACCTGCCCGGGGCACAGGCCGAGACCGCGGACCTCACCCTCGTCGACCACCTCGAATCGCTCCACGCGCACGCCCCGGAGCTGCGCTTCGACGCCGTGCTCGTCGACAGCGCGGCGGCCGCCGACGAACCCGCGCTCGCCCGCGCGGCGGAGCGGCGCTTCGGGGCCCGGCTGTGGTCGCGGCCGCTCGAGTCCCGCCGGCCCCGCGCCCACGACAGCCTCAAGCTCGCGGCATGCTACCGTGATTTGCTCATCGACGCCGGAATCACTGTGGACGAGCAGTGGTGAGGAAGGAACTCCCATGGCATTGACCGCACAGGTCAAGGACGAGCTCGCTCGCCTCAGGATCACCCGCACCTCGGCGCGCAAGGCCGAGGTGTCGACCGTGCTGCGGTTCGCCGGGGCGCTCCACATCGTCGCCGGCTCGATCGTCGTCGAGGCCGAGCTCGACACCGGTGCCGTCGCCCGGCGCCTGCGCACCGAGATCAAGGAGCTGTTCGGCCACGTCGCCGAGGTCGTCGTCGTCGGCGCCTCCGGCATCCGCAAGGGCAACCGGTACCTCGTGCGGGTGAGCCAGGACGGTCCGGCGCTCGCCCGTCAGACCGGTCTCATCGACGGCCGGGGGAGGCCCGTGCGCGGGCTGCCCTCCGCGATCGTCAACGGCTCGCTCACCGACTCCCGCGCCGCCTGGCGCGGTGCCTTCGTCGCCCACGGCTCGCTCACCGAGCCCGGCCGCTCGGCGGCCATCGAGATCACCTGCCCCGGGCCGGAGGCCGCGCTCGCGCTCGTCGGCGCCGCCCGGCGCCTCGGGATCGGGGCGAAGGCCCGTGAGGTCCGCGGGGTCGACCGGGTGGTGATCCGCGACGGCGAGGCGATCGGCGACATGCTCACGAACATGGGTGCGGAGAGCACTCGGCTGGTGTGGGAGGAGCGGCGGATGCGCCGCGAGGTGCGCGCCACCGCCAACCGGCTCGCGAACTTCGACGATGCGAACCTGCGCCGCTCCGCTCGCGCGGCGGTGGCGGCCGGGGCGCGTGTCGAGCGCGCGCTCGAGATCCTCGCCGACGACGTGCCCGAGCACCTCCGCTACGCCGGGATGCTTCGGCTCCAGCACAAGCAGGCCTCCCTCGAGGAGCTCGGCCAGCTCGCCGAACCGCCGATGACCAAGGACGCGATCGCCGGCCGCATCCGGCGGCTGCTCGCGACCGCGGACAAGAAGGCCGAGGACCTCGGCATCCCCGGCACCGAGGCGAGCCTGACCCAGGAGATGCTCGAGGACTCGTGAGCCGCCCCGTGCCCGGATCGGTGCGGGGTGCGGGATTCATGTGATCTTCACTCGGATTCGACGCTCGGCTGGGGTTGTGTCCGCGGGTCTGACTAGGATGAAGCAGAACCGCCCCGAACCCCTTCAAGGAGGCACAGGCATGACCATTCGCGTGGGTATCAACGGATTCGGCCGCATCGGCCGCTCGTTCTTCCGTCAGGTCGACGAAGCAGAGAGTACGAACGTCGAGATCGTTGCGATCAACGACCTCACCGACAACGAGCACCTCGCACACCTGCTCAAGTACGACTCCGTGTGGCGGACCTTCCCCGGGGAGATCAGCCACGACGACGAATCGCTCACCGTCAAGGGTGAGCGGATCCGGGCCACCGCGATCAAGGACCCGAAGGACATCGACTGGGCCGGTCTCGGCGTCGACGTCGTCGTCGAGGCGACGGGCAAGTTCAAGACCGGGGAGGCCGCCGGCGCGCACCTCACCGCCGGTGCCAAGAAGGTCATCCTGTCCGCGCCCGGCAAGGACATCGACGGCTCGTTCGTCATGGGCGTCAACGACGACACGTACGATCCGGAGACGCAGCACATCATCTCCAACGCCTCGTGCACGACGAACTGCCTCGCCCCGCTCGCCAAGGTCCTCGACGAGGCCTTCGGGATCGAGTCCGGGCTGATGACCACGGTGCACGCCTACACCGGCGACCAGAACCTCGTCGACGGCCCGCACAAGGACCTGCGCCGGGCGCGCGCCGCCGCGATCAACATCGTGCCGACGACCACCGGCGCGGCGAAGGCCGTCGCGGAGGTCCTACCGAACCTCAAGGGCAAGCTCGATGGCTTCGCGGTGCGCGTCCCCGTGCCCACCGGCTCGCTCGTCGACCTGACCTTCACCCCCTCGCGCAGCGTCACGGTCGACGAGGTCAACGCCGCGGTCAAGGCCGCGACGACCGGTGAGCTCGAGGGCATCCTCGACTACACCGAGGACCCGATCGTGTCCTCCGACATCATCATGAGCGACTACTCCTCGATCTTCGACGCCGGCCTCACCCGGGTGCTCGGCTCCCAGGTCAAGGTTGTGTCGTGGTACGACAACGAGTGGGGATACTCGCAGCGTCTGCTCGACATGGTCGAGCTCGTAGGAAAGTCCCTCTGACCCGACCCGGCACCGGCCGGCAGCGGCACGACGAAAGGCAGCCATGAAGACCCTCGACACTCCCTCGCAGTACGCCGGGAAGCGCGTGCTCGTCCGGAGCGACCTCAACGTCCCGATGGACGGGACGACGATCACCGACACCGGTCGCATCGTCGCCTCCGCCCCGACGCTGAAGGCACTCGCGGAGGCCGGTGCGAAGGTCATCGTCATGGCGCACCTCGGCCGCCCCAAGGGGAAGCCCGAGGGCAAGTACTCGCTCGCCCCGGTCGTGCCGGTGCTGGCCGAGGCCGTCGGCCGTGCGGTCGAGTTCGCGTCCGACACCGTCGGCGAGGACGCGCGCGCCAAGGCCGCCGCCCTCGCCGACGGCGAGATCCTCCTCCTCGAGAACCTCCGGTTCAACCCGGGGGAGACTTCGAAGGACGAGGCGGAGCGGCGCGAGTTCGCCGAGCAGCTCGCCGCTCTCGCCGACGCCTACGTGTCCGACGGCTTCGGCGTCGTCCACCGGAAGCAGGCGAGTGTCTACGACATCGCCACCCTGCTCCCGGCCGCGGCCGGCGGGCTCGTCGCCGCCGAGGTCGAGGTGTGCGACCGCCTCCTCACCGATCCGGCGCGGCCCTACGTCGTCGTGCTCGGCGGCTCCAAGGTGTCCGACAAGCTCGGCGTCATCTCCCACCTCCTCGAGCGCGCCGACACCCTGATCATCGGCGGCGGGATGGTCTATACCTTCCTCGCCGCACAGGGGTATGCGGTGGGCAGGAGCCTCCTCGAGGAGGACCAGCTCGACACCGTGAAGTCCTACCTGTCCGACGCCGCCGAGCGCGGCGTCGAGATCGTGCTCCCCACCGACATCGTCATGGCGGAGTCCTTCGCTGCCGATGCGGAGCACTGGGTGCGCCCCGTCGACTCCCTCGAGGACACCCCGGCCGGTGCGCAGGGCATGGGGCTCGACATCGGCCCCGAATCCGCCGGCGCCTACGCGGAGCGGATCGCCGCGGCGCGCACCGTGTTCTGGAACGGCCCGATGGGCGTGTTCGAGTTCCCGGCCTTCGCGGCCGGCACCCGCGCTGTGGCCGAGGCCCTCACCGACGCCCACGGCGGCGTGGCCGACGGCCGCCTCACCGTGGTCGGCGGCGGCGACTCCGCCTCCGCCATCCGCAACCTCGGCTTCGCCGACGAGCAGTTCGGCCACATCTCCACCGGCGGCGGCGCGAGCCTCGAGTACCTCGAGGGCAAGACGCTGCCCGGCCTGTCCGTGCTGTCCGACGAGGAGCGCTGAGATGAGCACCGACCGGACCCTGCTGCTCGCCGGCAACTGGAAGATGAACCTCGACCACCTCGAGGCGATCTCCACCGTGCAGAAGCTCGCATGGGCGCTGCGCGACGCGAAGGTCGACCTCACGGCCGTCGACGTCGTCGTGCTCCCGCCGTTCACCGACATCCGCTCCGTGCAGACCCTCATCCAGGGCGACTCGCTCGACATGGCCTACGGCGGTCAGGACCTCTCCGCCCACGACGAGGGCGCCTACACCGGAGAGGTGTCCGGCCGCTTCCTGTCCCGCCTCGGCTGCAGCTACGTCATCATCGGGCACAGCGAGCGCCGTGAGCACCACGGCGAGACCGACGCGCAGGTCCGCTCGAAGGTCGAGGCCGCACTGCGCCATGAGCTCACCCCGATCCTCTGCGTCGGGGAGCCGCTCGAGGTCCGCGAGGCCGGCGAGCACGTCGCCCACACGCTCGACCAGCTCGCCGCCGCCCTCGACGACCTGCCGTCGGCAGACCTCGGCGGGCTCGTCGTCGCCTACGAGCCGGTGTGGGCGATCGGCACCGGGAAGACCGCGACCGCCGCAGACGCCGCAGAGATGTGCACCGCGCTGCGCGAGAAGCTGCGCGAGCTGCTCGGCGCGGACACCGCGCAGTCGGTCCGCCTCCTCTACGGCGGCAGCGTCAAGGCCGACAACGTCGCGGAGATCACCGAGCACCCCGAGGTCGACGGCGCTCTCATCGGCGGCGCGAGCCTCGACCCGGACGGCTTCGCCGCGCTGTGCCGGGCCGCGACCGCCCGGTAGGCGCGGTGCTCCACCGCCCGGTGGACGCGCCGCCGCCCCTGTCCGCACTCCCATCCGCTCTCTGTTAGGCTTGCCGTCGTGACTGTTCTGACCTGGTCCCTCACGGGCGTCCTCATCCTCACCAGCCTCTTCCTCATCCTGCTCATCCTGCTCCACAAGGGCAAGGGCGGCGGCATGTCGGACATGTTCGGCGGCGGGATGAGCTCGAACCTCGGCTCCTCCGGGGTCGCCGAGCGCAACCTCAACCGCTTCACCACGCTCGTCGCGATCATCTGGGGGGCCTCGATCGTGCTCCTCGGACTCATCGTCCGCTTCGAGTAGGACGCCCCACCTCGTACACGACGGAACCCCGGACCCTGCGGTCCGGGGTTCCGTGCGTTCGCTTGTCGCGTCCCGTCCGCTGCTGCGGCGGGCTCAGGCCTCGAAGCCGAAGGCGGCGAGGATCTGCTCGATGCCCTGGGCCCGGTCGGTGAGGTGGAGGCGGAGCACCGGACGGCGGCGCTCCCGCAGCACCCGTGCGTCCCCGGCGGCCTGCGCGGCCTGGAGCTGGCCGAAGGTGAAGTCGCGGCCGGGGATGAGGAGGTCGGCTCGCGAGTCCGCGGTGATCTGGAGGAAGACCCCGTTCGGATGACCGCCCTTGTGGTACTGGCCGGTCGAGTGGAGGTAGCGCGGGCCGAAGCCGAAGGTCGTCTGCAGGCCCGTGCGGAGCGCCGCGGCCTGCCGGATGAGTGCGGCGCGGGTGTCGCTCGTCCGGTCGAGGTAGGCCTGGATCGCGACGTATCCGTACTCCTCGGCGCTGTCGGCGAGCGCGCGCAGCGCGTCCTCGAGGGTGTCGGCGCCGTCGAGCAGCTCGGGCGGGCCGAACACCGCGACCGCCCCGTGCGTGAACGCGGGCCGTTCGGCACCGGTGCCGAGGCCCCCGTCGAGCATCTCGCGGGCCCCGGCCTTCGCCGCCTCGACGTCGGGCTGGTCGAAGGGGTTGATCCCGATGCTGTAGCCGGTGATCGCGGTCGCGTACTCCCACAGGAGGAACTGGGCACCGAGCGGCGCGTCGACGGCGCACGCGAAGCCGGACATCGGCTGGTGCTCGCCCTCGGCGCGGCCGATGAACAGGAGCATCGCGTCCGCCCCCGCGTCGACGAAGCCCGGGGCGTCGATCCCCTCGACGACGACGGGCAGGATGCCCTCGCCGTCCTTGCCCGTCGATTCCGCGACGAGCTGCTCGAGCCACGCCCCGAACCCGACGATCGGGCTCGAGGTGGCGGCGACGACGAGCTTCTCCGTGTCGCGGGCGTGGGCGACGCCGAGAAAGGCGCCGAGCTGGATCGCGGGATTCGTCGGCTCGTCGAGCGCGAGCGCCGGTGCGATCTCCTGGGCCTCGGCGAGCAGCGCGCCGATGTCCGCCCCGGCGAGGCCGGACGGGACGAGTCCGAAGGCGCTGAGCGCGCTGTAGCGGCCGCCGACCTCCGGGTCGGCGAGGAACACGCGGCGGTATCCGAGCTCGAGAGCGAGCTCGTGGAGCGGTGAGCCGGGGTCGGTGACGACGACGATCCGGGAGGCCGGGTCGATGCCGGCGGCCTCGAACGCGGAGGAGAAGGCGCGGCGGTGCGAATCGGTCTCCACCGTCGAGCCCGATTTCGAGGACACGACGAGCACGGTGCGGGAGAGGTCGGTGCCGATCGCCTCGGCGATCTGGCCGGAATCGGTGGTGTCGACCACCTCGAGAGGGACTCCTGCGGTGGCGCAGATGACCTCGGGGGCGAGCGAGGAGCCGCCCATGCCCGCGAGTGTGACGATGTCGACGCCCTCGGCAAGGAGCTCGGCGCGCAGCTCCGCGATCTCCGCGAGCAGACCGGTCGAGCTCGTCGGCAGATCGACCCAGCCGAGTCGGCGGGAGGCCTCGGGGGCCGCAGCGTCGCCCCACAGGGTGCCGTCGCCGACGCTGATCCGCGAGGCGACGTGGGCGGTGACGAGGTCGCGGACCTCGTCGTCGAACTCGGCGGGGGAGGGGTAACCGAAGTCGATGGGGCTCATGCGCGGGCTCCTTCCAGCTGGGTGCGGACCGTGTCGAGCAGCTCGGCCCAGCTCGCGTCGAACTTCTGCAGCCCTTCCGCCTCGAGCTGCTCCATCACCTCGGCGTAGTCGATGCCGAGGGCGGCGAGCCGATCGAACAGCGCGTTCGCCTGCCCGTAGCCGGAGCCGATCGTGTCCCCGCGCACCTCGCCGTGGTCGGCGAAGGCCTCGAGCGTCGCCTCGGGCATGGTGTTGACGGTGCCGGGCGCCACGAGCTCGCTGACGTAGAGGGTGTCGGGATAGTCGGGGTTCTTCGTCCCGGTCGACGCCCACAGCGGACGCTGCGGGTGCGCGCCGGCGGCCTCGAGCACTTCGAAGCGCTCGCTCGAGAACAGCTGACCGGCGATCTGGTGGGCCAGCCGGCAGTTCGCCACGCCCGCCTGCCCGCGCAGGCGCAGGGCCTCGTCGGTGCCGAGCGCGGTGAGCCGGCGGTCGACCTCGGTGTCGACGCGCGACACGAAGATCGAGGCGACGGAGTGGATGCCGGCGAGGTCGATGCCCGCCTCGCGCGCCCGCTCGAGGCCGCTGATGTAGGCCTCGACGACCTTCCGGTAGCGGTCGAGCGCGAAGATCAGGGTGACGTTGACGCTGATCCCGCGGGCGACGACCGCGGTGATCGCCGGCAGCCCCTCGAGCGTGGCGGGGATCTTGATCATGACGTTGGGGCGGTTGATCGCCTCCCACAGCCGGGTGGCGTGCGCGATCGTCGCCTCGGTGTCGCGGGCCGCGTCCGGCGGCACCTCGATCGACACCCGGCCGTCGACGCCCCCGGAGGCGCGGTACACCGGCTCGAGGATGTCGGCGGCCTTCGCGACGTCGTCGCAGGTGAGCATCTCCACCGCGGTCTCGAGGTCGACGCCGTCCCGGGCGAGGGGCGTGAGCTGCGCGGCATAGGCCTCGCTGTCAGCGAGCGCGGCGGCGAAGATCGTCGGGTTCGTCGTCACCCCCACCACCTGCTTGTCGGCGACGAGCGCGGCGAGGCTGCCGGAGGTGATCCGGGAGCGGGACAGGTCATCGAGCCAGATCGAGACGCCGGCGCGGGAGAGCTCGGCCAGGGGGGTGGTCATGGTCATCCTTTCGCTGCGGCGAGCGCGTCGTCGGCCGCTGTCACGACCGCCTCCGCGGTGATGCCGAACTCGGTGTAGAGCCGCTGGTAGTCGGCCGAGGCGCCGAAGTGCTCGAGCGACACCGCGCGTCCGTGGGTGCCGAGGTAGCGGTGCCAGCTCAGCGCGGTGCCGGCCTCGATGCTCACGCGGGCGGCGACCGCGGCCGGGAGCACCGACTCGCGGTACTCGGCGGGCTGGGCGTCGAACCACTCGTGGCTCGGCATCGACACGACGCGCACCGCGGTGCCGCGCTCGCGCAGCGTCTGCGCGGCCTCGAGGGCGATCGCGACCTCGGAGCCCGAGGCCATGACGATGACCTCCGGGGTGCCGGGGGAGTCGAGGAGCACATAGCCGCCGCGGGCGGCCCCGGCGGCCGGCGCGTACTCGCCGCGGTCGAGGACCGGGACGTTCTGCCGGGTGAGGATCAGTCCGGTGGGCCCGTCGGTGCGGTCGAGGATCCGTCGCCAGGCGACCGCGGTCTCGTTCGCGTCGGCCGGGCGCACGACGTCGAGACCGGGGATCGCGCGGAGCGCGCTCAGGTGCTCGACGGGCTGATGGGTGGGGCCGTCCTCGCCGAGGCCGATCGAGTCGTGGGTCCACACGAACACCGTCGGGAGCTCCTGCAGGGCGGCGAGCCGCACCGCCGGGCGCTGGTAGTCGCTGAACACGAGGAAGGTGCCGTTGTACGGGCGGGTGGGCCCGTGGAGCGCGATGCCGTTGCACGCGAGGCCCGCGGCGAACTCGCGGATCCCGAAGTGGAGGTTGCGGCCGTAGGGGTCGCCGGCGAACATGTCGGAGCTGCGCTCGGTGGGGAGGAACGAGGCCTCGCCCTTGATGAGCGTGTTGTTCGAGCCGGCGAGGTCGGCCGAGCCGCCCCACAGCTCCGGCAGCAGCGGGGCGATCGCATTGAGCACCTGACCGGACGCGGCGCGGGTGGCGATCCCCTTCGTCGAGGCCTCGAACACCGGCAGCGCCTCGTCGAGGCCGGCGGGGAGCTCGCGGGCGAGGAGCCGGTCGAGGAGCGCGGCGCGCTCCGGCTGGGCCTCGCGCCAGGCGGTGAAGCAGGCGTTCCAGTCGGTGTGCGCGCGGGCCCCGCGCTCCCGGACGGCGCGGGCGTGCTCGAGGACGGCGGGATCGACGGCGAACTGCTCGGCCGGGTCGAATCCGAGCAGGGTCTTCGTCGCCGCGATCTCCTCCTCGCCGAGGGCGGCGCCGTGCGAGGCGCCGGTGCCCTGCGCCGTCGGCGCGGGCCAGGCGATGATCGTCGAGAGCCGGATGAACGAGGGGCGGGGATCGGCCTGGGCGGCGTCGAGGGCGGCGGCGAGGGCGTCGATGTCCTCGCGGTACTCGGTGCCGCCCTGCGTGAAGTCGACGTGCTCGACGTGCCAGCCGTAGGAGGCGTAGCGGGCCGCGGTGTCCTCGGTGAAAGCGATCGAGGTGTCGTCCTCGATGGAGATCCGGTTGTCGTCCCAGATCACGATGAGGTTCCCGAGCTCCTGCGTGCCCGCGAGCGAGGACGCCTCGGAGGACACGCCCTCCTGGAGGTCGCCGTCGGAGGCGAGGACGTAGATGCGGTGGTCGAACACCGATTCGCCGGCCGGGGCGTCGGGGTCGAAGAGCCCGCGCTCCCGCCGGGCGGCCATCGCCATGCCGACGGCCGAGGCGAGCCCGGAGCCGAGCGGCCCGGTCGTGATCTCGACGCCGGCGGTGTGGCCGACCTCGGGGTGGCCGGGGGTCAGCGAGCCCCACTGGCGCAGCGCCTTGAGATCATCGAGCTCGAGGCCGTAGCCGGACAGGTAGAGCTGGACGTACTGGGTCAGGCTCGAGTGGCCGGCCGACAGGACGAAGCGGTCCCGGCCGAGCCACTGCGGGTCGGCCGGATCGTGGACCATCGTGTGCTGATAGAGGCAGTAGGCGACGGGCGCGAGGCTCATCGCGGTCCCCGGGTGACCGTTGCCGGCCTTCTGGACGGCGTCCGCGGCCAGCAGACGTGCGGTGTCGACAGCCGTGGAGTCCTTCGCGGACCAGGTCACAGGGCTCATGAGGGGGCATCTGTCCTTCTGCTCGGGGTTCGTCGACTCCGACTCTACCGGGTGGTCCGCAGTGTGCGGTACCGGTGTCCGGAACCACGGCGCGCGGACTGGCGCGGACGTCTACGAGGGGTAGAATGGTCGGATCCGGTGTCCAGAGGAAAGAGAACCCCTTTACGTGAGCAGCGACCAGCACAGCGCCGCCGAACAGGTGGAGCGTCCGCTCCGGCGGACGATCGACGAATCCCGACTCCTGGCGCGGACCGGCGGGCGCTCCCGCTTCATGGCCTTCGTCGCGCTCACCAAGCCGCGGGTCATCGAGCTCCTCCTCGTCACCACGGCACCCGTGATGTTCCTCGCCGCGCAGGGCCTGCCCAACCTCTGGCTCGTCCTCGCCACGCTCGTCGGCGGCTCCGCCGCGGCCGCCTCGGCCTCGGTGTTCAACTGCATCCTCGACCGCGACATCGACGCGAAGATGCGCCGCACCGAGAACCGCCCGCTCGTCACCGGCGAGGTGTCCCTGCGCGAAGCGATCGTGTTCGCCTTCGCGCTCGGCATCGGCTCGATCTTCTGGATGGGCGGTTTCACCAACTGGGTGGCCGCCGGTCTCACCGCCTCGGCGATCCTCCTCTACGTCGTGTTCTACACGATCATGCTCAAGCGCCACACCGCCCAGAACATCGTGTGGGGCGGCGCGGCCGGGTGCATGCCGGTGCTCATCGGCTGGTCGGCGGTCACCGGCTCGCTGTCGTGGGAGCCGCTCATCCTGTTCCTCGTCGTGTTCTTCTGGACGCCCCCGCACTACTGGCCGCTCGCCATCAAGTACAAGGCCGACTACGACGCCGCCGGCGTGCCGATGCTGCCCTCGAAGGTGCCGCCGACCTCCGTCGGCCGGCAGATCCTCGCCTACGGCTGGCTCATGGTCGCCGCGAGCCTCGCCCTCATCCCCGTCACCCCGATGGGCCCGGTCTACATCGCCACCGCGCTGCTCTCCGGCGCCTGGTTCATGTACCTCTGCTACGGGCTCACCCGCCGTGCGAAGCAGGGCTTCCAGGGCACCCAGCTGCGCGCGATGAAGGTGTTCCACGGCTCGATCACCTATCTGTCGGTGCTCTTCCTCGCGATCGCGATCGACCCCTTCCTCAACCCCTTCATCTGAGTTCACCCGTAGGATCGGGGCATGGAGACGTCGACGAAGGACTTCTGGGAGAACCGCCTCGCCGAGGACTGGACGGAGACGGGCGTGGGCTACCGCGCGCTCGGAGCGGCGTTCAACACCTGGATGTACCGGGTCAGGCGCGCGGTGTTCCTCCGCGAGATGGCCGCCGCTCCGATCGATCTCCCCACCGCCGAGGTGTTCGACATCGGCTCCGGCACCGGCTTCTACGTCGACCTCTGGCGCGAGCTCGGGGTCGCAGGGGTGACCGGCTCCGACATCACCACCGCCGCGGTGAACAATCTGCGCGGCCGCTTCCCGGACTCGGACTTCCATCCCTTCGACGCCGCATCCCCCGAGCTCCCGGTGCCCGCCGGCGCCTACGACATCGTGTCCGCGATGGACATGCTCTTCCACATCACCGACGACGCCGGTCACGCCCAGGCCCTCCGCAACGCCGCGCGCCTGCTGCGTCCCGGCGGGCTGTTCGTGTTCTCGGAGAACTTCCTCTTCGGCCCCGAGCAGCGCGGCCCGCGTCAGGTCAACCGGTCGATGCACACGATCGAGCGGGAGCTCGCCGCCGCCGGCCTCGAGCCGATCCGCCACACCCCGATGTTCGTCCTCATGAACGCCCAGGTCGACGCCCCCTGGCTGCGCCGCCGGGCGTGGGCGCTCGTCATGCGCACGGTCACCGCGGCCGGCCTCGGTGGGCTCGCCGGGCGCCTCCTCTACCCGCTCGAGATGCGCCTGCTCGCCTCCCGGCGCGAGGGACCGAGCACCGAGCTCATGATCTGCCGCAGGATCGAGCAGCAGTAGCTCAGTCCTCGATCCCGTCGAGCGAGCCGCCGGCGGCGAGCTGCGCGGCATGGAGCTCCGCATAGGCGCCGCCGCGCTCGAGCAGCTCCGCATGGCTGCCCTGCTCGACGATGTCGCCGTGGGCCATGACGAGGATCGTGTCCGCGTCCCGGATCGTGGAGAGCCGGTGGGCGATGACGAAGCTCGTCCGGCCCGCGCGCAGGGTCTGCATCGCCTGCTGGAGCAGGAGCTCGGTGCGGGTGTCGACCGAGGAGGTCGCCTCGTCGAGGATGAGCACGGTGGGCCGGGTGAGGAACGCGCGGGCGATCGTGATGAGCTGGCGCTCGCCCTGGGACAGGTTGCCGCCGTCGTCGTCGATGACGGTGTCGTAGCCGTCGGGCAGGGTGCGGACGACGTGGTCGACGTAGCACGCCTCGGCCGCCGCCACGACCTCCTCCCGCGTGGCCCCGGGCTTGCCGTAGGCGATGTTCTCCTCGATCGTCCCGCCGAACAGCCAGGTGTCCTGGAGGACCATGCCCATGTGCGAGCGGAGCTCGGAGCGGCGCAGCTCCGCGATGTCGACGCCGTCGAAGGTGATCCGGCCCGAATCGACCTCGTAGAAGCGCATGAGGAGGTTGACGAGGGTCGTCTTCCCGGCACCGGTGTGGCCGACGATCGCCGTCGTCGTGCCCGGCGCGGCGCGCAGGCCGAGGTCGGTGATGAGCGGAGAGTCCGAGGAGTAGCCGAAGGCGACGTGCTCGAAGGCGATCTCGCCGCGCGGGCGCTCGGGCAGGGTCGCGGTCCCGGTGTCCGGGGTCTCCTCCGGGTAGGACAGGAGCTCGAACACGCGCTCGGCGCACGCCGCCGCTGACTGGAGCTGCGCGGCCATCCCGCCGAGCTGCGCGAGCGGCTGCGAGAACTGGCGGGAGTACTGGATGAACGCCTGCACGGTGCCGAGCCGGAGCTGGCCGGAGGCGACCTGGAGGGCGCCGACGACCGCGATGCCGACGTAGACGAGGTTCCCGATGAACTGCATCGCCGGCATCATCAGCCCGGCGAGCATCTGGGCGGAGAAGGACGCCCGGTAGACGTCGTCGTTCTCCGCGTCGAAGAGCTCCTTCGTCACACGGTCACGGCCGTAGACGGTGATGAGGTCGTGGCCGGTGATCGACTCCTCGACGCGGGTGTTGAGCACGCCGGTGGCCTTCCACTGGGCTTGGAACTGCCGCTGCGAACGGACCCCGAGGAGTCCGATGACGAGCGCGGTGAGCGGCACGGTGATGAGGGTGACGAGGGTGAGCTGCCAGGACAGCGTGAACATCATCGCGAGGACGCCGACGACGGTGAGCAGGCTCATGACGATCTGCCCGAGGGACTCGCTGAGCACCTGGTTGAGGTTGTCGAGGTCGTTCGTCAGCCGGGAGAGCACGTCGCCGCGCTTCATCCGGTCGAAATGCGACAGGGGGAGCGCGTGGATCTTCGACTCGACATCCTCGCGCAGCCGGTACATCACCCGCTGCACGACGGAGTTGAGGATCCGGCTCGCGAGGAACATCACGAGGGATCCGAGCAGGTACACCGCGAGGGTGAGCAGCAGCGTCCGGCCGAGCGCGGCGAAATCGATCCCGGCACCGGGCACGATCTCCATCGCTGCGACCATGTCGGCCATCGTCGTGTCGCCGGCGGCGCGGAGATCGGCGACGACCTCGGCCTGGGACCGACCGCCCTCCATCCGGCCGGACACCCAGCCCTCGTAGACGAGGTTCGTCGCCTGACCGAGGACGAGCGGGCCGAGGACGGTGAAGACGATGCCCACGGCGTTGAGCACCACGGCGCCGACGACGGCGAGGGTGAAGGGACGGAAGCGGCCGAGCAGGCGCTTCATCGTCGGCCCGAAGGCGCGGGCCTTGGAACCCGGGGCGTCCTCCATCGACATCTCAGACCCCCTCTCCGGTCGCGGCGGCGGCCTGCGAATCGATGATCTCCCGGTACACCGGGTTCGACTCCGCGAGCTCATCATGGGTGCCGAGGCCGACGATCCGGCCCTCGTCGAGGACGAGGATGGCGTCGGCGTCGCGGGCGGTCGCGATCCGCTGGGCGACGATGATCATCGTCGCGTCGACGTCCCGGGCGAGCGCGGCGCGCAGCGCCTTGTCGGTCGCGGTGTCGAGGGCGGAGAAGGAATCGTCGAAGACGAGGATCCGAGGTCGCCCGACGAGCGCGCGGGCGATCGCGATCCGCTGGCGCTGGCCGCCGGACAGGTTGGTGCCGCCCTGGGTGAGCTCGTGGTCGAGCCCCTCGGGGAGCTCGCGGACGAAGTCCGCCTGGGCGGTGTCGAGGGCCGCCCACATCTCCTCCTCGCTCGCCCCGGGGGCGGCGAAGCGCAGGGTGTCGGCGATCGTGCCGGAGAACAGGTACGCCTGCTGCGGGACGAAGCCGGTCTGCGCGTGGAGCACAGCGGGAGCGAGTGCGCGGATGTCCGTGCCGCCGATCCGCACCGTGCCGGCGTCGGCGTCGATGAGGCGCACGACGAGGGAGGCGAGGGTGGTCTTGCCCGAACCCGTGGCCCCGACGATCGCGAGGGTCGACCCGGCCGGGACCCGCACGTCGATTCCGCTGAGGACCGTCTCCTCGGCGCTGGGATAGCGGTACTCGACCCCGGACAGCTCGACCTCGCCGGGCGCCGGGGTGTCGGTCCGGGTGCCGGAGAAGTCGATCGTCACCGGGGAGTCGACGACGTCGAGGATGCGGCCGGCGGAGACCGCGGCGCGCGGGATCATCATCGCCATGAACGAGGCGATCATCACGCCCATGAGGATCATGAGGAGGTACTGGATGAAGGCCATGAGGGTGCCGACCCCGAGCATGCCCCCCTGCACCTCGAACGCGCCGAACCACACGACGGCGGCCGAGGCCGCGCCGATGATGAACATCACGAGCGGGAACATCAGCGAGAACAGCCGGCCCACCCGGAGGTTGGCGTCGGTGACCGCGAGGTTGGCCTCCCCGAAGCGCTGCGCCTCGGCCGGCTCGCGGACGAAGGCGCGGATGACCCGGATCCCGGTGAGCTGCTGGCGGGTGACGGAGTTGAGGGCGTCGATGCGCTCCTGCATGACGGCGAAGGACGGGACCATGCGGGAGACGATGAACGCCATGACGACGCCGAGCACGACGACCGTGACGACGACGATCCACGACAGGCGGAAGCTCTCGGCGAGGGCCATGACGATCCCGCCGAGCGCCATGAGCGGTGCCATGACGAGCATCGTCGCGCTGAGCACGATGAACTGCTGGACCTGTCGGATGTCATTGGTGTTGCGGGTGATGAGGCCGGCGGCGGAGAAGCGGGAGACGTCCTGGTGGCCCATGTCGACGACGTGGTGGAAGACGTCGCGGCGGAGGTCGCGGGCAGCGGACATCGCGCACTTCGCGCCGCAGTAGATCGCGATCCCGTTGCACCCGAGCTGGAGGACGGCGACGACGACCATCCAGCCGCCGTAGGCCCACACCGTCGGCACGTCGCCGCGGGCGACGCCCTCGTCGATCATCCGCGCATTGAGCGTGGGGATGAGGAGCAGGCCGAAGGACTGGAGTGCCTGGAACACGACGACGCCGAGGAGGAGCCCGCGGTAGTCGAGGAGGTATCTGTTCAGGAGCGCGAGGAGAGGCACCCGGACATTCAAGCAGACCGCGCCGTCGTGCGCTCACCGGTGGCACCCAGGTAGGGCATGGGATGGCTCACGGCGGCGGTGGCGGGCCGGCTGCGGTCACACCGTCTGGTGGACCGCCTGCGGGGAGTCCGGGACGGCGGTGGCCGGCAGCGGCGCACGGCGGTAGCAGGCGTCGACGACGGCGACGGTCGCGGCGATGACGAGGCAGGCGCCCACGAGGTGGAGGGCGACGGCGGCGATCGGCAGGCCGGTGAAGTACTGGAAGTAGCCGATCGCGCCCTGCGCCGCCTCGACGAGGAGGAGCACGGTGAGCGCACGGGACAGCTCGCTCAGCCCCTGCCGTGCGGACAGGATGCGGGCGAGGACCGTCGCGCCGATGAGCAGCCAGACCGGGATCGCGTGGAGGCGGGAGATCATCACCGTGTCGAGGCCGTTGCGGGCACTGATGACGTCCCCGGCATGCGGGCCGGCCCCGGTGACGAGGACGCCGAGGAGCACGATGACGACCATGAGCCCGCCGATCGCCCAGCACAGGCCGCGCAGCAGCGGGGTGCCGAGCGGCCGGGGGTCCCGGCCGGAGTCCGCGGTGCGGCGCACGAGGTAGGCCGACGCGCCGACGGCGATCGCCGAGGGGATGAAGTGGGCGGCGACGATCCACGGGTTGAGCTGGGTGCGCACGGTGAGGCCGCCGAGGAGCGCCTGGAAGGGCACCACGGCGGTGAGCCAGAACGTCAGCCAGAAGAGGTCGGGGCGGGTCCTGCGGAGGCGCCACAGGAGGACGAGGATCGCGACGCCGAGCAGTCCGAGCGCGACCCCGAGCAGCCGGTTGCCGAACTCGATGTAGCCGTGGATGCCCATCTCCGGGGTGTTGACGAGGGACTCGTCGGTGCACATCGGCCAGGTCGGACAGCCGAGCCCGGAGCCGGTGAGCCGCACGAGCGCACCGGTGACGATGATCGCCGACTGGGCGAACAGCATCGTCCACGCCGCGGCGCTCACGAGCCGGGTGACGGTGGCGGGCTGCCAGCGGGAGCCGGCGGGCGGTGCGGGGGCTGCGGGGGTCGTCATGCGGGCCATTCTACCGTCCGTCGAAGTCGAAGAAGCGGCGGGCCGCGAGCAGCCCGAGGAGCGTCCAGGCGAGCATCACCGCACAGGCGCGCAGGTCGATCGCGCCGTCGAGCACCGCGCTGCGCATGGCATCGCCGAGCGCCCCCGAGGGCGTCCACGACACGAGCCGGCCCCACAGCCCGTCGTGAGCGACGACGAGCCCGCCGACCGAGGCCATGAGCACCCACAGGAGGTTGGCGAGCGCGAGCGTCGCCTCTGCGCGCAGGGTCCCGGCGAGCACGAGCCCCCAGGTGAGCATGACCGCCGTCCCGAGCAGTCCGGCGACGACGACGGCGAGGTGGGCGACCGGGGCGGTGATGCCGAGGACGAGGGCGATGCCGCCGAGCAGCGCGAACTGGACGGCGACGACGAGGAGCACGGCGAGCAGCTTGCCCCAGATCAGGCCCGTGGTGCCGAGCGGGGTGGTGGCGAGCTGGCGGAGCACACCGTAGCGGCGGTCGAACCCCGTGGAGATCGCCTGCCCGGTGAAGGCAGTCGAGGCGATCGCGAGGCCGAGCACCCCGGAGGTCGCGACGGCGACGGGGGAGTGGCCGCCGATGCCGAGGCCGAGCACGTCGAGGATCCCGGTGAGGGACAGCCCGAGGAGCACGATGATCGGGAGCACGAGGGAGAGGAGGAGCTGCTCGCCGTTGCGGAGGATCGAACGCGCCTCGAACCCGGCCTGCGCGAGGATGCGCCGGGAGGCCGGGGAGGCCGGGGAGGAGGGTGTCGTCGCGGGCTCCGTCATCGCAGGCTCCTGCCGGTGAGCTCGAGGAACACGTCGCCGAGGGTGCGCCCGTGCAGGGAGAGGTCGTCGACCCGCACCCCACGGGCGGCGAGCTCCGCGGTGAGGCCGGCGAGCGCGGCCGGGCCGATGTCGCCGGACACGGTGAGCACGGGGCCGTGGACGGTGACGGTGCCGAACGCCTCGAGCGCGGCGGCGAGCCCGGCCGGGGCGTCGCCGGGCAGGCGCATCCGCAGGCTGTGCGCGCCGTCGGCGGCGGCGGTGAGCTCGGCCGGTGTGCCCTGGGCGATGACCCGACCGTGGTCGATGATCGTCACGGTGTCGGCGAGCGCCTGCGCATCGGCCATGTCGTGGGTGGTGAGGACGACGGCCACGCCGTCGGCGCGGAGCTCGCCGATGACCTCGTGCACGACGAGGGACGCCTGCGGGTCGAGGCCGGCGGTGGGCTCGTCGAGGAACACGAGGCGCGGACGGCCGACGAGCGCGGCGGCGAGCCCGACCCGCTGGCGCTGCCCGCCGGACAGCCGGCGGATGGTGCGGTCGGCGAAGCCGGTGATCCCGAGCCGCTCGGCGAGCGCGGTGACATCGAGCGGGTCCGCGTACATCCGGGCGAGGTGGGTGAGGACCGCGAGCGGCCGCGCGGCCATGGGCAGCCCGCCGTCCTGGAGCATGACCCCGGTGAGCCCGGCGGTGCGGGTGTGCTCGGCCACGGGGTCGGCCCCGAAGATCCGGACCGTGCCGCGCGCCGGGCGCAGGAGGCCCACCGCGCAGGCGATCGTCGTCGACTTGCCGGCGCCGTTGGGGCCGAGCACCGCGTGGACGCGCCCGGCGTCGGCGGTGAGCGAGATCGATTCGAGCGCGGGCCGGGCCCGGTAGTCGAAGCCGAGCCCGGTCAGGCTCAGGGGTGCGGTCGTCACGGTCGACCAGTGTACGCGTGGCCCCGCTCCGGGGAGCGCCCGGGCCGCGACGGGTCCGCGACCGGGGCTTAGGCTCGCCTTCGTTTACAGTGGAATAGATTACGCAACAATTGTCTTGTATAACGCAGAGCACCACCCTCGGCACCCGGAAGGAGAACCATGTCATCGCATGCCATCGCCCGGTCCGAGGACGCCCGCACCCGCCAGCGGGTGCTCGGCGCGGTGCTCGATCTCGGTCCGGTGAGCGCCTCCGGCGTGGCGAAGGTCATGGACCTCACCGCCGCGGCGATCCGCCGCCACTTCGACGCCCTCGAGGCCGACGGCCTCATCGAGGTCCGCCGGCTCGCCGGGACCCGGGCCGGCCGGGGGCGGCCCGCCCGGCAGTACGTCGTCACCGCGCAGGGCCACGAGCTGATCAGCCACACCTACGACGACCTCGCCGTCGATGTCCTCGGCTTCGTCGAGCGGCGCTCCGGCCGCGAGGCGGTCGCCGAGTTCGCCGCCGAGCACGTCGCGGAGCTCGGGCAGCGCCTGCGGGCGCGCACCGAGCGCCCCGAGCCGACCGTCGTCGGCCGGGCCCGGCAGCTCGCCGCCGCGCTGTCCGCGGAGGGCTTCGCGGCCTCGGCCTCGCCGGTCGCCGTGGGCACCCCGCTCGAGGCGATCCAGCTGTGCCAGGGCCACTGCCCGATCCAGCACGTCGCGAAGGAGTACCCGGAGTTCTGCGAGGCGGAGCTCCAGCTGTTCGCCGAGCACCTCGACGTCGACGTCCGCCGCCTGTCCACCCTGGCCAACGGCGACCACGTCTGCACCACGCACATCCCGACCTCGGTCCTCAACCGCCCGTTGATCGACCAGACCGACCGCAACCAAGGAGGCTCACGGTGACCGATACCACCGAGACCAACCCGATCCTCGAAGCGAACCCCGAGCTCAAGGACATCGGCAACTACGCCTACGGCTGGCACGACTCGAACGACGCCGGCGCCGCGGCGCAGCGCGGCCTGAGCGAGGACGTGGTGCGCAACATCTCCGCCCTCAAGGAGGAGCCGGAGTGGATGCTCCAGCGCCGCCTCAAGGCCCTCAAGCTGTTCGAGAAGAAGCCGATGCCCAGCTGGGGCGCCGACCTCACCGGGATCGACTTCGACGACATCAAGTACTTCGTGCGCTCGACCGAGGGTCAGGCGCAGTCCTGGGAGGATCTCCCCGAGGACATCAAGAACACCTACGACCGGCTCGGCATCCCGGAGGCGGAGAAGCAGCGGCTCGTCGCCGGCGTGGCCGCGCAGTACGAGTCCGAGGTCGTCTACCACAAGATCAACGAGGAGCTCGAGCGCCAGGGCGTGATCTTCCTCGACACCGACACCGCGCTCAAGGAGCACCCCGAGCTGTTCGAGGAGTACTTCGGCACCGTCATCCCCTCGGGCGACAACAAGTTCTCCGCGCTCAACACCGCGGTGTGGTCCGGCGGCTCCTTCATCTACGTCCCCAAGGGCGTCCACGTGGAGATCCCGCTCCAGGCCTACTTCCGCATCAACACCGAGAACATGGGCCAGTTCGAGCGCACGCTCATCATCGCCGACGAGGGCTCCTACGTGCACTACGTCGAGGGCTGCACCGCGCCGATCTACAAGTCCGACTCGCTCCACTCGGCGGTCGTCGAGATCATCGCGAAGAAGGACGCCCGCGTGCGCTACACGACCATCCAGAACTGGTCGAACAACGTGTACAACCTCGTGACGAAGCGTGCGATCGCGGAGTCCGGCGCGACCATGGAATGGGTCGACGGCAACATCGGCTCGAAGGTCACCATGAAGTACCCGGCGATCTGGATGACCGGCGAGCACGCGCGCGGGGAGACCCTGTCCGTGGCCTTCGCCGGGACCGGCCAGCACCAGGACACCGGGGCCAAGATGGTCCACGCCGCACCGAACACCCACTCCTCGATCGTGTCGAAGTCGGTCGCCCGCAACGGGGGACGGGCCGGCTACCGCGGTCTCGTCCACGTCCACCCGGGGGCCAAGGGCGCGTCGAACACCGTGCTGTGCGACGCCCTGCTCGTCGACAACATCTCCCGCTCCGACACCTACCCCTACATCGACATCCGCGAGGACGACGTATCGCTCGGACACGAGGCGACGGTGTCGAAGGTGAGCGCCGACCAGCTGTTCTACCTCATGAGCCGCGGCCTCGAGGAGACCGAGGCGATGGCGATGATCGTGCGCGGCTTCATCGAGCCGATCGCCCGCGAGCTCCCGATGGAGTACGCCCTCGAGCTCAACCGGCTCATCGAACTGCAGATGGAAGGCGCGGTGGGCTGAGCCGGCCGTCCGCGCCCGGCCCCACCCCGTCCACGAAGGAGACAGAACACACATGACAGACACCGTGCAGAGCGCTGCCGAGGTCCAGGTACCCGTCGCCTCGCGCAGCGAGCGCACCCGGAGCTTCGACGTCGCCGATTTCCCGCAGGTCACGGGCCGCGAGGAGGAATGGCGCTTCACCCCGGTCCGCCGACTCGCGCCGCTGCTCGAGGACGCCGGCACCGGCGCCGAGCTGCGCTTCACCGAGGAGCTCCCCGCCGGTGTGTCGGTGGAGACCATCGACCTCGACACCGCCCGCGCCCAGGGCATCATGGAGCCCGAGGACCGCCCGGCCGCGATCGCCGCGGCCCGCTCCGGCGGGATCCGCCACTACGCGGTCGAGGCCGGCGCCGAGGTGCCCGAGGCCGTCGTCGTCCACGCCGACGGCGCCGGGACCGACCCGGTGCACGGCCACATCCTCCTCACCGTCGGCGACAACGCGCGCGCGACGATTGTCGTCGAGCACGAGGGCACCGCACAGTACTCCGAGCTCGTCTCGATCGTCGTCGGGGCCGGCGCGCAGCTGACCTTCGTGTCGCTCCAGCTGTGGGAGGACGGCTCGGCCCACCTCGGCCAGCACGACGCGATCGTCGGCAAGGACGCGCAGTACAAGCACATCGCGATCTCGCTCGGCGGCGACATCGTGCGGCTCAACTCCAACGTCCGCTACGACGGGCCCGGGGGAGAGGCGCAGCTCCTCGGCCTCTACTTCGCCGACGCCGGCCAGCACCTCGAGCACCGCACGTACATCGACCACAACACGCCGCAGGCGGTGTCCGACGTCATGTACAAGGGTGCACTGCAGGGCACCGATGCGCGCAGCGTGTGGATCGGCGACGTGCTGATCCGCCCCGAGGCGATCGGCATCAACACCTACGAGCTCAACCGCAACCTCGTCCTCACCGAGGGCGCCCGGGCGGACTCCGTGCCGAACCTCGAGATCGAGACCGGCGACATCGAGGGCGCAGGCCACGCGTCCTCGACCGGCCGCTTCGACGAGGAGCACCTGTTCTACCTCATGAGCCGCGGCATCGACGAGGTCGAGGCCCGTCGGCTCGTGGTCCGCGGCTTCTTCCACGAGGTCATCGGACAGATCCGCGTGCCCGCGATCGAAGAGGTCCTGTCCGCAAGGATCGAGGACGAGCTCTCCCGGAGCATGATGTGAGCGAGCTCGCCGCCTGCGCCGCGAGCGCCGTCGACCCCGGTGACGCGATCCGCGTCGTCCTCGAGGGCCGGGAGATCTGCATCGCCCGGACCGACGACGGCGCCGTGCACGCGATCGACGACCTGTGCACCCACGGCGAGGTGTCCCTCGCCGAGGGGGAGGTGTCCGGCTGCTCGATCGAGTGCTGGCTCCACGGCTCCGCCTTCGACCTCACCACCGGCAGGCCGCTCACTCCGCCGGCCTTCGAGCCGGTCGCCGTCTACCCGTGCAGCGAGCGCGACGGCATGATCTACGTCGACCCCACCAGTCCTGAACAGTAAGGAAACCCATGTCCACTCTCTCCATCCGCGACCTCCACGTCAGCGTCGAGACCGACGCCGGTGCCAAGGAGATCCTGCGCGGCGTCAACCTCGACATCAACTCCACCGAGACCCACGCGATCATGGGCCCGAACGGCTCCGGGAAGTCGACGCTGGCCTACGCGTTGGCCGGCCACCCCGGCTACACCGTGACCTCCGGCACCGCCGCGATCGACGGCGAGGACATCCTCGAGATGAGCGTCGACGAGCGCGCCAAGGCCGGCCTGTTCCTCGCCATGCAGTACCCCGTCGAGGTCCCCGGCGTCACCGTGACGAACTTCCTGCGCACCGCGAAGACCGCGATCGACGGCGAGGCGCCGAAGCTCCGCACCTGGACCAAGGACCTCTCCGAGGCGATGAAGAACCTCCGCGTCGACCCCGCGTTCGCCTCGCGCAACGTCAACGAGGGCTTCTCCGGCGGTGAGAAGAAGCGCCACGAGATCCTCCAGATGGAGCTCCTCAAGCCGCGTTTCGCGATCCTCGACGAGACCGACTCCGGCCTCGACGTCGACGCGCTGCGGATCGTGTCCGAGGGGGTCAACCGGGTCAAGGAGAAGACCGACGTCGGCGTCCTCCTCATCACCCACTACACCCGCATCCTGCGCTACATCCAGCCCGACTACGTCCACGTCATGGTCAACGGCCGGATCGCCGAGGAGGGCGGCGCCGAGCTCGCCGAGCGCCTCGAGAACGAGGGCTACGACCGCTTCCTCGGCGTGGGAGCCTGATGCTCTCGGCCGCCGAGGTGCAGCGCATCCGCAACGACTTCCCGATCCTCGCCCGCGAGGTCGGGGGGTCGCCGCTGGTGTACCTGGACTCCGGGGCCACCGCGCAGAAGCCGCAGTGCGTCATCGACGCCGAGCTCGACTTCTATGCGCACCGCAACTCCGCCGTCCACCGCGGGGCGCACAGCCTCGCGGTGGAGGCCACCGATGCGTTCGAGTCCGGGCGCGCGGCGGTCGCGGACTTCGTCGGCGCCGGGATCCGCGAGATCGTGTGGACGAAGAACGCCACCGAGGCGCTCAACGTCGTCGCGCTCGGCCTCGCGCACGCCGCGGCCGGCCTCGGCGGTCCGGAGGCGCAGCGGTACCGGATCGGCCCCGGGGACTCGATCGTCGTCACCGAGATGGAGCACCACGCGAACCTCATCCCGTGGCAGCAGCTCGCCCGCCTCACCGGTGCGCGCCTGCGCCACCTGCCGCTCACCGACGACGGGCACCTCGAGCTGGGCGATCTCGAGGAGATCGTCGACACCACGACGAAGGTCCTCGCCTTCACCCACGCCTCGAACGTCCTCGGCACGATCAATCCCGTCGAGCGGCTCGTCGCCCGGGCCCGCGAGGTCGGGGCGCTCACCGTGCTCGACGCCTGCCAGTCGGTGCCCCACCTGCCCGTCGACCTCGCCGCGCTCGACGTCGACTTCGCGGCCTTCTCCGGGCACAAGATGCTCGGACCCACCGGGATCGGCGTGCTCTACGGGCGCGCCGAGCTCCTCGACACCCTGCCCCCGGTCCTCACCGGCGGCTCGATGATCACCACCGTCGACATGGAGTCCGCGGAGTTCATGCCGGCCCCGCAGCGCTTCGAGGCCGGCACCCAGCCGGTCGCGCAGGTCGCCGGGCTCGGTGCGGCCGTGGGCTACCTCTCCGAGACGGGGATGGCCGATGTCGCCGCGCACGAGGCCGAGATCGCCGGGATCCTCGTCGAGGGGATCGACCGGGTGCCCGGCGTGCGCCGGATCGGCCCGGACGCCTCGGCGGCGCGGATCGCCTCCGTCGCCTTCGACGTCGAGGGCGTCCACGCCCACGATGTCGGCCAGGTGCTCGACGACGCGGGGATCGCGGTGCGGGTGGGCCACCACTGCGCACAGCCGCTCCACCGCCGCTACGGGCTCACCGCCACCACCCGCGCGAGCGCCTCGGTCTACACCACGGCCGAGGACTGCGAGCGGTTCCTCACCGCCCTCGCCGGCGTCCGCCCCTTCTTCGGAGTGTCATGAGCGATCTCCAGCAGCTCTACCAGCAGGTCATCCTCGACCACGCCAAGCAGCGCTACGGCAACCGGCCGCTGCTCGGCGGGACCGGGATCGACCGCTCCCCGCAGTTCGGCTCCTCGCACCAGGTCAACCCGACGTGCGGGGACGAGATCACCGTGGAGGCGGAGATCGACCCCGGCACCGGCGCGCTCACCGTGCGCTGGGACGGCCAGGGCTGCTCGATCTCGATGGCCTCGGCCTCGGTCCTGACCGAGATCGCCGAGGACACCGGACCGGAGGGGTTCGCCGCCGCCGAGGCCGCCTTCCACACTCTCATGCACTCCCGCGGACAGGGGGAGGCCGACGAGGACGTCCTCGGCGATGCCGCCGCCTTCCAGGGGGTCTCGAAGTTCCCCGCCCGAATCAAATGCGCCCTGCTGTCCTGGATGGCACTCAAGGACGCACTCGCCCAGGCCCACGCCGCAGGAGGAGACCATGCCTGAAGTCATCGACCAGCCCACCAACGCCGTGCCCGAGGAGGTCCTTGAGGCACTCATGGACGTCGTCGACCCCGAGCTCGGCGTCAACATCGTCGACCTCGGCCTCGTCTACGGCACCGCCGTCGAGGAGGACGGCACCGCCGTCATCGAGATGACCCTGACGAGTGCCGCCTGCCCGCTCACCGACGTCATCGAGGACCAGGTTGCGCAGGTCCTCGAGGGGATCGTCCCGGCCTACCGCCTCAACTGGGTGTGGATGCCGCCGTGGGGCCCGGAGAAGATCACCGAGGACGGCCGCGAGCAGATGCGGGCCCTCGGCTTCAACATCTGAGCAGCACCACCGCTCTCAGCACCACGGCTCACAGCACCGCTGCGAGCGCGCCGGGCAGCTCGGGGTGCGCGAACCGGAATCCCGCCTCGGCGAGCACCCGGCTGGTCGCATGCCGGCCGGTGAGCCCGAGCGCGGGATCCGTCGCGAGGAGCACCGCTCCGGCCCGGAGCACCGGCGCCGGGGTCGACAGTCCGAACCCGTGCGGGGCGAGCAGCGGCAGCCGTGGGGCGAGCCGCGTCCGCAGCCGGGCCATGAGCTCGGCGTTGCGGACCGGGTGCGGTGCCGCGGCGACGAGGATGCCGCCGGGCAGCTCCGGTCCGCACAGGCCGAGCGCGGCGAGCACGATCCGCAGCCAGTCCTCGAGCTGGATCCACGAGAACCACTGATCACCGCGCCCCACCGTCCCGCCGAGCCCAGCCCGGGCGAGCAGCGCCAGCCGATCGAGCGCGGGGGAGTCGTGCTGGAGGACGATCGAGGTCCGCAGCACGGTGGTGCGCCGGGCATGCGCCCCGGCGGCCGCCTCCTCCCACGGGCGGGCGACCCCGGTCATCTGCGGCAGGGCGGCCGCGCCCGCAGGCAGCGGCGAGCTCTCGTCGAGCCGCGCCTCCCCGGCATCGGACCAGATCGCGGTCGTCGATCCCTGCACCCACGCCTCGACGGGCGCCTGCTCCTGCGAGGCCGCGACGAGCGCTTCGGTGGCACGCACGCGCGAATCGCGGAGGCGCGCGATGCCCGCGGGCGTCGGCCGGGTGTCGACGAGCGCCCCGGCGAGGTTGACGACGCCGATGCGCTCCTCCCCGGTACGGGCGAGCTCCTCTGCCCAGTCCCCGACGCTCCGGCCGTCCCACTGCCGGAACCGCAGTCCGGGCCCGGTGCGGCGGAGCAGCTCGGGGGAGTCGGCGGGGCGCCGGGTGAGGACGACCGCCTCGGCCCCGGCGCGCTGCAGCGCACCGGTGAGAGCAGTGCCGAGCGCCCCGGTGCCGCCGGCGACGACGACGCGCATCGGGCGGGTGTCCGTGTGCAGGGTGCTCATCGTCTCCTCTCCCGGCGCTGTCGGCGGCTCACACCCGGTCGACGGCGAAGGTGTTGCAGGCGCTCGGCCGGCCGTCGCGGTAGCCGCGGAGGAACCACGTCTGCCGCTGCTCGGCGGAGCCGTGGGTGAAGTTCTCCGGGATCACCCGGCCGCCGGAGGTCTCCATGATCGAGTCGTCGCCGATCGCCTCGGCCGCGGACAGCGCAGCGGAGATGTCCTCCGTGGTGAGCGGCTGCAGGTAGGGCTCGCCCGTGCTCGGATCCGGGGTCACTGCGGCGTTCGCGGCCCATACCCCGGCGTAGCAGTCGGCCTGGAGCTCGAGGCGGACCGCGTTCGACTGCGGGCCGGTCTGCCCGTCGCGGGTGCGCTGGATGTCCCCGGTGAGTGTCTGGATGTGGTGGCCCCACTCGTGGGCGACGACGTACTCTTCCGGCAGCGGCCCCTGCTCGGCGCCGAACCGGTCACGGAGCTGGGCGAAGAACGCGACGTCGAAGTACGCGGTCTCGTCGCCCGGGCAGTAGAACGGGCCCATCGCGGAGCTGCCCGTGCCGCACGCCGTCTGCCACTGGCCACTGGTGAGCACCGCACCCGGCGCGCGGTAGGCGACCCCGAGGTCGTGGACCCCCTCCTGCCAGTACTGGTTGAGGCTGTTGACCGTGCCGACGACCCGGCACTCGACGTCCTCGTTGGCGTCCTCGCCGGTGCGGCACTTCGTCGCGAGGTCGTCCCCGGTGGTCTGCCGGTCGACCTGTGAGCTGTCGGTGAAGCCCTGCCCGCCGGTGATGACCTCGGGCCCGAACACGAGTGCCATGATCACCATGATGACGAGCCCGCCGAGCCCGCCGCCGATCTTGATGCCGGGGCCGCCGAGGCCCCCGCCCGAGCGACCGCCGCCGCGCTTGGACACCTGCGAGGTGTCGAGTCTGCTGCCGGGATTGAACGTCATGGCAATAGCATAGGGTGGTCCGGGTGCATTCCATCCGCATCCCACGAAAGGACACTCTGTGACGATCACGGTCGCCGTCGACGGCTCGGCGCTGGGGAACCCCGGACCGGCCGGCTGGGCCTGGTACATCGACGACGAACGGTGGGGGTCCGGGGGATGGCCGGAGGCGACGAACAACCGCGGCGAGCTGCAGGCGCTCATCGAGCTGCTCCGCGCCACCGCCGGCACCTCCGAGCAGCTTCACGTGCTCTGCGACTCGAAGTACGTCATCAACTCGGTGACGAAGTGGATGCCGGTGTGGAAGCTCAAGGGCTGGAAGAAGGCCAACGGCGGCGACGTCCTCAACCGCGACCAGATGGAGGAGCTCGACGCCGCGCTGCGCGACCGCGACATCCGGCTCGAATGGGTCAAGGGCCACAGCAGCCACCGCCTCAACGACGCCGCCGACGCCCGCGCCCGGGCGGCCGCGGAGGCCTACCGGCGGGGCACGCCGGTGGACCCGGGTCCGGGCTTCAGCGGCCCGGGAGCCCCCGCTCGTGACCCGGAGCACTCCGTTCGTGACCCGGAGCCCGAGCGCGCGCCGGTGACGGTGTCGTGCCGGCTCGACGCCGAGCTCGCCGACCGGATCGTCGAGCGCGCGCAGGCCGCCGCCCGCAGACCCCAGGACGAGCTCGCCGAGCTCATCGCACTCGGCATGGAACGCAAGTACGGCATGGAGGACCAGCACGGCATGGAACGGAAGCACGCATGATCGCCGTCTCGGATCTCGAGGTCCTCGTGGGCTCGCGCACTCTCATGACCGATGTCTCCTTCCGCGTCGACACCGGCGACAGGGTGGGTCTCGTGGGCCGCAACGGCGCCGGCAAGACCACTCTGACGAAGGTCCTCATGGACGAGTTCGCCCCGAACGCCGGGACCGTCACCCGGTCCGGAACGGTCGGCTACCTGCCGCAGGACCCGCGCTCGGGCGACCCCACGGCCTCGGGCCGGGAGCGGATCCTGTCCGCCCGGGAGCTCGACGTGCTCGTGCGGCGGCTGCGCAGGGCCGAGGAGCAGATGTCCGACCCGGACCCCGACGTCATGTCGAAGGCGATCGACCGCTACCCGCGGATCGAATCGGAGTTCGTCGCCGCCGGCGGCTACGCGGCCGAGTCCGAGGCCTTCGCGATCGCTGCGAACCTCGGGCTCGACGAGGAACTGCTGTCCCGAGAGCTGCAGACGCTGTCCGGCGGCCAGCGCCGCCGCGTCGAGCTCGCCCGGATCCTGTTCGCGGCCCCGGACACGATGATCCTCGACGAGCCGACCAACCACCTCGACGCGGAGTCGGTGCTGTGGCTGCGCGACTACCTCAAGACCTACGCCGGCGGGCTCGTCATCATCTCCCACGATCTCGATCTCATCGACGAGGTCGTCAACCGCGTGTTCTTCCTCGACGCCAACCGGCAGTGCATCGACATCTACGCGATGAACTACCGCCAGTACCTCAAACAGCGTGAGGCCGATGAGCGGCGCCGCCGGCGCGAGCGCTCGAACGTCGAGAAGAAGGCCGCCGCGCTGAGCGCGCAGGCGGACAAGATGCGCGCCAAGGCGACGAAGACCGTCGCGGCGCAGAACATGGCGAAGCGGGCCGAGCGGATGCTCTCCGGGCTCGAGGCGGAGCGGGCTGCGGACAAGGTCGCCCACCTCCGGTTCCCGGCCCCTGCCGCCTGCGGCCGCGTGCCGCTCACCGCGGAGGGACTGAGCAAGTCCTACGGCTCGACCGAGGTGTTCACCGGCGTCGACCTCGCGATCGACAAGGGCACCCGGGTCGTCGTGCTCGGGTTCAACGGCGCAGGCAAGACCACGCTGCTCAAGATCCTCGCCGGGCTCGAGGCAGCCGATTCCGGGGAGGTCGTGCCCGGCCACGGCCTCAAGCTCGGCTACTACGCGCAGGAGCACGAGACTCTCGACCACGACCGGACGGTGCTCGAGAACATGCAGCGCAGCTCGCCGCACCTCGACGACACCGCCGCGCGCTCCGTGCTCGGCTCGTTCCTGTTCTCCGGCGATGACGTCCACAAGCCGGCCGGAGTGCTGTCCGGCGGAGAGAAGACCCGGCTCGCGCTCGCGACGCTCGTCGTGTCGAGCGCGAACGTGCTGCTCCTCGACGAGCCGACGAACAACCTCGACCCGGCCAGCCGCGAGGAGATCCTGTCGGCGATCCGCCGCTACGAGGGCGCGATCGTCCTCGTCACCCACGACGAGGGCGCGGTCGCCGCGCTCGATCCCGACCGCGTGCTCCTCCTGCCCGACGGCGACGAGGACCTCTGGGGCGAGACCTACCTCGACCTCGTCAGCCTCGCCTGAATCAGTAGCCCTGGGAGTCGAGGAGGGCGTCCTCGAGCTCCTCCTCGGTCCGCTGCCGCTGCGGGCTCCGGGACGACTGCTTGCTCCGGGACGACTGCGGGCTCCGGGGAGCCGCCCGGCCGGGCCGCGTCGTCCTGCCTTCCCCGTAGCGCCCGCCTCCCGTGCTCGCGCCGGCGGAGCGCCGGCCGCCGCGGGTGAGGGCGGCCTTGTCGACGACGACGTACTCGGTCGGTGCGGCGTCCGCGGCCTCCTCGCTGCGTGCGGCGTCGAGTGCGCGCTTCTCCCGGCGGGCGGCGTAGACGACGCCGGCGAGGATCATGATCCCGAACACGATCCACTGGAACGTGTAGGACAGGTGGGAGCCGGGATCGGTGCTCGGCGGTGGCAGGGGAGTGAGGCCGTCGTCGGCGGGGGCCGGGTCCTCGGCACTGAGCTGCCCGTAGGCCTCGGTCACGGGGGAATCCATGCCCGGGATGGCATCGGGGTCGATCGCGCGGATCAGGCCCGGGGGATTGGAGTCGCCGCTCGCGTCCTGGCGCGGGCGCAGCCACATCTCGACGTCGACCTCGCCGGCCGGCGGTGCGGGGAGAGCGGTGGGGTCGGGGGCGGATCCCTCGCTCGTCGTCGGCACCCAGCCGCGGACCACGGCGATCGTGTCCCCGGAGTCGAGCACGAGCGGGACGACGACGTAGAAGCCGGCCTGGTTCTGCAGGCTCCGGTTGCGTGCGAGCACCGTCGCCCCGGGGTCGTAGCTGCCGGTGACGGCGACCTTCGCCCACTCGGCGTCGACGGGCAGAGGGGCGGTGCGGTCGGGGAGGACCTCGGGCAGCGGCCGGGCCGCGCCGTGGTAGTTCGTCTCGATCCGCTCGATCTCCGCATCCCGCGCGGCACGGCGGTGGTCCTGCCAGTTCGCGAGGAATCCGCAGGCGACCGCGGCGACGATCGCGAGCGCGATGTAGCGCAGCCAGCGTGCGGAGAGGACGAAGCGGTAGCCGCCGCGCTCGGCGGGCGGGGGAACGGGCTGGGGCGTGGGCTCGGCCATCAGCCGGCGCCCTCCGGGATCTCGGCGACGGGGACGTCGTCACGGAGCAGGCTGCGGATCTGCAGGTACTCGTGGAGGTGCGTGCGGTGGTCCGGGCAGGCGAGCCAGACCTTGCGCCGCTCCGGGGTGTGGATGCGCGGGTTGTTCCACAGCAGCGCGAACTCCGCGGTCCGGGTGCACGCCTTCGCCGAGCACGTCATCGCCGTCTTCCTCCGTTCCCCTCGTTCGTCCCACCGTATCGCCCGGCGTCGGGGTCCCCGGCATCAGGGGCGCTGTCGGAGTCGCCGGACTGAGCAGTGTCGCCGTCGATGACCTCGCCATCGATGATCTCCCCGTCGTACACCCCGTCCGCGGCGGTCGCCGCGGGCGCGGCGGGCGCCTCGGCCCCGGCTCCGGCATCATCGGTGCCTGACCGGGGACCATCCACCGGCCCCGGTGCCAGCGCCTCGAGCGGAGCGGAGTCGATGACCGCGCCGCCGGATTCGGTGCCGCGGGCGCGCGCCGCATTCGCGATGAGCACCGCGACCCACGGCAGCACGATCGCGCCGGCGGCGAAGAACCACCGCCAGGGGCTCGGGGTGAGGACCGCGAGGAGGAAGCAGAGCATGCGGATCCCCATCGAGATGAGGTATCGCACGGTCCGCGTGTGGATGTCCTGCTCATGGGACACCTCGGCCTCGGTGATCCGTTGGGCGTGCGTCCTGTGGGCCATGGCCTTCCAGCACTCGGGGGTGAGGCACGCGCGCGCGTGCTCCTGGCTACAAAAGCATACTCCCCGATTGTCGGCGGCGTACTCATGGAGCGCGCAGGTGCGTTAGGTTGGAGACCCGCCCTCGGGCGGCCTGCAGCAGTCGGCGAACAAGGAGAGCGACAGTGTCGGATTCGCGCGTAGTACTCGTCACCGGTGGCAACCGGGGGATCGGGCGGAAGATCGCCGAGGCGTTCCTCGCCGCCGGTGAGAAGGTGGCCGTGACCTCGCGGAACGGCGACGCCCCCGACGGCGCGCTGGCGGTGTCCGCCGACGTCACCGACCCGGACTCCCTCGACGCCGCGTTCACGCGGATCGAAGAGGAGCTCGGCCCGGTCGAGGTCGTCGTCGCGAACGCCGGGATCACCCGCGACACCCTCCTCATGCGGATGTCCGACGAGGACTTCGACGCCGTGATCAACACGAACCTCGGCGGCGCCTTCCGCACCGTCAAGCGCGCGATCACCGGGATGATCCGGGCGAAGAAGGGCCGCATCGTGCTCATCTCCTCGGTGTCCGGGCTCTACGGCGTCGCCGGCCAGGCGAACTACTCGTCCTCGAAGGCCGGGCTCGTCGGCCTCGCCCGCTCGATCACCCGCGAGGTCGGCGCCCGCGGCATCACCGCGAACGTCGTCGCCCCCGGGTTCGTCCGCACCGAGATGACCGATGAGCTGCCGGAGAAGCAGCAGAAGGAATACCTCGCGACGATCCCCGCCAAGCGCTTCGCCGAGGCCGAGGAGGTCGCCGCCGTGGTCCGCTGGATCGCCTCGGACGAGGCCTCCTACATCTCCGGCGCCGTCATCCCGGTCGACGGCGGCCTGGGCATGGGACACTGACACCGCACACCGAGTCCACACGCACACCGCGTACTCCACGCGAGAGGAAGACAACATCATGGGAATTCTCGACGGCAAGCGCATCCTCGTCACCGGCGTGCTCACGGAGGCTTCGATCGCCTTCGCGGCCGCCCGCCTGGCCCAGGAGCAGGGGGCTGAGGTCGTCCTCTCCTCGTTCGGCCGGCAGATGAAGATCACCTCGGTCATCGCCGAGCGGCTGCCGCAGCCCGCGCAGGTCATCGAGCTCGACGCGACGAACGAGGACGACCTCGCCGCGCTGCCCGAGCGGCTCGGCGGGAACATCGACGGGATCGTCCACGCGATCGCCTTCGCCCCCAAGGACGCGCTCGGCGGGGTCTTCCTCGACACCCCCTTCGAATCGGTGTCGAACGCCGTCCACGTCTCCGCGTACTCGCTCAAGGCGATCACCGTCGCCGCCCGCCCGGTGCTCAACCGCGGCGCCGGCGTGGTGGGCCTGACGTTCGACGCGACCGTCGCCTGGCCGGCCTACGACTGGATGGGCGTGGCGAAGGCCGCGCTCGAGTCGACCTCGCGCTACCTCGCGAAGTACCTCGGCGGCGACGGCATCCGCGTCAACCTCGTCTCCGCCGGCCCGCTCAAGACGACCGCCGCGAAGTCGATCCCCGGCTTCGACGCGTTCGAGGACGTGTGGGGCACCCGCGCCCCGCTCGGCTGGGAGCAGACGGACACCGAGCCGGCCGGCAAGGCGATCGTCGCCCTGCTCTCCGACTGGTTCCCGGCGACGACGGGCGAGATGGTCCACGTCGACGGCGGACTCCACGCCACCGGGGCCTGACACCCGTGCCCCACCTGGTGCTCGCCCGCCACGCCACCGCCGCGCGCCCGCCGATGGCCGACTTCGATCGGCCGCTCACCGCGGCGGGCTCCGCCGAGGCGGCCGCGGCGGGCGAGCACCTCACCCGGTACCCGCTCACGCACCTCGTCGCCTCCGCCGCGCTGCGCACCGTGCAGACCAGCGAGGCCGTCGCCCGCGCCCTCGCGGACGCGCCGGTGCTCCACGCCGACCGGGCGCTCTACGAGGCCGACATCGACGCCTGGCTCGAGGTCATCGACTCGATCCCCGCGGAGGCGACCGGGGCGTACGTCGTCGGGCACGAGCCGACGGTGAGCGCCGTCATCGGACACCTGTGCCCCGCGCTCGGGGTGCCGCGGCGCTTCCGCCCGAGCTCGATCGCGGTGTTCGACCTCCCGCGCTGGGGACTGGCCCCCGGAGACTATCCGCCGCCGGAGATCCGGAGCTTCAAGGACTGACCGGCGCACCGGCCCCCGCCGTCAGCCGATCGGCTCCCCGGTCAGCGCGGCCCACACGGCATCCATCCGCCGCACGGTGAGCGCGGCGTCGGCGACCTCGGCGAGCGCCGGCTTGGCGCAGAACGCGATCCCGAAGCCGGCGGCCTGGACCATCTCCGCGTCGTTCGCCCCGTCGCCGATCGCCACGGTGCGCGCCGGATCGATGTCGAGCCGCTCGCACAGCACGCGCAGCTGATCGGCCTTCGCCCGCCGGTCGATGATCGGACCGTCGACCTCACCGCTGAGCAGGCCGTCGCGCACCGCGAGTCGATTCGCGAGCACCTCGGCGATCCCGAGCTCCGCGGCGACCGGCACGACGACTTCGGCGAACCCACCGGACACGAGCGCGACCACCCCGCCGGCACCCTGCACCGCGGCGACGAGCTCCGGCACGCCCGCGGTCAGCGTGACCTGCTCGCGCACCTCGGCGAGCACGGACTCCGGGAGCCCGGCGAGCGCGGCGACCCGCGCGCGCAGGCTCGCGGCGAAGTCGAGCTCCCCGCGCATCGCCTCGTCGGTGATCCGGGCGACCTCCTCGCGGACCCCGGCGTGCGCGGCGATGAGCTCGATGACCTCCTCGTTGAGGAAGGTCGAGTCGACGTCCATGAGGACGAGCTGCGGCGGGGCCTCACTCAGCGCCTCGGGCACGACGAACACGTCCGCATCCGGGTGGGCGGCGGACTCGGCGGCGACGATGGTCTCCAGACCACCGGCATCGACGAGGCGCGAGCTCACGGTCCAGTCGGCGCCGGCGGGGTGGATGAGGCTGATCCTGTGCATGACAGCGATTCTACGGAGTCGCCGGCCGAACGGTTCCCCTGCAGTCGCGTGTCACCCGATCCCGTTGTCGCGGCTCACCGCGGTGACCACGGCGGCCGCCGCGCGGTGGAGGCGGGCGAGCATGTCGCCGAACTCCGCGGGCCCCACGGTCGCAGGCGCCAGGACGGGCGACATCGCGTGATGGATGTCGAGTGCGGCATGGAGCAGCGGGGCCTGCTCGGGCCGGGCGAGCAGACCGGTGAGCTCGGCGCGCGGGGCGGCCGCGCTCATGTCCGCCTGCCAGTCCCGCCACTGGAGGTTGCGCATCTCCGCCGGGACGCCGTCGCCGAGCGCCTCGACGAGGGCGAGACCCTCCATCACGGTCTCGCGCAGGGTGCGGGCCGCCTCGGGCACGCTGCGGACGTCGAGCGGGGCGTAGGGCACCCGGGCGCACGCGAGCACCCGGAGGTTGGCCTCCCCGTCGAGGACGAGCACCGCATCGGACATGCCGGACGATTCGGTGACGGCGACCGCGGTGGCGCGGGCGAGGGTGCGGCGCGCGGACTTCTCCACCCGCGGCACCGCGGACGGGAAGGTCGGGTGGAGCAGCGCCAGGCGCAGCCGGTCGATCCCGCGGGCGCGCAGGGCCGGGAGGAGGAGCAGCAGGCCGGTCGGCGGGTCGGAGTCGTAGACGGCGTCCTCGAGTACGAGCGGAACCGGCATCCCGGCGTCGAGCAGCACCTGCGCGCAGTCATCGGGGGAGAGCCGGCCGGCGAGCGCGGCATCGACCGTGAGCGAGGTGAGGAGGGTCGCCAGTGCGGTGTCCATCCGCCACAATCTAGCGCACCGTGTGCGCTAGAGTCTGCACTATGAGCGATGTGCTGGAATTTGCAGACGTCCACGTCCGGCGGGGGACGAACTTCCTGCTCAGCGGACTGTCCCTCGAGGTCTCCGAGGGGCAGCACTGGGTGGTGCTCGGCCCCAACGGCGCCGGCAAGACGACCTTCCTCGAGCTCGCCGCCGGGCGCATGCACCCGACCTCGGGCCGGGTCGACATCCTCGGGGAGCGCCTCGGCCGGGTCGACGTGTTCGAGCTGCGCCCGCGCATCGGCTACACCTCCTCGGCGCTGGCCGCCCGGATCCCCGGCTCGGAGAAGGTCACCGACATCATCCTCACCGCCGCCTACGGCGTGCTCGGCCGGTGGCGCGAGGAGTACGACGAGCTCGATCTCGACCGGGCGCGCGATCTCCTCTCCGCCTTCGCCGTCGAACGCTTCGCCGACCGGCCCTTCGGCAGCCTGTCCGAGGGCGAGCGCAAGCGCGTGCAGATCGCCCGCTCCCTCATGACCGATCCCGAGCTCCTGCTCCTCGACGAACCGGCCTCCGGCCTCGACCTCGGCGGGCGCGAGGAGCTCCTCCAGGCGCTCGGCGAGATCCTCGACGGGAAGTACGCGCCGACGACGGTCATGGTCACCCACCACGTCGAGGAGATCCCCACCGGCGTCACCCACGCGCTCCTCCTCAAGGACGGCGCCGCTGTGGCCGCCGGCGAGATCGACTCGACGCTGACCTCGGAGAACCTCAGCACGACCTTCGGCACCGATGTCACGCTCGGGCACGAGGGCGGCCGCTACCACGCGCGGGCGCGCGGCTGAATGGCTGCTGCATGACCGTCCTCGAAGCGGCCCTCGTGCTGCTCGCCGGGCTCGGTGCGGGCACGATCAACGCGATCGTCGGCTCAGGCACCCTCATCACCTTCCCGGCACTCGTCGCCTTCGGCGTGCCGCCGGTGACGGCGACGATGAGCAACGCCGTGGGCCTCATCCCCGGCAACATCGCCTCCTCGTTCGGCTACCGCGAGGAGCTCCGCGGCCAGGGCAGGCGGCTGCTCCAGCTCCTGCCCGCCTCCCTCGCCGGCGCGCTGCTCGGCGCCTACCTGCTGCTCACCCTGCCCGAGGACGCCTTCATCACCATCGTCCCGGTGCTCCTCGTGTTCGCGCTCCTGCTCGTCGTCGGGCAGCCGGCGCTCCAGCGCTACCTCAAGAAGCGCAAGGCGATGCGCGCCGACGCCCGCGGGGAGGCGGGGGAGACGGTCGGGGAGGCCGGTGGGCCGGCGGCCGGCGCCGAGGTGCCGGCAGGCTCCGATGCGGAGTCCGGTGCGGCGCCGGGCACGGTGCCGGGCCCGCCGGCGCTGTCGACCGGCCGGATGCTCGCCGTCGTCCTCGCGGTGTTCCTCACCGCGATCTACGGCGGCTACTTCGCCGCCGCGCAGGGCATCATCCTCATCGCGCTCCTCGGCCTCCTGCTGCCGGAGCCGCTGCAGCGCCTCAACGGCGCGAAGAACGTCCTCGTCCTCGCGGTGAACACGGTGGCCGCCGCGGTGTACATCATCGTCGGCTTCGACCGGATCGACTGGCTCGCCGTGCTCCTCATCGCGATCGGCTCGCTCATCGGCGGGTACTTCGGGGCGCGCATCGGGCGCCGGTTCAGCCCGGTGCTGCTCCGCGCGATCATCGTCGTGCTCGGCCTCGTCGCGCTGTGGCGCATCCTGCAGATGTGAGCGGCGGATGAACACCCCGCGCAAGCCGGCGCTCACCGACGCGCAGATCCTCGCGCTCGCGGAGTCCGCGGGCATCGCCGCCGCACGGATCCGCTTCTTCACCTCCGCCGACGACCCCGCGGTCGCCGACTACACCCGGCTCACCGACGTGCGGCTGCGCACCCTGCGCGAGCCCGAGCGGGGCCTCTTCATCGCGGAGAGCTCGAAGATCATCGAGCGCGCCATCGCCGCCGGCCACGTGCCGCGCTCCTTCCTCATGACCCGCAAGTGGTTCGCCGCGCTCACCGGGATCATCGCCGGGACCCACGCGCCGGTGTTCATCGGCGAGGACGCCGTCGTCGAGCAGCTCACCGGCTACCACCTCCACCGGGGCGCGCTCGCCGCGGTGCACCGCCCGGTGCTCCCCGCGCTCGCCGAGGTGCTCGCGGATGCCCGGCGGGTCGTCGTGGTCGAGGACATCGTCGACCACACGAACGTGGGTGGTCGTAAACCTCCGCAGCAGCAGGGAGGGGAGTCAGGGCCGAAGCATCGCTCGCGGATCGCGATCTTCGAGAACATCGTCGATCATACGAATCTTGGAGCCGCGTTTAGATCAGCCGCGGCGATTGGCGTGGACGCCGTCCTCGTCACCCCGAGCTGCGCGGACCCGCTGTACCGCCGGTCGATCCGCGTCTCGATGGGTACGGTCTTCCAGGTCCCCTGGGCGCGCATCGAGTCCTGGCCGGCCGACATCGACCTCATCAAGGAGCACGGTGTTTAGCCGCGGGGTTCGGTAGCGTGCGTGGGACGGTCCGGTAGCACTGGCGGGTGGAGTCGGTAGCGCTTGCGGGTGTTGTGTTCCAGGATTGCTTTCACCTGCAGCCAACGGAGGCTGCACTGGATGGAAGGACCCCGACTATGGCCGACTACCGACGCATCATGATGTTGCTGATCCAGCAGCGTTCCTACCGGCAGATCGAGGTGATGGCCAGCTGTTCGCATCGCGCGATCGCCAGAGCTCGCCGCGTCCTCGACGAGCACCGCTTGAGCACCGTTGCTGACGTCGAGGGGCTCAGCGCCGAGGATCTTGACCGGTTGTTCTCCGACGGCCGCAAGAGCAGCGCCGGCGAATTCGCCCCGATCGACTTCGACTCCATCGTGCAAGCCAGAGTGGGCCGGAAGAAGCCTCCACTGAAAGTGCTCTGGGCGAAGTACGTCAACACCGATGCGCCCGCGGGCGTGCGTAACTACGGGTACGACCGGTTCTGCGAGCTCGTCGCCGAGCACGTGCGCGTGCATGATCTCACCGCCCCCATCCGGCATGTGCCCGGGCACACGATGCAAGTCGATTGGGCCGGGTCCCCGATGCAGCTGCTCGACCCGATCACACGAGAGAGCACCCGGGTATCGGTGTTCGTCGCGACGCTGCCCTACTCCGGATTCGTCTACGCCCGCGGCTACCTCGACGAGAAACTGTCTGCCTGGTGTGATGGTCATCAGCGGGCATTCGAGTTCATCGGCGGTGTGCCCCTCATGGTCGTCCCGGACAATGCTTCGACGGCGTCGAACCAGATCAGCAAGACCGAACGCACACGCGACGTCAACGCAGCCTACGCACAGTTCCTCGAGCATCACCGCAGCGCTGCAGTCCCCACACGTTCAGCTGCTCCGCGGGATAAGGGCAATGTCGAAGCCGGTGTGAAAGTCGTGACGAGCTGGGCCATCCACTACCTCGCCGATCAGGTCTTCGCCTCTCTCGATGACCTCAACGAAGCCCTCGCTGAACGGGTGGAGTGGATCAACCACAGAACCCCGTTCCGCGGTGAGGAACGCAGCCGCCACGCCTGGTTCACGGAGGCGGAGAAGCCGGAACTGCTCGAACTGCCCGAGCACAGATGGGAGCCAGTCGTCTGGAGGAAAGCGAAGGTGCATCGGGACTGGCATATCCAGATCGACACGATCAAGTATTCCGTGCCGTACGAGTTCGCGGGAGTCAGTGTGGATGTGCGCATCGTCGGCAGCCAGGTCGAGGTCCTCGCCGGCGGGGACGTGGTCGCCAGGCACCGGCGAGGCAGGCATCGCAACGGCTACGTCACCGACCCGGATCATGCACCTGCCTACCTGGCAGAGACGGCGGGACTGTGGACGCGCGCCTACTTCCTCCGCCAGGCGGCGAAAGTCGGCCCGGCCACCGTCGCAGCCCTGGAGCGCCTGCTCGATCGCAAGAAGATCGAGGCGCAGGGGTTCCGTTCGTGTATGAACATCCTCGACCTGGGCAAACGTCGTGGCCGAGTGCTGCTGGAACAGGCATGTCAACACCTCATCGACAGTGATGAGCACCGCCAGATCACCTACACCGCGGTCAAGAACACCACGAGCGCGCTGCAGGCTCAGCAGGACGAAAGACCTCGCACGCTGCCGGCCGCACCGCCTGGCACCGCCGCTGCTCGGGCATCATCGGCAGGTCGAGACACCAGTGGGGCCCACCTGGCAGGGATCTCTGCATTCAGCCTCGAAGCCCTCACGGCGCAGAACACGCGGGAGGCTGACGATGCTTGACATGCACCTGAGTGTTGATGACATGCCCCTGTTCACGAAGCTGCGCATGACCGCCTTCGGCGAAGCGGTCATCGAGATCGCCAACGACCCCGACTGTGATGAGTGGACCTTCTCCCAGAAGATCAGACACGCCCTCGAACGAGAGAGCACGGCCCGCGGCGAACGGCGGATGCTCAAGCTCTTGAAAGCCTCGCACACCCCGAACCCGGCTGCCTGCGTTGAGGACATCCACTACCTCGATGGGCGCTCACTGAACCGTGACGTCGTCGCCAGGCTTGCATCGTGCGGCTGGATCGATCGCTGCACCAACCTCGTGATCTTGGGTTCCTCGAGCGTGGGGAAGTCATATCTTGCTCAAGCCCTCGTCAACGCCGCCTGCAGACGCGACTACACAGCCAGATACTATCGGCTTGACGACCTCGCCAACCAGCTCGCCGTCCAGCACCACTCCGACCCAGGACGGCTCCGCTTCCTCCAGAATCTGCACGAGTGCGACCTGCTCGTATTGGATGACTTCCTCACCACGCCCATCAGCCCCGAGATCGCAGCCGAGCTCCTCAACATTCTCGCCGCACGTGAGGGACGAGGCTCGACAGCCGTCACATCACAGTTCGACCCCACCGACTGGTACAAATCACTCCATGACGCCGTGATCGCGGAATCGATCCTCAACCGGATCGTGTCCAACGCCGAACTGGTCCAACTCGCCGGCCCGAACATGCGTCGCCACACCAAACTCGACGCCGCCGACTGAACAGCACCGCGGGCGGGATCGCCGCTACCCGGTCGTCCCGCCCGCGCTACCGGTTCGCCACACACACGCTACCGAAAGACGCTGCTAAACAGCCCGCGTCAGAAATAGGTCGTCGCTGCCGGACAGCCTCCGCGACTTACNCGGGCGGGATCGCCGCTACCCGGTCGTCCCGCCCGCGCTACCGGTTCGCCACACACACGCTACCGAAAGACGCTGCTAAACAGCACGGCTACGTCGTGGCCGGGATGACGCTGGGGGAGGGCGCGATCACGCTTGACGAGCTGGTCGCGGAGGACCACCCGCATCTCGCGCTGGTGTTCGGGACAGAAGGCCACGGCCTGACGCGCCAGGCCGACCGCCGGCTCGACCGACGAGTGACGATCCCGATGATGCACGGGGTGGACTCGTTGAACGTGGCAGCGTCGGCGGCGGTGGCGTTCTACGCGACGCGGTAGTCACAGGAAACTTACGTGGCGGTGGCCGCCCCAATGCCCATTGGGCAGGGAATCGGGTCGCTGCGGACGCTCACGACCCTTCTAGCTTGGATTCAATTTCGCGAACGAGGGCATCGAGAGGCCCTCTTCGATCGGCTCGAAGGGCGGCGACGGGATCGCGCTCGACGGCATCGGCAACGAGGGTCTTGAGGTCGTCCTCGATCGCCTTAGTCCAACCTTGACCCGAGCCTGCGAAGTAGTCTTGCATTCGCAGCTTGAACTTCTTTTGCGGGTGAGTGTGAGCAGGATCCAGGGTCACGTTGAATCGAGCGAGGATGTCCGGTCCCAGAAATGCTTCGTCGAGCAGATCTTCCACCTCCGAGTCGTTCATGTCGACGACCCTCACCATGGTCGCGTCAAGATGGCTGAAGCCGTGCTCCTTCTCGAGAGCTTCGAGTGCCTTGCGCCCAGCAGCGTCGGAGTCTAGTAGTACGTGAACGCGGCAGACACTGTCGTAGAAGTGACGGAACTGGTAAGCGACATTGCTCGCGCCGGTTGTAATCTCTATCCGGAGTGCGCCGTCAGTCAACGCGGACTGGATTATCGGGCTCTCGCCAGCCAGAAGCGTCTGGATGATCCTTTTGTCACTGAGGCCTTCAACTAGCAGGGCGACGCTCGCCGACTGAAGGTTATCCTCGATCCGTACCCCGAGGATGTCCCGGATCTGGCCGAGTGAACCCGCTTGGACCGCACGGTTCTGCCTGATGATGACGTTGCCCGCGACATCACCACGACTCACGAGGAGAGGGCTGTGAGTTGTAATGACCACCTGCTGGTCATGGGCAATCTCATCCAGAACTGCGCGAAGCTCGTGAACCGCTGAGGGGTGAAGATGGGCCTCAGGCTCTTCGACTGCGAGGATTAGGTCCGACTTATTGTTCGCCTGCGCCAATGAGTGCGCCAAAGAGATCGCGGCAAGGCTCTGCACCCCGTCACCCTTTGACGCCAGAGGCGTCTTCACTCCGTCGTCGACCATGAAGTCGAACTCTGTCCAGGCCCACGGATTCACTCCAAAGTAGTCCCGCCCAGACGGCTCGATCTCGACTGACTCCACGTTTGGGAGGAAGCGGCGAAGGGCATCAGTGACTGACGTGCCGAGCGGTGATAGGGCATCCTTGCGGCGCTCGAGCACGACCTCCAGCGCCTTTCGGTATTCTTGATCGCTTTCCAGCGCCGCGAGACGAGAACCCACCTCGGCGCGCATCAACGAGACCGATTCAAACGCTGGGCGAGACGCAGGGATGTACTGCACGCGAACTTGGTCCGAGATGAACTTCGCAATGGCGACCTTCTTCTCGTTGATCTTCTTGCTGCCGGGTCCCTGTTTGATGATTTGCATCTCGCGCCGTCCTCGGTACAGGCGCAGACGAACTTTCAATGTGCCGTTATTGGCGCTCTTCGTTCGTTCCTTGAATTCTTCAATCTCGTCGTCGTTGAGCTCGAAGTCGAACTCGAGGACCGTTGCCGAGTTCGGTTTTGCTGACCTGACAGAATCGGGGATGTCTGATTCCCACGTGTACGTCTCGAAGTCCCAGTCATCCCGCCGTCCGCGACCGCGCGCGGGATAGGGTGCGCCCTTGCCGATGTCGGATATTGCACGTAGGCCAACGACGAGACCACGCAGGATGTTCGACTTTCCTTCGTTGTTTGGACCGACGAGAACCGTCATAGTTCGAAGGTCCATGCCCTCACTCTTGAGGATGGATCGATACCTCTCCAGGCGGAACTGTCGCACTCTCATCAGTAGTACTCCCGGACGTAGCCGAGGGCTTTCTCGAAAACGTCGTTGTCGCGGATCTTGAACTGGACGTAGAGCGTCTTCCGCAGAGCTTGGCGGACCTCTTGGTCGCCGCGGATCGTGGACTGCCACCCCTCGAAGCGGACCCCACGGACGACCTCGTCGATCCGGTTGACGACGTTCTCGACGATGATCGGGGTCTGATCGCCTTTGAGGGCGTCGAACAGCTCGGTCAGTGCCGCCTTGCCCTGCTCTTCGCGGGGCACCTCGTCGGCTGCTTTCTCGGCAGCAACGGTGTCGCGGGCGAGTTCGAGAAGCTCTCGAAGGAAGTCGAGGCTGGACTGTTGGATGTCGGCGTAGCGCTCGCGCAGGTCGTTGAGGCGCTGGCCGAGTTCGACGAAGACCGGGTTATGCAGGTGCCGCGCGATGCGTGCGGTGATCTGACGCTCGATCTCTTCGGTGGGGATGTCGGTGCGCCGACCAGTCATGAGGTCTTCGATCGTCTGAGCGTCGAGCACGATCGTCTCTGTGTTCTGCGGGATCTCGACGGCGACGTGCTCGTTGATCAGGTCGATTGTCTTGGCTCCGAGCGCGTGCCACACGAGACGGCCCGTGATGTCCGAGGGGCGCACCGACTCATAGACATCCGAGAGCCAGCGGTAGTCATCGCGATGTTCGCCCAGCATGGGGTCTGGACTGAGTGCCTCCCACAGCTGTGACACCACGCTGTAGGCGGCTCCGAAAGCGTCCTTCGTGACGTCGTCGGCGATCGCGGATTGTGCCTGGACGAGGCCTTCGTACCCGCCGACGGTGCGGTCGACACCGGGGAAGAATGCGAGTGCGGCAGCCATCGCCGGTGCGAGTTGAGTCTTGAGCTCCTCGATGTTGGAGACGACCTCCCGGACAGCCTGCTCGTCGAAGGAGAGGGATCGGGCGACGTCGTCGAAGATGCCGAGGTAGTCGACGATCAGGCCGTGGGTCTTGTCCGGCGGGTACACGCGGTTGGTGCGAGTGATCGCTTGGAGCAGCGTGTGCTCCTTCAGCGGCTTGTCGAGGTACTGGCAGTAGAGGATCGGAGCGTCGAACCCGGTCAGCAGCTTCGCCGTCACGATGATGATCTTGAGCGGGTCGCTCGGGTCATTGAACCGCGCGACGACCTGCTCAAGCTCCTCGGCACCTGGGGTCCACTTGGCCCAGTCGGGCGAGTCACCTCGGGTCTTCGACATGACGATGGTTGATGCCTCGGGCCCGAGGTGCTTGTCGAGCTCATTCTTGTACGCGACGCAGGAGGCCTTGTCGTAAGCGACGACCTGCGCCTTGAAACCCTGGGGCTCCACTTTGGATTGGAAGTGGGCGGCGATGTCGGCAGCGATCTTCGCGATGCGCGAGGGCGTCTTGATCAGCACCTCGATCGAGGCCGCCTTCTTCGAGAGGGTGATCTTGTCGCTCTCGGACAGATCGCGATCCGTGGCGAGTTCCTCGAACGCCGCGTCGATCGCCTCCTGGTCGATGTGGATTTCTGAGAGTCGTGGTTCGAAGTGCAACGGAAGGGTCGCACCGTCGCGGATGGAGTCCTGGAATGAGTACCGCGACAGGTAGCCGCCCTCGTCCTCGGGTGCGCCGAACCACTTGAAGGTGTTGCGGTCGCGTCGGTTGATCGGCGTGCCCGTCAGGCCGAAGAGGTACGCGTTGGGTAGGGCCTCACGCATCTTCTGCCCGTAGTCGCCCTCTTGCGAGCGGTGGGCCTCGTCGACCATCGCGATGATGTTCTGCCGGGCGTCGAGGACGCCAGGTGCCTCGCCGAACTTGTGGATCGTGGTGATGATGATCTTCCGAGCTCCCTGGCTGAGCAGCGTCTGGAGCTGGGCCCGAGAGTCGGTCGACACCAAGCCCGGGACGTCCGAGGCGTTGAAGGTGCCCGTGATCTGGGTGTCCAGGTCGATGCGGTCGACCACGATCAGGATCGTCGGGTTCGTCAGCTCGGCCATCGCGCGCAGTTTGAGCGCGGTGAAGACCATGAGCAGTGACTTGCCCGAGCCCTGGAAGTGCCAGATCAGGCCCTGCTTGACCTTGCCGAGCAGAACCCGGTCGACGATCAGATTGGTCGCCTGGAACTGCTGGAACCGCGCGATGATCTTGATCTTGCGGTGCTTCTTGTCAGTCGCGTAAAGGGTGAAGAACCGCAGAAAATCCAGGACCGCACGGGGAGTGAGTACTCCTTCGACGGCCTCTTGGACCGCGACGAGACCGATCTTCGCCGGCGCATCCTCATCGGTGGGGTCGTCGCGCCAGGGGCCCCACAGCTCGATCGGCATGCCAATGGTGCCGTAACGGAAGTCCTTGCCCTCGGTCGCGAACGAGAACACGTTGGGCACGAAGAACTGCGGGACGCTCTGCGCGTAGTCGTCGTGGATCTGCGCGGCCCCGTCGATCCAGGTGTACGCCGGCCGGATCGGCGTCTTCGCCTCACCCACCACCAAGGGCAGGCCATTGCACCAGAGCACCAGGTCAAAGCGCTTCTCGAGCCTTCCCTGTTTGAACGTCACCTCAGTCGAGACGATCCACTGGTTCGACGAATCATCGTCGAGGTCGTCGAAGTCGATCAGCCGGACCGTCGTGTGCTCGCCGTTCGGCCCGAACGGCATCGACTTCTGACCAGTCAGCCACGCCATGAACTCCTCGTTGGCCACCACTGGATGCGGGCTGTTCCGGGCAGCGATCAGGATCGCACGGAGGTTGTAGATGACTTCGTCCGCCTTCGCGGGGTCCGCCTCGATCTCCGGATTCAGCCGGACAAGCGCTCCCTCCAGCACACCTTCGAGCATCACCTCGTCGGTACGACGCGGAAGCTCGTTGCCCGGCAAAAACTGGACGTCGTCGGATTTCACTAGGTCCCGGATGAGGTCGCGCACAGAATTCGCTTCGTTGAACTGGGCCATCAGCTGCCTCCAAGCATCTCTCCGAGAACCACTTTGCCGACGGCGGTGACAGCAGCGACTTCGGCACGAAGGCGTGCGAGACCGTCCCTCAGCGTGCCGAGGGTCTCGACAAATGCTCTTCTCTCTTCGGGGAGTTCCGTCCAGGGAATTTCAAGCTCGTTGAGCCAGCGAACGGCGAGGTTGCCCAAGCCGACAGTCCCCGAGGCTGCGTCACTCATGCGGTGCTGCATCCCCGCCTCGCTCAGGACCCAGAAGAGATAATCCCTGTCGGACATGTCGTTCGCCCGCATAAGGAACTGGAACGCGGACACCGCATGCCCGTGCGCCGCTTCGGGCGGGATGTATACGTTCCCGATCCGCTGTCGGTTTCCATTAGTGCGAATCAGGATGAGGCTCGACTCGTCGATTGTGCTAACACTGGCGGGAAGTCCAGTCACATGGCCGACGCCTTCGAGATCGATCGTTCCGTCAGGCTTCGTGTTAGGGATACCAATGACAGGCACCGATCCTTCGACGGATTCACCGTGAACATCCGATGCTGGAAACGAAGGCCCGGACCGCGTCGTCGTGAGATCCCCCAGTCGCGCTGTAGTGGGTAGGGCGCTGAGCCGTGTAGCCGCGACGCGCGCAAGGACACCTTGGACCGATTCGACCTCGTCCGCAAGGGTGCGTTTATGACGCTCGATGGCCCAGAGGAGGTCGGCCATGCGCGTCTGTTCCTCGAAGGATGGGAGGTTGAACTCAAAGTCCTTGAGGTCGCGCCAGTTGGTGCGTGGCGACAGAGAACCAGCCGACGTGCCGAGAGCATGCTCGAAGAAGCCCTCCGACTGCACAATGAAGGGGAGCAAGTCTCTGCGAAGCTGCGTCTCATCGGCATCGAAGGTGTAGATGTCGCCGGAGCAGATGGCGTCGAACTCGGCGTAGGCGGCCTTTCGCTGGTAGGCACGGCGCTTGCCGAAGAGCGTCTGTCCGGGTTTGACCCGTCGAGTGAAGGTCCTGCCGGCATCGGTGGATCCCCAACGGCTGACCTTCAGCTCGCCGGGGTCCAAATGCTCCATCGCGATGATCCGGTCGATGCCGGCCGCCTCGAGATCACGGACGGTCTCATTGACATTGCGGACGACGTCGCCGAATGCCACCCGCTTCCAGGCGGACTTGTCGAGGTTCAACATCATGCCGTCACCTCTGCTCGCAGGAACGCGAGTACGTCGTCGATCGCCGCGTCGGCTACAGCAGCAGACGCTCGCCAATCAGCAACCGCATCTGTGACGTCGAGCTGGTCTCCCGCGAGGGTGGCTGAGGCTCCGGCGACGTACAGCGGAATCGCGAGGCTGTGACCCTCGTCGGCAATCTGGGCGAGTGAGGCGACGGCTGCGAACTGGTCGATGTCGGCGAAAGCGCGGTACGCCTCCAGCACTTTCTGCTGATGGGAGTCTCGCAGGAACGACTGCGCCTGCTCGCGGGCGACTTCGTTGACCGCGTTGATGAACAGCACTTTGCCCTTGTGCTCGGCGGGCTTACTGGCGCGGAGCGTGACGACCACGGCCTCCATGGGGCTGTTGTAGAACAGTCCGGCACCGAGCCCGAGCACGCACTCGATGAGGTCGGATTTGACCAGTGCTTCACGCAGAGATGCCTCTTCACGCCGGAAGAGCACCCCGTGGGGGAAGAGGATCGCAGCGCGGCCCGTATCGGGGTCGAGACTCTTGGCGATGTGCTGGAAGAACGCGTAATCGGCGCGTCCCTGCGGCGGCACGCCCCAGACGTTGCGGCCGTACGGGTCCTTGGCGAACGCGGTGCGGTTCCACGCCTTGATGGAGTAGGGCGGGTTTGCCAGCACAACGTCGAACGTCTGCAGACGGCCCTTGCCGTCTAGGAACGCCGGCCGGCTGAGGGTGTCACCGTGGGCGATGTGGCCGTCTGTGATGCCGTGCAGGAACAGGTTCATCCGCGCGATGGCGGATGTCCCGTAGTTGAGCTCCTGGCCGTAGAGGCGCAGATTCCGCCACTCCTTGCCCTGCCGCTTCAATTCGGCGGCGGTGGAGATGAGCATGCCGCCCGTGCCGCAAGTGGGGTCGTATACAGACTCACCCGGTTGGGGCTCGAGCATCATCGTCATCAGGTGCACGAGCGTGCGGTTGGTGTAAAACTCCTGCGCGGTGTGACCGGAGTCGTCCGCGAATTTCTTGATCAGGTACTCGTACCCGTTGCCGAGCTCGTCCTCGGGCAGGTTGGTGATCGAGAGCGTCTTGGTGGAGAGGTGCTCGATGAGGTCGGCCAGCGTCGAGTCCGGGAGCAGGTCCTTATTGCCCCAGTCGCCGTCACCGAAGACGCCGGGGAGTGTGTCGGGGTTGGCCTTCTCGATGGACCGCATGGCGTGAAGGAGCGTGGTTCCGATGTTCTGGGTGACGCCTCGGATGTCGTCCCAGTGGCAGCCGTGGGGGATGGCGAAGCGGTGGTTCTCTGGGAGGTCGGCGAGCTCCTCGTCGTCGTCGTATACCTCCATCGCGGCGGCGTGCTCCTCGTCGTAGACGTCGGAGATCCGCTTCAAGAAGACCAGCGGGAAGATGTACTGCTTATAGTCGCCGGCGTCAATCAGCCCACGGAGCACGATCGCCGCGCCCCACAGGTAGTTCTCGAGCTCGCGCTGTGTGATTCTGGTGCTCATACGGACAGCCCCCACTTCGTCAGCTCGGCCTCCAGCGCAGCACGCGTCCTGGTCGCCTCGGCGTGCGCCGTTTCGAGATTCGCGAGAGCGTCCGCGAGCGTGAGCTTCTCGCCGATGTCAGGTGGGGCGACGTACAGCGGGATGTTGAGGTTGTAGTCGTTGCTCTCGATCTCGGCCAGATCGACGACACGGGAGCGGCCCTCGATGTCAGCGTGGAGCTCATAGGCGTCAAGGATCTGCTGGGCATGCTCGGGTTCGAGGGTGTTCTGGTTGCGTCCGCGCTTGAACAGGTCTTCACCGTTGATGAAGAGCACCTTGCGTTTCTCCTCCGGTTGCTTCTCCTGTCGAAGGATCAGTACACAGGCGGCGAGGCCCGTGCCGTAGAACAGGTTGGGAGCCAACCCGATGACCGCGTCGACGAGGTCTGACTCGAGCACGTGGGTGCGGATCCGCGCCTCAGCGCCCTGCCGGAAGAGCGCCCCCTGGGGCAGGACGACGGCGACGCGTCCAGTCTTCGGTTTCGCGGAGGTGAGCATGTGCTGGACCCAGGCCCAGTCGGCATACCCCTTTGGTGGGACACCACCACGTGCGTTCCGGCCCCATTTGTCGGACGCCCATTCGGGCTCGCCCCAGTTCTTAAGTGAGAACGGCGGGTTGGCGACGACGCAGTCGAACTGCGCGAGGTTGTTTCCCGTGTAGAAAGCGGGGTTGCGCAGCGTGTCCTCGCGGACGATCTTGAAGTCTTCGACGCCGTGGAGCAGCAGGTTCATCCGTGCGATCGCAGAGGTCGCGAGCACTTTCTCCTGGCCGTAGAGCTTGCCCCAGAGAGTCTTGGGGCTGCCGCCGGCGGTCTTCACGTGCTCGATGACCTCGATCAGCATGCCGCCGGTGCCGCAGGCCGGGTCGTAGACCGTCTCGCCTTCGGTGGGGTTGAGGATGGTGACGAGCAGGCCGACCACCGAGCGCGGCGTGTAGTACTCACCGGCCTTCTTGTTCGACTGGTCGGCGAACCTTTTGATGAGGTACTCGTACGCGTTGCCGAACACGTCGGGCGGCACAGCGGCGTTGGTCAGCGCCTTGCTCGAGAAGTGCTCGAAGAGATCGGCGAGCTTGCGGTCGGGCAGCTTGTCCTTGTTGGTCCAGCTGGCGTTGCCGAAGATGCCGTACAGCGTCTCGGGGTTCGCTTTCTCGATCTCACGCAACGCAGTCTGCAAGGCGGTGCCGATGTTCGCTGTGTGGGTGCGCACGTCGTCCCAGAGGCTTCCGGGAGGGATCACGAAGCGGTGGTTCTCCGCGAACAGGGCGAACTCGTGGTCGCCCCCGGACTCGTCCAGCGCTTGGGCGTACTCCTCGAGGTAGACGTCGCTGATCCGCTTGAAGAACATCAGCGGGAAAATGTACGCCTTGAAGTCGGCCTGGTCGATGCTGCCGCGCAGCAGGTCAGCCGCCGCGGCGAGGTACTGCTCGAGCTCCGCCAGCGTCAGCGGATCGCTCCCGCCGTGGGGGCGCAATGCCCGCGCTGCCGCGCGTGCCTCATCCTCGGTCATCCGTCTCCTAGCTATTGCTCCACCACGCGGCAATGGCGCTACCGACTCAGCTCACGGCCGAGGGGACAACGTCCCCTGACTAGGCCCTCGTTGCGTCAGCACGCGATGGGCGGTTCCGATCGACACGCCAGCGCTTCCGGCGATGCTGCGCAACGACTCGCCTCGATCTCTCCGCATCCTAATCTCGCGCTGCGTCTCGTCGCTAATGGTGCGTGGTCGGCCGTGGCTGCCTCCGTGTTCCCGCGCCGTCTGGATGCCGGCCCGGATGCGGGAGCTTTGAAGCTCACGACGTAGTTGTCTGAGCTCGCGGATGTCAGCGAGAAGCTCCGAGTCTCCGGTGTGCTCGCCCGCGGCCAGGCCAACGAGGACCTTCACTGTTACTCCTCGGTCAATGAGGCCCAGCAGTGTCTCGAGTCCGTCGACCATGCTCGTGCTCAGGCTCCGTGCGCGGGTCACGGTGAGTGCATCCCCGTCGCCGACCTCCGCCACAGCAGCGAGGAGCCCGGGGCGGTTCTTGATCAGGCGTCGACGCGATGCTGTCGCCTCGAAGAGACGCGAGCAGATCGGCTCGAGTGCTTGCCGTTGCAATCTCGCGTCCTGAGGGTCTGCCCCGACCCGGACGAGTACAATGAGCGCCATCAGCCCAAGCTCAGGTCGCTGCTGTGCAGTCGCAGCATGGCAGTGGGTGGGGGAGTGAGGTGCATAGGGTTTATTGAACGCTCCAAGCCGGCCGACGATGACGACCGAGCGGCCATATTTTCCTTCTGACCTGCGGAGACGTAATGCTCAGTTCATCGGTGTGTCGACCGGAAGGAACCGAGCTCACGGGTCCGAAACGCTCCAGAACACTCTGTGACCGCCTCCAACCTCGGCGCGATCTTCCGCTCCGCGGCGGGCCTGGGCGTCGATGCCGTGCTCATCACCCCACGCAGCGCCGACCCGCTCTACCGCCGGGCGATCCGGGTGTCGATGGGCACGGTGTTCCAGGTCCCGTGGACGCGTCTCGACTCCTGGCCGGCCGACATCGACCGGCTCCACGAGCTCGGCTTCCACACCGCCGCGCTCGCGCTCGAGGACGACTCGGTGCCGCTGCGGGAGTTCGCCGCGCGGGCTCCTGCGCGCACAGCGCTCATCATGGGCACCGAGGGCGACGGACTGCAGCGCAGGACGATCGCGGCGGCGCGCTCGACCGTCCTCATCCCCATGGGCCACGGCGTCGACTCGCTCAACGTCGCCGCCGCGACGGCTGTGGCCTGCTACGCGCTGCAGCCGAGCGTGGACACGCCGCAGAGCGAGACTCAGCGATCGAGCGAGACCATCCGAGCGAATCCCGGAGACGACGATGCAGAACCGACGAACTGACCGCACCGATCCGACTGAGCAGACCGCGCCGGAGCTCACCCGCGCCCTCGAGGCCGCCCGGATCACCGGGGAGGTCGGCACGCCGCGCGAGGGCAACCTGTCCCACATCCAGCGGTTCCTCGACCAGGAGACGCACTTCCACTTCGGCGTGCCGCTCACCCGCGACTGGGACTACGACGCTGTCTTCGACCTCATGGTCGGCCGGGTCGGAATCTCCGCAGATCGGGCGCACACCGCCGGTCAGGACACGATCTCGACCGCGCTGTGCCTCGCGGCCTCCGCGCGCTTCGCGGCGGTGCTCGGCGAGGTCGCGCGCGGCGGCGGACGGATCCTCTTCGGCTCCGGCCACCCGGCCGGCATGGTGCCCGTCCACCAGGCCTTCGCCCGGGCCGCGGAGGCCGCCGGGGCCGAGGTCGTCCGCGCCACCGGACCGATCACCGTCGACACCGATGGGGGAGACGTCCGGCACCTCGGCGGGGTATGGGTCTGGCACCAGCACGGCGGCGTACCGCACACCCACTCGCCCGAACCGGTGGCGCATCTGCTGGCCGAGCTCAGCCGCCGCGGCGAGGCACCGCCGGACCTCGTCGTCGCCGACCACGGCTGGGCCGGGTACGCCGGCGGGCAGGGCCTGCGCGCGATCGGCTTCGCCGACTGCAACGATCCGGCCCTGTTCGTCGCCGAGGCGCAGGGCCAGGTCGAGGTCGCCGTCCCGCTCGACGACGACATCGAGCCGCAGCTCTATCTGCCGCTCATCGAGTTCATCCTGCAGCGCGCCGGCCTCCCCGCCGAGGGGATCGCGCTCTGAGCCGGCTCGCGCTCACACCTCGAGCGCGAGGTCCTCGATCACCTCGGCGCCGGGGAGGCGTGCGAGCTCGGACCCGGGGAGGATGATCTTCGAACCCCGGATGCCCGAGCCGATGATCACCTCGTCGGCCGCGATGACTCGGGAGTCGACGAGCAGCCGGTAGCCCTCCGGGAGGCCGATCGGCCCGATGCCCCCGTACTCCATGCCCGATTCCTCGACCGCCCGGTCCATCGGCAGGAACGAGGCCTTGCGGACGTCGAGGAGCTTGCGGACCCGCTTGTTGACGTCGGCGCGGGTGTGGGCGAGCACGAGGCAGGCGGCGATGCGCTCGTCGCCCGCGCGGGTGCCGGCGACGAGGACGCAGTTCGCGGAGTGCTCCGGGGCCAGGCCGTAGGCCTCGGTGAGGGCTGCGGTGTCCGCGAGGTCCGGGTCGATGGGGAACACCTCGGCGGTGAGATCCGCCGGGAGCGCGGCGAGCGCCTCGGCGGTGGGAGCGGCGACGAGCTCGGGGGTGTCGCTGGCAGGCACGGCGGTCACGGTGTCGGGCAGGATGCTCCAGGTCATGGCACCCACGATAGGACAGGCCGGCGTGCAGGTGCAGGCGCGGTGTCATGATCGGTCGGCGTGTTCGGGTTCGCCCCGGTTCGACGCGTCCGGTATAGTGGATCGTCGGTCCTCCGTGGGACCGGACCGGATCCGAGCAGGATCCGAGCACACGAATTTGAGCACTGGCAGGCGGATGAGGATCCGCATCAGGGCTCACAGGAATTCAACGCGAAGGACATTCATGAAGAAGGACATCCACCCGGAGTACGACGTCGTCGTGTTCAACGACCTCTCCTCCGGCACCAAGTTCCTCACCCGCTCCACCGTGAAGAGCGACAAGACCATCGAGTGGGAGGACGGGAACACCTACCCGCTCATCGACGTCGAGATCTCCTCGGCCTCGCACCCGTTCTACACCGGCAAGCAGCGCATCCTCGACTCCGCCGGCCGCGTCGAGAAGTTCAAGGACCGCTACAAGGGCTTCGGCAAGCGCAAGTGACGCACGCCTGAGACGAGCGCAGGGCCCCGGGATCGAATCCCGGGGCCCTGCGCTATTCACCGCTGCCGACTGCGCACCGAAAGGGTGCGACGGCCGGTCAGCTGCGCGTGACGGTGATGTCCGCGTGCGGGAAGCAGCGGACGGCGGGGTGGAGGAGCGAGCGGACGCCGGTCGCGTTCTCGATCGCCGCGGCGATGCCGTGGGCGACGGTCTCCTTGGCCCGCGCGACCGCCTCGGGCACGGCGAGTCCGGTGGCCAGCCCCGCAGCGATCGCCGAGGCGAACGAGCAGCCGGCGCCGTTGACGAGGTGGTCGTTGACCTTCTTCGTGGCGAACACCGTGACCGACTCGCCGTCGAACAGCACGTCGACCGCATCCTCGCCGGCGAGGCGGGCGCCGCCCTTGACGACGACGTTCTTCGCACCCATCGAGTGGATCGCCCGGGCCGCGTCGACCATGTCCTCGACGCTCGTGAGCTCGGCCGTGCCGGTCAGGGTCGCGGCCTCCTCGAGGTTCGGGGTGATCACCGTGGCGAGCGGGACGAGGTTCTCGACGAAGAGGTCCTTGAGGTCGACCATGGTGCCCGCGCCCTTGCACACGAGGACCGGGTCGAACACGTAGGGCAGGTGGTTGTCGCGCAGGCGCTCGGCGAGGACGAGCGCGGAGTCGACGGAGCCGAGCATGCCGGACTTGATGACGTCGAAGTCGTGGACGGCGAGCGCGGAGTCGAGCTGGCGGTTGACGACCTCGGGCTCGATGAACTCGATGACGTGGTTGAACCCGTCCTCGGGGTCGAAGGTGACGATGCACGTCACGGCGGCGGTGCCGAACACGCCGTACTCCTCGAACATCTTGAGGTCGGCGGCCAGGCCCGCGCCGCCGGAGACGTCCGAGCCGGCGACCGTGAGGGCACGAGCGATCATGAGGTGGATCCTTCCGTGGTGGGGCAGTGGGGTGCGGTGCTGGAGGTGCGAGGTGCGACGGCGCGGAGCCGTGCGCGCGGTGCACGATGGATCCACTGTACTCCTCAGTCCGCAGTGCACACGGTGATCGGTGAGCCGTGATCCGAGTGGGCGGTGAGCAGTGATCCGAGTGGGTGCGGACCGTTCCGAGTGGAGCGCACGTGTCGTCGATGCGCACTGGTCTCGCCGGGCGGGGTGTGCGGGCTCAGGTGCCGCCGGGGTAGCCGAGCTGGCGCCACGCCTCGTACACCGCGATCGAGGCGGAGTTCGCGAGGTTGAGCGAGCGTCGGGACGGCTGCATCGGGATGCGCACGGTGAGGTCGACATGGTTGTCGGCGAGCACCTCGGCGGGGAGTCCGACGGACTCGCGGCCGAACAGGAGCACGTCGTCGCCCGTGTACTCGACGGTGTGGAACGCGGTGTCGGACTGGGCGGTGAAGGCGATGACGCGGCGGTCCCCGAGCGTGTCCCACAGGGCGTCGAAGTCCGGGTGGACGGTGACGTGCGCGAGGTCGTGGTAGTCGAGCCCGGCGCGGCGCAGCTTGGCGTCGGAGAGGTCGAAGCCGAGGGGCTCGACGAGGTGCAGGTGCGCGCCGGTGACCGCGGCCAGGCGGATCGCGTTGCCGGTGTTGCCCGGGATCTCGGGGGTGCAGAACACGATGCTGAGATTCATCACCGGCCCAGTGTATGCGCGCGGGTGCTGCGAGCCGGGATGGGGAGTGCGCATCAGTCCGGTTCGGGGCGGGAGCGGTGGCACCGAGTGCCGAGGTGCGGCAGGCGGGGCGATAGGGGCGTCCCTGCTGTGACGTCCCCGCTGTGACGTCCATCCGGGGTGAAGCGTCCCGGTCGCGCCGCTGTTGAGCATCCCGGCCGAGACCGGGTTCTTCCAGCGAGGTGTTCGCTGCGCGGCGTCGCGGCAGAAGCGTCACCGTGGCGTAGTGAAGGCAACGACGTCACAGCAGGGACGTGAGGGCGAAGACGTCACGGCTGGGACGTGAAAGCCGCTGGGACGTCACGACGGGGCGTCTCAGCGGGGCGACACAGCGGGGACGCGACCGGACGGGTTCCCGCGATCGGAATGACGTCACAGCGCGGAACTCGCAGCAGAGTCGTCGCAGCAGAGGCGTGAGAACAGCGGCGTCGCACCGGGGACGTGACGGGGTGACATCATTGCGAACGCGTCACAGTTGAGACGTGACCTCCGAGACGTCACAGCAGGGGCATCACGGCGGGGTCGTCACGGCGGGGTTGTTACAGCGGGGTGACGGTGCGGGTGTGTGACCGATGCCTATGGAGCACACGGGGTCGGTTGGGCGAAGACGTCACGGCAGGCACGCCGCTGTGACGCCGGAGCCGCCGGAGTGCTGTCCTCGCTTCAGGACTCCGGCGGCTCTCATGGGCGAGCATCCCGCCGGATGAGGACGAGGTGGGCGGGCACCTCGGGGCCGGACCGGCCGCCCTAGCGTCGACGGCGAGGTATATGGGCCGGCGGGCGAGGCGCGGAACGAGCGGTCCGCGCGCCGGTTCGATGGCGCCCCGGTGGGGTCGATGGTGCACCGGTAGAGACGAGGGCATCCCGGTGGAGGCGGGCGGCCCCTGATCCGCACAGAACAGCAGGACGACAATAGATCACTGTGATCGAACCCGTGTCAGTGCCTCCCGATAGCGTGATCTCATCTCGATAAGGGTGGGGTGCGGAGCTCGCCCGAAGGAGGGGGACACGATGAGAACACCGACGGCGGAAGACGCGCGGCCGAGCGGGCATGCGAACGGGGCGGACGAGGCCGAGGATATGAGGCGTGGCGGGGATGCACCCGATGCTGACCGGACGGCGGACAGGACGGCGGCGCCTGCATCCGAGGCACCGGAGGAGCGGGAGTCCGGCGGCAACCCGGACGAGTGTGCCGAGCTCGTTCGCCGGATCCGGGGTGCCGCGGCGCAGATGGCACAGTCGCAGGCGCAGTTCGTCGCGCTCCTCGATCGGATCGATCAGGAGGGTGCCTGGGAGGGCTGGGTCGGCATCCGGAGCTTCGGGCACTGGGTGGCGTTCGCGTGCGAGATGACACCGCACACCGCGCGGGAGTACATCCGGGTCGCTCGCGGCCTGCGCGAGTTCCCCGAGGTCACCCGACTCTTCGGGGAGGGCCGGGTGTCGTATTCGAAGGTCCGTGAGATCACCCGGCTGGCAGGTCGGATCGACGAGACGGAGGCGGCGCGGATGTGCCGGGTCGCGACCTCGGCGCAGCTCTCCCGGATGATCTCGACCTTCCGGCGGATCGCGCCGGACGCGGCCGGGGTGGTCAAGGAGCTCCCCGGTGACGTGTTCCGCATCGAGCCGCTCCCTGCCGGGCGCGCACGGATCACGATCGAGCTGCCCGAGGCCGAGGCCGCCGAGGTCATGGCACTGGTGGACGCGGCCGTCGACCGGACGATCACCACCGCCCACCGGCGGGCGCGGGGAGAGGGAGCGGACGGTGAGGCGGGCGAGGGGATGAGCGGCGAAGCCGATGGTGGCGAGAACACGGAGGGTCCCGCGTCGGAGCCGATCTCCAGGGTCGACCGGTTCCTCGACCTCATCCGGACCGGATCGCGGAGCGGCGAGGAGGCCGGGACGACGTCCCGCCGGGCCGAGGTGCACGTTCACGCATCCATCGCGACCGTCGCCGGCGCGGACCCTGCCTCCGAATCCGCTGCGGGGCGGGTCGAGGCGGAGGATGCGAACATCGGCGCGACAGCCGGGGCACACCGCGACACGGGCGATGAGCCGACCGAGGCCGTGGACAGCAGTGAGCCTCGCGCGGTGTCAGAGGCCGACGTCGCCTGCATCGAGGGGTACGGCGCGGTGACCGCCGCCACCGTCGGCCGGCTGAGCTGCGGATCGCCGCTCGTGGGCGCCCTCATCGATGCATCCGGCGACGTGCTCGCCCTCGGCCGGACGAAGCGCCTGGCCTCGCATCGCCAGCGGCGGGCCCTCGCGGTGCGCGACATCGGATGCCGATTCCCCGGCTGCTCGCGCACCCGGCTGCTCGAGGCGCACCACATCCGACCGTGGTCCGAGGGCGGCCCGACGGACCTCGACAACATGCTCCTGCTCTGCCGCTCGCACCACATCGCGATCCATGAGCACGGTGTGTCCATCGCCCGGCGCGCGGGCGAGGTTCCTGACGGCGGTGCTCATGATGACGACGCTCATGATGGCAACGCTCATAGGGGCGCAGCGCGGACCGATCGGCATCCCGGCGTCGGTTTCGTCTTCACTGCCGCGGGTGCCGAGCTCATGCCGACGTGGAGGGAGACGGATGACGTCGGGGTGTTCGATACCGCCTGGCTGTCCTGGGACGACTACGACCGGGTCGCCAATCATCCGGAGCGCATCTGCACCCTCGGCGGCGGGGAGGGCTTCGACCTCCACGAGTGCGTCCGCTGGATCTTCGACGCCGCCCGGCTCCACGATGACGGCCTGCCGCGCGACGAGGCCGAGGCCGCCGCCTGACCCAGCGGCTGCGGATCGGGGCCGGGCGGCTGCCGGCTGGCGTCCGGTGCCGGGGCGTGGGTGCCGGTGTGCTGGTGCCGTGGCGGCTGGGCTGTGCTCGTGCGGCGATCATGCCGCGTTCGAACGGTGGCCTGGCCGCGTGCGAGCGAAGAGCTGAGTATGTTCGAACGGCGACCGGGTGCCCTTCGAATCCCACTTGAATGATTAGAACTGACGTTCGATACTGGATGCATGTCCGCCGACCCCGTGCACGCGATCAGTGCCCTCACCGAACAGCTCACGCGCCTGCCGGGGATCCGGACGGCCTCCGAGCTGTTCGCCGGGCACCCGCCGTACGCGGTCGACGCCCCGCTGCGGCCGCTCTTCCAGCGCGGCGGGCTGCCGCGCGGCGAGATCCTCGCCATCACCGGCGAGCACTCCTTCTCCCTCGCACTGGCCGCCTGCGCCGCCGCTACGCGGGAGCAGCTGTGGTGCGCCGTCCTGGGCATGGGGGAGCCTGCCGTCGCCGGGATCGCCGACTTCGGCATCGATCTCTCCCACTTCGTCAACCTCCGCACCCCGCTCCAGGACTGGCTGCGGGTGACATCGATCCTCGTCGAGTCCTTCGACATCCTCATCGTCCGGCCCGGTTTCGCCCCGACCCCGGGAGACCGGCAGCGTCTGCTCGCCAAGGTCCGGGAACGGCGGATGACCCTCATCACCCTCGACGAGTTCCCCGGCACCGGCGAGCGGCTCGGCGTCCGCGACGTCCGCTGGGAGGGCACTGCTCGAGGCGCCGGCCGCCTCGAGCAGTGCACGGTCACCGTCCACGGTTCGCGCACCGGCACCCACACCCTCCTGCTCCCGGCCCCCTCCGGCCGGGCCGAGCACCCCGCTCCGATGCCGGGGGCCGAACACTCCGTTCCAGCGGTGGGGGTCGCGCACCCCGGCGGCCCTGTCCCGAGGATCCACAGTGTCGACTGAAGCAGCGTCTGCCGAGTCCACGGCTCCTGCCGAGCTCCCCACCGCGCCGGCCGAGGCCCCGACACCTGCCGAAGCCCCGGCTCCTGCCGAACCACCTGCCTCTGCAGCCTCCACCTCCCAGCGCGTGTCCGTCCATCGCACGGTGGTCCTCGCAGTGCCGGACTGGCCGGCGGTGGCGGCCGGGATCGCGCACGGGCTGAGCACGGCCGCGCCCGCCGCCGTGCTCCGGGCCGGGCGCATCATCTCCTGCAATGCGCCCGCGCGCGCCTCGGGCGTGGAGACCGGGCTCAACAAGCGCGCCGCCCAGCTGCGCTGTCCCGAGCTCACCGTCATCCCCTGGGACCCCGAGGTCGACCACCGGGTGTTCGCCGCCGGGATCGGCGTGCTCGAGGACCTCGTCGCCCGGTTCACCCTGCTGTCCCCGGGCGTGGTGAGCATCCCGGCCCTCTCCCTGCGCCGCACCCACGCGAGCGAGGAGTCCGCGGTCGAGGAGCTCCTCACCGGCCTCACCGACTCCACCGGCTGGGAGTTCTTCCCCGGCATCGCCGATACCGCCTTCGCCGCGCTGCTCGCCTCCCGCACCGCCACCCGCGTGCCGCCGGGCCGGACCGCCGCCTTCCTCGCCCCGCTCCCCATCTCCTCCCTCACCGCGGTCGACGCCCACGCCTACGCCGAGCTCGTCCCACTGCTCGGCCGGCTCGGGCTCACCGCGCTCGGTCGGTTCGCCCAGCTCGCGGAGGCCGACGTCCATGCGCGGTTCGGCACCCTCGGCCGGCGCGCCCACCGGCTCGCCCGCGGTCTGCCCGACCGGATCCCCGCCGACCACGTGCGCGCCCGCGAGTTCCGGGTGCACAGCCCCCTCGACCCGCCGAGCGGCCGCAGCGACGTGCTGTCCTTCCACGCCCGCACCCTCGGTGCCGAGCTGCTCGGCACCGTCCGCGCCGCCGGCCTCGTGTGCACCCAGGTGGACATCGAGCTCACCGCGACGACGGGGGAGACCTGCCGGCGGACCTGGCGCCTCGAGGACATGGACGAGTCGATGATCGCCGACCGCCTCCGCTGGCAGGCCGAGGGGTGGCTCGCCGCCGGGGGAGCCGGCACGGGTGCCGACGGCCGGGGCGGACCCCGTACCCGAGGCGCCCGCCCCGATCGCAGGGCTCGCACTGCCCGCCCCGACCGCACCGCCCGGGCCGTTCCCGAGAACGGGGAGGACCCCGGCCCCGACCCGACACTCGTCAGCGGGGAGGACGGGATCTGCGCGATCGGGCTCGCCGCCGCGGAGCTCCTCAGCCCCCTGGGCACGCAGCAGAGCCTGTTCGACCAGCACCCGGGACGGATCGCGCACACCCTCGAGCGCCTCCAGGGCCTGTTCGGCCCCGACGCCGTGCTCGTCCCCGGCCTGCAGGGCGGCCGCGATCCGGCGGAGACGAACCTCTGGACACCCTGGCAGCAGCGCCCCCGGCCCGAGCGCGACCCCGAGGCCCCCTGGCCGGGCGCGGTGCCGGCTCCCCGCCCCACGCTCGTCGAGCACACCCCGGTGGACCTGCTCGACGAGCGCGGCGCCACGATCGTCGCCCGCCCCGCCGGACTCGACAACGTCCCGGCGCTGCTCCGGATCCCCGGCACGGGGACGGTGCGCGTGGTCGACCACTCCTCGGCCTGGCCGGTGGAGGCCGGCTGGTGGGACCGGAGCACGGCCCAGTACCGGGTGCGCCTCCAAGTCGTCGCCGAGGACGGGGCCGCCTACCTGCTGAGCAAGGAGAGCGGCCGCTGGTACCTCACCGGGAGATACGCATGAACGGCTTCTTCAACCCGCGCACCCCGTGGTCCGAGCTCGAGCGGCGGCTCTCCGACCGGCCGGACCCGCGGGCGGACCGGAAGAGCCGGGAGCCGGACCCCGATGCCGGGTCCACAGGTCCCGGATCCACAGGTCCCGTGTCCGTGGGGCCCGGCGGCTCGGACGGACCGTCCCGGTACGCGGGCCGGGACGCCCGCACGCGCCCGGGACGTGCCATCCCCGCAGGCGCCGACGGCTCCGACGCCCCGGCCTTCTCCCGCCCCGACCGGTACGCGGAGGCCGACCAGCACAGGAGCTCCGACCAGCAGGGGAGCTCCGACCACTCCCTCCTGCCCGCCCGCACACCCGCCCTCCTGCCCGCCCGCACCCCGTGGGCGGAGCTCCATGTGCACTCGGACTTCAGCTTCCTCGACGGCGCCTCGGAGCCGGAGGAGCTCGCCGCCACCGGCGCCCGGGCCGGGCTCACGGGGATGGCGCTCACCGACCACAACGGGCTCTACGGCGCGGTCCGCTTCGCCCAGTCCGCCGCCGAGGCCTCCCTCCCCACGGTGTTCGGCGCCGAGCTCTCCCTCGGGCTCACCGCGAAGATCCCCGGCCAGATCGACCCGCAGGCCGAGCACCTCCTCGTCCTCGCCCACGGGGTCGACGGCTACCGCACCCTGTCCGCGGCGCTCACCGCCGGCGCACTGGCCGGGGAGAAGACCCGGCCGGTGTTCGACCGCGCCGGCCTCGCCGCCGCGGCGGGCGACTGGACGATCCTCACCGGCTGCCGCAAGGGCCCCCTCCTGCCGCACCTCGACGATCCCGACGGCGGCCTCGGCGCGCTCCGCCGCCTCGTCTCGGAGTTCGGCCGCGACCGGGTGGTCGTCGAGCTCACCCGCCACGGCCTGCCCACCGACGACGCACGGATCGCCCACCTGTGCGAGCTCGCCCACCGGGCGCGGCTGCCGGTCGTCGCCACCAACGCCGTCCACTACGCGACCCGGGCCCGCTTCGCCGACGCCCAGGTGCGCGCCGCGGTGCGCTCCCGCCGCTCCCTCGAGGCGGTCGCCGGCTGGCTGCCGCCCACCGCCTCGGCGCGCATCCACACCGGCGAGGAGATGCGCGAGCGCTTCCCGGCCGCCGCCCTCGACACCGCCGTCCGGCTCGCGGCGAGCCACGCCTTCGAGCTCACCGCGGCGCGCGCCGGGCTGCCCGATGCCCCGATCCCCGCCGGGACCGACGAGGCGACCCACCTGCGCCGGCTCGTCGAGGCCGGCGGGCTCGGGCGCTACGGCACCCGCACCGCACACCCGCGCGCCTGGGAGCAGCTCGACCGGGAGCTCGCGACGATCGAGACGATGGGGTTCTGCGGCTACTTCCTCATCGTCCACGACATCGCCCGGTTCTGCCGCGAGCAGGACATCTTCTGCCAGGGCCGCGGCTCGGCGGCGAACTCCGCGGTCTGCTACGTCCTCGGCATCACCGCCGTCGACGCCGTGCGGTTCCGGCTCCTCTTCGACCGCTTCCTCGCCCCCGACCGCGCCGGCTACCCGGACATCGACATCGACATCGAGTCCGGCCGCCGCGAGGAGGTGATCCAGTACGTCTACCGGCACTACGGCCGCCACCGCGCCGCCCAGGTCGCCAACGTCATCACCTACCGCGCGAAGTCCGCCGTCCGCGACGCCGCCGCCGCCCTCGGATACGACCCCGGCCAGCAGGACGCCTTCTCCACCGGCATCAACCGCTGGTCGACCCTGCCCGATCCGGCGGACACCGCGGTGCCCGCCCCGGTGCTCGAGGTCGCCGCCGGACTCCTCGGCACCCCGCGCCACCTCGGCATCCACTCCGGCGGCATGATCCTCGCCGACCGGCCGATCGGCGAGGTCGTGCCGATCGAGCCGGCGACGATGGAGGACCGCACCGTCGTCCAATGGGACAAGGACGACTGCGCGGCGATGGACCTCGTGAAGTTCGACCTGCTCGGCCTCGGGATGCTCACCGCGCTCCACGAGATGGTCGACCTCGTGGCCCGGCACACCGGCGAGCGCATCGACCGGGCGGCGATCCCGCAGGAGGACCCGCGCGTGTACGACATGCTCTGCGCCGCGGACGCGGTGGGCGTGTTCCAGGTCGAGTCCCGCGCTCAGCTCGCGACCCTGCCCCGGCTGCGTCCGCGCACCTTCTACGACCTCGCCGTGCAGGTCGCGCTCATCCGCCCCGGCCCCATCCAGGGCGGCTCCGTCCACCCCTATATCCGCCGCCGGCAGGGCCTCGAACCCGTCGAGCACCTCCACCCGCTGCTCGAGAACGCACTCGACAAGACCCTCGGGGTGCCGCTGTTCCAGGAGCAGCTCATGCAGATGGCGATCGACGTCGCCGGCTTCACCGGCCCCGACGCCGACGAGCTCCGCCGCGCGATGGGCTCCCGCCGCTCACGCGCCCGGATGGAGCAGCTCGCCGAGCGCTTCCACACCGGGTGCGCCGCCCGCGGGGTCGCCCCGGACATCGCACAGGCGATCTTCGACAAGATCGCCGCCTTCGCCAACTACGGCTTCCCCGAGAGCCACGCCATCAGCTTCGCCAACCTCGTCTACGACTCCGCCTGGTTCAAGTGCCACCACCACGCGGCGTTCACCGCCGGCCTCCTGCGCTCCCAGCCGATGGGCTTCTACTCCCCGCAGTCGCTCATCGCCGACGCCCGCCGCCACGGCGTGACGATCCGCCCCGTCGACGTCAACGCCTCGGCCGCCCTCGCCGACCTCGAACCGGACCCGGACTCCACCGGTGGGCTCGCGATCCGGGTCGGCCTGGAATCCGTGCGCGAGGTGGGGGGCGCGGCCGCGACGATCGTCGCCGAGCGCGAGGCGGCCGGGCCCTACGCCTCGATCGCCGACCTCGCCCACCGCACCGGGGTCGAGGTGCGGGTCCTCGAGGGGCTCGCCTCCGCCGGCGCCTTCACGGGGTTCGGCGTCGACCGGCGCCAGGCGCTGTGGCTCGCCGGCTCGCTCGCCGGCGCCGGGCCCGGCGTGCTGCCGGGCACCGCACCCGTCACCGCCGCCCCCACCCTGCCACTCATGAGCGCGTTCGACGTCACGCTCGCCGAGCTGTTCGCCACCGGCCTCACCGTCGAGGGATACCCGACCGCCCAGCTGCGCAGCGCCCTCACCGCCCGCGGGTACGCCTCGACGGAGGACGCCCGGGCGACCGCGGACGGCTCCCGGATCACCGTGGCCGGGATCGTCACCCACCGACAGCGGCCGGCCACCGCCTCGGGCATCACCTTCATGAACATCGAGGACGAGTTCGGGATGCTCAATGTCGTGTGCACCCCGGGACTGATGAAGCGCTTCGCCCCGATCTCCACGAGCCGCAGCACCCTCGTCGTGACCGGGCAGCTGCAGCGTGCCGGTGAGGTGGTGAGCCTCTACGCGCACCGGCTCCACCCGCTCGAGGTGCAGCTGCCCTCCCGCTCCCGGGACTTCCGCTGAGGCGCACCGGAGTGCGACGCCGGGAGTCGGCGCCGGACCTGCCCACCGCTCGCACATGACGCAATGTGACGGAAGATGACAGCCAGATGACATCGGGTGCCGCCGGGACCGCGCTCCCGGGCGAGAGTGGGAGGCACACTTCGATGAGGAGGAACCCATGAGCGAGCTGTCGTTCGAGACCCGGCAGATCCACGCCGGCCAGACCCCGGATCCCACGACGGGCGCCCGGGCCCTGCCGATCTACCAGACCACGTCCTACGTCTTCGACTCCGCGCAGACCGCAGCCGACCGCTTCGCGCTCGCCGACCTCGGCCCGATCTACACCCGGATCGGCAACCCGACCGTCGCCGTGGTCGAGGACCGGATCGCGGACCTCGAGGGCGGTGTCCAGGGCCTGCTGCTCGCCTCCGGCCAGTCCGCGGAGTTCCTCGCGCTCATCAACGTCGCCGAGGCCGGCGACCACATCGTCGCGAGCCCCAGCCTCTACGGCGGCACCTACAACCTCCTCGACGTCACCCTGCGCAAGCTCGGCATCGAGACGACCTTCGTCGCCGACCCCGACGATCTCGAGGGGTGGCGGGCCGCGGTCCGCCCCAACACCAAGGCGTTCTTCGGCGAGGTCGTCTCCAACCCCCGCTCCGACGTCCTCGACATCGCCGGCGTCGCCGAGGTCGCCCACGCCGCCGGCGTGCCCCTCATCGTCGACAACACGCTCGCCACCCCCTACCTCGTGCGCCCGATCGAGCACGGCGCGGACATCGTCGTCCACTCCGCCACGAAGTACCTCGGCGGGCACGGCACCGCGATGGGCGGCATCATCGTCGACGCCGGCACCTTCGACTTCTCCCGCGACCCCGAGCGCTTCCCCGGCTTCAACACCCCGGACGCCTCGTACAACGGCATCGTCTACGCCCGCGACCTCGGTCCGGACTCGCCGTTCGGTGCGAACGTGTCGTTCGGGATCAAGGCGCGCGTGCAGCTGCTCCGCGACCTGGGCCCGGCGCTCTCCCCGTTCAACGCCTTCCTCCTCGCTCAGGGCCTCGAGACCCTGAGCCTGCGCATCGAGCGCCACGTCGCCAACGCCGATCGCGTCGCCGCCTGGCTGGAGGACCACGCGCAGGTCGAGCGCGTCGTGTTCGCCGGACTCCCGTCGAGCCCGTGGTACGAGCGCGCCCAGAAGTACCTGCCGAAGGGCGTCGGCTCGGTGCTGTCCTTCGACATCGCCGGCGGCTACGACGCCGCGGTGCGCTTCGTCGACGCGCTCGAGCTCCACTCGCACGTCGCGAACATCGGCGACGTCCGCTCGCTCGTCATCCACCCCGCCTCCACCACGCACTCCCAGCTCGACGAGGCCGCGCAGGCCGCCGCCGGGGTCAGCCCGGGCCTCGTCCGGCTCAGCGTGGGCATCGAGGGGGTCGAGGACATCATCGCCGACCTCGAGAAGGGCTTCGCCGCCGCGCGCGGCTGAGCCGCATGCCGGTCACCGGACGCACGGGACTCGCCGGATTCACCGACCTCGCCCTCGAATCCGGGTACGTGTTCGAGGAGATGCACATCGCCTACGAGACCTTCGGCACGCTCAACGCGGAACGCACGAACGCGGTCCTCATCGAGCACGCGCTCACCGGCGACGCCCACGTGACCTCCGGGGTCGCCGAGCCTGCGACGGCCGAGCACCCGAGCTCGTTCGCCCCCGGCTGGTGGGAGGAGGTGATCGGCCCGGGCCGGCCGATCGACACCGACGAGTTCTTCGTCGTGTGCGCGAACGCGCTCGGCGGGTGCAACGGCAGCACCGGGCCGACGACCATCCACGCCGACGGGCTGCCCTACGGCTCGCGCTTCCCCGCGCTCACCGTCCGGGACCTCGTCACCGCCGAGCTCGCGCTCACCGACAGGCTCGGCATCGAGTCCTGGCACGCGGTGATCGGCGGTTCGATGGGCGGGGCGCGCGCGCTCGAGTTCGCGCTGCTCGCTCCGGAGCGTGTGCGCAAGGCCACGGTGCTCGCCGCGCCGGCGTACTCCGACGCCGACCAGATCGCGTGGGCGCACACCCAGATCCAGGCGATCGCCCTCGACCCGGACTACTGCGGCGGGGACTACGCCGCGCTCGGCCGGTTCCCCGCCGCGGGGCTCGGGCTGGCACGCCAGATCGCCCACCTGACCTACCGCAACGACGTCGAGCTCAACCACCGGTTCGCGAACGCGCACCAGTTCCCGCGCCCGGCCGGGGCCCCGGACACGTACTACTCGATCCAGAGCTACCTCGACCACCAGGCGCGCAAGCTCGTCCACCGCTTCGATGCGGAGTCCTACCGGGTCCTCACGGCGGCCCTGCGGGATCACGACGTGCGCCGGGGCCGGCACTCCGACCTCGCCGAGGCGCTCGCCGGCGCCCGCAGCGAGTTCCAAGTCATCGGCATCTCCACCGACCGGCTCTACCCGCCGGCGCAGGTCGCCGAGCTCGCGGCCGCGCTGCCGGGCACCGTGACCCACCACACGATCGAATCGTGGGCGGGTCACGACGGCTTCCTCACCGAGGGGCAGAAGGTCGGTCGGCTGGTGCGCGGCTTCCTCGAGGGCTGATCAGCCCTTCCGGGTCCGCTCCCGGTGGAGCACCTTCTCGTCGACCGGATGGTCGGCCTGCGCGCGGGCGCGCCGGTAGTGCTCGCGCGCCTCGGTCTGGCGCCGGGCCTCCACGCCCTCGGCGATCGTCGCGCGCCGGTGCTCGGGGCCGTAGCCGAACGCGGCCACGAGGTCCGCGGCGTTGCCGGCGAGCTTGGCGCACAGGCGGTTGATCGCCGGGCCCACCTGCCGGGCGCGGTTCATCGAGAGCCGCCCGTACATGATGTGCCAGCCGATGCTGCGCTCGATGAGCGTGAGCCCGTAGAGGTCGCGGATGCGGCGGAGCGCCTTGGCCTCGTCCGCCCGCCGGGGGTCGTCGTCGAAGGTGTGCATCGCGGTGTTGAGCGCCTGCCACTTGAGGAGCTCGACATAGGCCTTCGCCGCTTCGATGAGCTCGTGCTGGTTCTCGTTGAGGAGCGCGGCGGCCTCCTCCTTGGGGAGCTTGGAGGCCGGACGCAGATTGCTCGCGAGCTCGGCGACCATGGTGTCGACGCGAGCGGACAGGAGCAGCTCCTGGAGCCGGCCCGAGCGGATCCGGCGCTCGGTCAGCCCCGGGGTGAGCACCTCGCCGATCGTGCGCCCGACGTTCGCGAGCCCCGAGCGGTAGAGGGAGTGCTCGGCGGCCTGCGTGCCGATGAAGCGCGCCACCCCGCCGACATCGATGTTCTTGAACTCCGCGGCGTAGTCGCCGAGCAGCCGCTTGCCGACGAGCTGGAGGAGGACGGTGTTGTCGCCCTCGAAGGTGACGTAGACGTCGAGGTCCGCGCGCAGCCCGGTGAGGCGGTTCTCCGTCATGAATCCCGCCCCGCCGCACGCCTCGCGGCACTCCTGGAGGACGTCGAGGGCGTCCCAGGTCGACGTCGCCTTGAAGCCGGCCGCCTGGGTCTCGAGGAGCTGGCGGGCCTCGTCGGAGTCGTCCTCGCCGGAGAACACACGCTGGAAGGAGGCCAGCAGCACCTCGTGCGCGATCGCGTTCGCGTAGGTCTCCGCGAGCAGCGGCATGAGGCGGCGCTGGTGCTGCTGGTAGTCCATGAGCACGACCTCCTCGGTGTCGTCGGCCCCGGTGAACTGCCGGCGCTCGAGGCCGTAGCGCACCGCGATGTCGAGACCGAGCTTCGCGGCCACGACCGCTGCTCCGTCGAGCGACACGCGCCCCTGGACGAGGGTGCCGAGCATGGTGAAGAACCGGCGCCCGGGGGAGTCGATGGGGGAGGAGTACGTGCCATCGGGGGCGACGGCGCCGTAGCGGTCGAGGAGGTGGGTGCGCGGCACCCGCACGTCGGCGAAGGCGAGCCGGCCGTTGTCGACCCCGAGCAGCCCGCCCTTGCGTCCGTCGTCCTCGATCGACACGCCGGGCATGGGTTCGCCGTCCTCGGTCCGGATCGGGACGAAGAAGGCGTGCACGCCGTGGTCGACCCCGGCGGTGATGAGCTGGGCGAACACGACGGCGGCCCGGCCGTGCGCGGCGGCGTTGCCGATGTACTCCTTCGTCGCGGCCCGGAACGGGGTGGTGATGACGAACTCCTCGGCCGCCGGGTCGTAGACCGCGATGGTGCCGAGCGAGGCGACGTCGGAGCCGTGCCCGATCTCGGTCATCGCGAAGCAGCCGAGCAGCTCCCCGCGCTGGGCGGGCAGGAGCCACTGCGCGTGCTGCTCGGCATTGCCGAGGTGCTGGATCGCCCCGCCGAACAGCCCGTACTGGACGCCGGCCTTGATCTGCAGGCTCGGGGAGGCGGTCACCGACTCCTCGAAGGCGGCGACGTAGCCGGCGTGGTCGTTCTCCCCGCCGAGCTCGGTGGGCAGGGAGCGCAGGGTCGAGCCGGACTCCCCGAGCGCGCGGACGCCGCGCAAGGTGGCCTCGCGCATCTCGTCGAGGTCGCCGGTGATCGGCGGCACGGTGTCGGGGTGCTCGACGAGCGTGCGGCCGCGGCGGCGCTCGGAGGCCCACCGGCCATCGAGGAGGTCGGCGAGCACGGACGGGTCGACGGTGAGCGGGGTCTTGGTGCGGTTCATCGGTGTACCTCCATGAAGCTGCGGCTGGAATCCCACAGCCAGGTCGTGAGTCGGGTGGTGAAATCGTGGCGGTCGCGCGGGTCGAGGAGCCACTGCTCGGTGCACGAGCGGACGAAGCCGAGCGCGCCGGCCGCCCACTGCACCTCGGCCTCCCGGGTCAGCCCCATGCGCACGCAGAGCAGGTCGGTGACGTCGGTGAGGAAGCCGCGGGCGGGTGCGCCGCCGGAGACCGCGGAGTCGCAGAAGCGGTAGACCTCCGGGGAGCCGGCGGCGAGCGCGGTGAAGGCGTCGATCATCGCCTCGAGCGCGGCGCGGGAGTCGCCCTCCGGGGCATGGGCGGCGGCGAGCGAGCGGCGGATGGTGTGCATCGCCCAGTCGCCCATCGCCGCCTGGAGGCCCGAGCGATCGCCGAAGTAGCGATAGAGGACGGTCTTCGTCGTGCCCGAGCGGGCGGAGATCTGCTCCATCGAGAGGTCCGCCCCGTGCTCGGCGACGACGTGCCGCACCGTGCGCAGCAGCTCCCGGTGCCGGCGTCGGCGGTGCTCGTCCCAGCGGGCGGAGCGACCGTCGGATGTGATGGGTTTCATGCGTCAGACAGTATCAGGTACTGTCGGTAACGGTTAAACGTCCCCACGTTCCCAGGAGGAACCCATGACGCATCGCAAGGCCGCCGTGCTCGGCGGCAACCGCATCCCGTTCGCCCGCTCGAACAAGGAGTACGCGCACGCCTCGAACCAGGACATGCTCACGAGCGCTCTCGACGGCCTCGTGGCCCGCCACGGGCTGGCCGGACAGCGCCTCGGCGAGGTCGCCGGCGGCGCGGTCCTCAAGCACTCGAAGGACATCAACCTCACGCGCGAGGCGGTGCTCGGCTCCGCGCTGAGCCCCGAGACCCCTGCGTTCGACCTCGGGCAGGCCTGCGCCACCGGGCTCGAGGCGGTCGTGTCGATCGCCGGCAAGATCAAGCTCGGCCAGATCGACTCCGGGATCGCCGGCGGCGTCGACTCCGCCTCCGACGCCCCGATCGTGGTGAGCGAGGAGCTCCGCAGCATCCTCCTCGAGCTGTCCCGCGCGAAGTCCGTGCCGCAGCGGCTCAAGACGCTCTCCCGGCTGCGCCCGGCCGACCTCGCACCCCAGGCCCCGACCACCGGAGAGGCCCGCACGGGCAAGTCGATGGGCGAGCACCAGGCGCTCTCGACCGCCGACTGGGGCATCACCCGGCAGGCCCAGGACGAGCTCGCCGCCGCCTCCCACGCCAAGCTCGCCGCCGCCTGGGACCGCGGCTTCTTCGACGACCTCGTCACCCCGTTCCTCGGGGTCACCCGCGACACGAACCTGCGTCCGGACTCCACCGTGGAGAAGCTCGCCGGTCTGAAGACGGTGTTCGGCAATTCCCTGCCGGCCGAGCCGACGATGACCGCCGGCAACTCCACCCCGCTCACCGACGGCGCCTCGACCGTGCTCCTCGGCAGCGAGGAATGGGCGGCCGAGCAGGGGCTGACGCCGCTGGCCTACATCGTCGACGCCGAGGCCGCCGCGGTGGACTTCGTCGACGGCTCGGAGGGGCTGCTCATGGCCCCGGCCCACGCGGTCCCGCGCCTGCTCGCCCGCAACGGCCTGACCTTCGCCGACTTCGACGTGTTCGAGATCCACGAGGCCTTCGCCGCCACCGTGCTGTGCCACCTCGCTGCCTGGGAGAGCGAGGAGTACTGCCGGGACGTGCTCGGCCTGCCCGCCGCGCTCGGCCCCATCGACCGCGAGCGGCTCAACCCGCTCGGCTCCTCGCTCGCCGCCGGCCACCCCTTCGCCGCGACCGGCGGACGGATCATCGCGAGCGTGTCGAAGCACCTCGCGGAGACCGGGAAGCGCCGCGCCCTCGTGTCGATCTGCGCCGCCGGCGGCCAGGGCCTCACCGCGATCGTGGAAGGAGCGCGAGCATGAGCGACCGCTACATCTCCGTCGTCAACGGGCCACTCAAGGGCATCGTCAAGAGCCTCGGCCTGCCGGCACCGGTCGAGCTCCGCCGCTTCGACCCCGCGGACCCCCGCCACGGGTACCTGACGGAGCCGATCCTCGTCGTCGGGCCGGCCGCCTCGGCCGACCCGATCGCCGAGCTCCTCCTCGGCGCCGACTTCGAGGTCGTCCGCACCGCCACCCCCGGTCAGCGGTACTCCGCGATCATCGGGGTGTTCACCGGGATCGACGACCCGTCCGAGCTCGGTCCGACCGCCCTGGCGATCGGCGCCGGCATCAAGCAGCTCGCCCGGTGCGGGCGCATCGTCACCATCGCCGAGGCCGCCGGGCTCACTCCCGAGGAGGCCGCCGGCACGACGGCTGCGGCGAACGCCGCACGCAATGCCGTCACCGGGATCACGCGCTCACTGGCCCACGAGATGCGCGCCGGGGCGACGGCGAACGGGATCGTCCTCGACGGCGTCGACGTGCTGGCGCCCTCGGCCGTGTCGGCCCTGTGGTTCCTCCTGTCCGCGAAGTCGGCCTACGTGTCCGGCCAGTTCCTCACCGTCGACTCCGCGCGCGGCACCGCGGTGACCGCGCGGGAGTTCGCCGCGACCCGCACCTCGGGGGCCGAGGGAGCCGCTCCGCTCGCCGGCCGCACCGCAGTGGTCACCGGGGCGGCGCGGGGGATCGGCGCCTCGATCGCCGGGACCCTGGCCCGTGACGGCGCCCGCGTCATCGGCGTGGACGTGCCGGCCGCCGGCGATTCGCTCGCGCGGACGATGAACGGGATCGGAGGGGTGGCCCTCCAGCTCGACATCACCGCGCCGGACGCCGCGGCGACGATCGCCGCACAGGTCCGCGGACCGATCGACATCCTCGTCCACAACGCCGGGATCACCCGCGACAAGCTGCTGGCGAACATGGACGGAGCGCGGTGGGACTCGGTGATCGCGGTGAACATCGCATCCCAGCTCCGGATCAACTCAGGCCTCACCGAGCTCGGCGCCTGGGGCGAGCACCCGCACGTCGTGTCCCTCGCCTCGACCTCGGGCATCGCCGGCAACCGGGGGCAGACGAACTACGCCGCCTCGAAGGCCGGTGTGATCGGTTTGGCCGCCGGCGCGGCCGCGGAGTTCGCCGCGCTCGGCGGCACGATCAACGCCGTCGCCCCGGGGTTCATCGAGACCGAGATGACCGCGAAGATGCCCGTCCTCACCCGCGAGCTCGCACGCCGCGTCTCCAGCCTGCAGCAGGGCGGGACGCCGCAGGACGTCGCCGAGGCGATCGCGTACCTCGCCTCGGACGCCGCCGGCGGCATCAACGGCCGCGTGCTCCGCGTGTGCGGCCAGAACATGGTGGGAGCGTGACATGAGGGAACCCCAGCGCAACACGCACGAGAACCCCGGTGAGCAGCAGTCCTCGATGCTGCCGATCTACGGGCGGGCGCTGCTGGGCATGCTGCCCGGCCGGCGCCGCTCCGCCCAGGTGCCCGGCGGGGAGCTCAGCCGCACCGTGGTCATCGACCCCGCCGAGGTCGCCCGGTTCAGCCGCGTCGTCGGCGCGCCGGTCGGCAACCGCGTCCCACCGGCCTACCTCCACGTCCTCGGCTTCCCGCTGAGCATGCGGCTGATGACCGACCCGCGATTCCCCGTGCCCGCCATGGGCATGGTGCACATCCGCACCGCGTACACGCAGCTCCGCCCGGTGGAGGTGGGGGCGGAGCTCACCCTGACCGTCGGCGTCGAGGAGCCGCGGGCCCATGCCCGCGGCACCGAGATCGGCTTCCGCGTGCGTGGATCCGTCGCCGGCGAGCCGGTGTTCGACGAGACCTGGGTGTGCCTGGCGAAGGGTGCCGCCCTGCCCGGTGCCGCACCGGCCGCCGAGCGGGAGCGGAAGGACTTCGCCGCTCCCGTGCCGACCGCCGAGTGGCGGCTCGCACCGGCGATCGGGCCGCAGTACGCCCGGGTGTCCGGGGACTACAACCCGATCCACATGAACCCGCTGGCGGCCAAGGCGTTCGGGTTCCCGCGCTCGATCGCGCACGGGATGTACACCGCTGCCCGCGGCTTCGCCGCCGCCGACGTCCGGCTCGATGCCTTCCGCTGGGAGTTCGAGTTCGCGAAGCCGATCGTGCTGCCCGCTCGGGCGGCCTTCCGGGTCACCCGGCGGGAGGCCGACGGCAGTGTGGACTATGCGGTGTGGAACCCGAAGTCCGGCAAGCCGCACCTGCTCGCAGCGGTCGCACCCCTGCGCTGAGGCACTGCAGGGGCCTCCCGCGGGTGCCCGACCGGAACGGCCGATATGACATGCAACACATTCGGCCGTTCCGGTTTGGCTTCGCCCGAAAGTGTGTGTAAAGTTCTATCTGTTGCCTGCGCGGGTGGCGGAATTGGTAGACGCGCTAGCTTGAGGTGCTAGTGCCCAACTTATCGGGCGTGGGGGTTCAAGTCCCCCCTCGCGCACAGGAACACAGGCCCCGGAGAGATCCGGGGCCTGTTGCTTTCCCCGTTCGGCTCCGGCCCTACAATCGGGATACCGGAAGGGTGCGGACGCATGGAGGAGACCACCCGTGCGCTGCTCTCCCTGCTCCTCGAGATCGGACCGCTCACCCTGCCCGCCGCGGTGAGCCCCGTCGTGTTCATCAACGCGACGACCATCGTCACGACGATGGACCGGCGTGCCGCCTCCCGCTATGTGCTCGGCAACGCCGCCGTGCTCCTGGCGATCGGGATCGTCAGCGCCGGCATCCTCGGCGCGAGCCTCACCGCCGTCATCGAGCGCGAGGTCCTCTCCGGTGTGTTCCAGGGCCTCGTCGGCGTCGCCCTGCTCGTCTACGGGTCCGTCCTCGTCAAGCGCTACTGGGCCTCCACCGGGGGCCGCCGTCGCGCGGAGCGCACCGGGTCCACCGCGGCGAAGTCGCCGGCGACCGAGGCCGTCGAGGCCGTCGGCAGCGCCCGCTCCCGGGGCACCCTCGTGTGGGGAGCGGCGACGATGGCGACGAACTACACCTCGCTGCCCCTCTACATCGCCGTCACCCAGGACATCGTCGGAGCGCCCTTCGGGGTGTGGTGGAAGGCTCCCGTCCTGCTGTTCGTCATCGCAGTCATCTCCACACCTGCGTGGCTGCCGTCCGTGCTCGCGCGCACCGCTCCGCAGCGCATGGCCCGGATCCAGCGCCGGCTGGCCTCGCGCGCGCCGCGCCGGTGGCCGATCACCCCGCTGCTGCCGATCGTCGCATGCCTCGCCGGCGGCGGCTGGCTGCTGTGGATCGCCGTGCGCGCCTGAGACGATAGGCTCGATCCGTCATGACACCGCCGTCTGCGAAGGGGACCAGGGCCGTTGACATCAGATGACCGCGCCGCACCGGACCGGGAGCGCTACTCCGCCGCAGCCCTGCGGGCCGGGATGCTGTGGCTCTACGCCGAGGCGCACGGCCTCGCCGCCGCCGAGGTGCCCGGGTCGTCCGAGCCCGAGGAGGACCCCGGCCTCGGCGAGGCCGCCGCGGCGATCCTCAGCGAGCAGGGCGCTTCGGCGTCCCGCATCGCCCGCTGCCGCGCCGGCATCCGGGCAGCCCTGCGGGTGCTCGCCGCCGGGACCGCCGCGGAGTTCTCCGCCGAGGCGTACGACCGGACGCGGCAGACCGTGATCGCCGGTGAGCACTCCGCCGGCCTGCCCGGTCACCGGATCTGGCCCCCGACGAGCCAGACCGTGCGCCGGACGCTGGGGGAGGGGTACTGGAACTCCGCTCTGCGGGCGGTGGGCCTCCCGGTGTCCGGCCGCGGCCGCGCCCGAGGCGCATCCCGGTACTCCGAGGAGGACTACCGGGCCGCGGTGCGCGACTTCCTCACCGCCGCCGAGCGCGCGGGCACCCCGACGAGCTTCGTCGCGTACCAGGACTGGGCGCGCGCGGAGAGCACCGCGGGCGCCCCGCGGCCGTCGGGCGCCGGCCTGCGTGCGCACTTCGGCGGCTGGCAGGCGGCGCGGGACGCCGTCGATCCTGCCTGAGGAGCGCCGGCCTGAGGAGAACCGGGCTCGGTGAGCGTCCGACTCAGCGGGCGCGGGGCATCGGGCGGCCGAGGAGCTTGATCCGCCACGCCGGCTCCACGTGGTTCGTCCAGTGGCGATCGATCGCGAGCTCGTAGAACTCGACCAGTCGCTCCGTCGCCGCCCGCCAGCTGTACTGCTCCGTGCTCGCCCGGCCCTGCGCGCCGAGGCGCCCGCGCAGCTCCTCGTCCTCGAGCAGGCGCGAGATCTGCCGCGCCATGTCCGGGGCATCGTTCGGCTCGAACAGCAGCCCGTCGACGCCGTCCTGCACGGCGAAGGGGATGCCGCCGGCGCGCGCCCCGACGACCGGCACCCCGGAGGCGAGCGACTCGAGTGCCACGAGTCCGAGCGTCTCCGTCGTCGACGGGAACACGAAGACGTCGGCCGAGGCGTACGCCGCGGCGAGCTCCTTGCCGCTCATGTAGCCGGTGAACACCGTCCGCGTGCCGGCGAACTCGCGCTGGAGCTCCGCGGCGTGCGGGCCCGAGCCGACGAGGGCGAGCCGCGTGTCCTCCGGGAGCCGGGCCATGACCGCGCGCAGCACCCCGAGGTCCTTCTCCTTCGACAGCCGCCCGACGTAGATGAGGAGCCGGTCCTCGGGATGCCCGTCGGTGAGACGCGCACGCATGTCGGGTGAGGCATTGGCCGGCGTGTAGCCGATGGTGTCCACGGCCCGCGGCCACAGGTCGATGTTGCGGATGCCCGCCGCCCCGGCCTGTTCGACCATCTGCTGGGAGGTGCAGAGGTTGACCTCGGCGAGGTTGTGGATCCAGCGGATCCACCGCGTCGTCGTGTCGGTGATCCACTCGAGCCCGAGGCGCTGGGTGTACTCCGGCACGTCGGTGTGGAACGACGCGAGCATCGGCAGGTCGCGGCGCTTCGAGGACATCGTGCCGTAGGCGGCGAGCCACACCGGATTCACCGCGTGGACGACGTGCGGATGGAACCGCTCCATGGTGCGGGCGATGCTCGCCGTCGGCAGACCGACCCGGAGCTCCGGGTACCACGGCTTGAAGGCGACGGATGCCACCGGGACCACCCGGAACCCGGCATAGCGGGCCGGCGGGTTCCCGGGAGCGAACACGACGACCTCGTGCCCGAGCTCGGCGAGATGGTCGAGGGTGCCCATGAGACGGGTGACCACACCGTCGATCTTGGGGAGGAAGACCTCGGTGAAGAGCGCGATCCGCACCGGGGTCTCAGCGCCCGGCGGCGGTCGGCACGGCGGCGGGACCGGCGGCCCCCGCCTCGGTCCCGGCGAGCGAGGGCGGGACGCCCTCGTGGGTGGTCCGGTTCCACAGGGAGCGGGCCGGGATCCGCGACAGGTCCGCCCGTTCCCGGTAGCGCTTCGCCGTCTCCTCGACCTCGAGGAGCAGACCCTCGGACAGGGTCGTCGGCTGCAGGCCGAGGTCGAGGAAGGTGGCGTTGACGACGTGGAGCTCGTTCTCCGGCGACTCCTGCCGCGGGTTCGGCACGAGCTCCATCGTGGCCCCGGTGATCTCGCAGATGAGGGCCGCGAGGTCGCGCACCCGGTGGGTCTCGGTCATCTGGTTGAAGATCTTCACCCGGTCGCCGGCCTCCGGCGGGTTGGCGAGCGCGATCTCCACGCAGCGCACCATGTCCTGGATGTGGATGAAGGCGCGCGTCTGGCCGCCGGTGCCGTGGACGGTGAGCGGGTAGCCGACGGCCGCCTGCATGAGGAAGCGGTTGAGCACGGTGCCGTAGTCGCCGTCGTAGTCGAAGCGGTTGACGAGGCGCTCGTCCTGCTTGGTCTCCGCGGTGTTCGTGCCCCAGATGATGCCCTGGTGCAGGTCGGTGATGCGCAGCCGGTCGTTCTTCGCGTAGAAGGCGAAGAGGTGCTGGTCGAGCACCTTCGTCATGTGGTAGATCGAGCCCGGGTTCGTCGGGTAGAGGATCTGCTGGTCGATGGGGTACGGGTCGACCGGGTTGCCCTCGGCGTCCTCCGTCGCGGTGACCTGGACGTCGAGATAGCCCTCCGGGATCTTCATCCCCGCGGTGCCGTACCCGTAGACGCCCATCGTGCCGAGGTGCACGAGGTGGACGTCGAGGCCGGACTCGACGACCGCGGCGAGCAGATTGTGGGTGGCATTGACGTTGTTGTCCACGGTGTAGCGCTTGTGGCCGGCCGACTTCATCGAATACGGCGCGGCACGCTGCTCGGCGAAGTGGACCATCGAATCCGGCGCGGTGCGCGCGATGAGCGCGAGCAGGCCCTCGGGGTCCTGCGCGAGATCGAGGTCGACGAACTCGATGGTCCTCCCGCTGACCTCGTGCCACGCGGCGATCCGCTCCTCGATCGAGCTGATCGGGGTGAGCGACTCCGCCCCGAGCTCGGCGTCGATGGCCCGCCGGGACAGGTTGTCGACGATGACGACCTCGTGGCCGCGAGCCGACAGGTGCAGTGCCGTGGGCCAGCCGCAGAAGCCGTCCCCGCCGAAGACGATGGTCTTCACTCGGTTCTCCTCGTTCGTGTTCCGGTTGCGTAGTGGTGCGGGATCGTGGGTGTGCGGGTGCGGAGCATGTCCGCATCCTCCGATCACCCTAGCCCCTGCACCGGCGCCGAGGTCGCAGGCACCCCGGTCCCGCGCGGTCCGTAGACTGACCGCATGCCGGTCTTCGAGCTCGAACAGGTGCGCTTCCGCGGCGTCCTCGACATCCCCGCGCTGCGCATCGAGACCGGGGTCACCGCGGTGACCGGACCCTCCGGCGCGGGCAAGTCGACGCTCCTGAGGCTCCTCGACGACCTGCGCGAGCCGGAATCCGGCACGATCCGCCACCGCGGCACCGACATCCGGGAGATCCCCGCGATCGAGCTGCGCCGGCGGGTCCCGATGCTCTCCCAATCGCCGGTCGTCGTGCCGGGCACCGTGCTCGACAACCTCGCCCGCGCCCATCGGCTGCAGGAGCGTCCCGATCCCGCACCGGACGCCGCCGCCGAGGCGCTCGCCGCCCTCGGCCTGACACAGGACCTCGACGCCGATGCCGGGGTGCTCTCCGGCGGCGAGCGCCAGCGCCTCGCCCTCGCCCGGCTGCTGCTCCTCACGCCCGACACCGTGCTCCTCGACGAGCCGACCTCCGCGCTCGACGAGGACACCGCGCTGCGCGTCATGGGGACCCTGGTGCGGCTGCTCGCCGCGGGCGGCACCGACATCGTATTCGTCACCCACAGCAGCGCGCTCGTCGACGCCTGCGCCGAGCACCGGGTCGTCGTCTCCGGGGGCACCGCGCGGCAGGCGGCGCGATGAGCGGCGGCCTCGTCGTGCTCGGCTGGCCGCAGGTCGGCCTCGCCTTCGTCATGGTGCTCGTCGTGCTCCTGCTCATGGTGGCGACCCGGGTGGGCCGGCGCGGGGAGATGCTGTGGGCGTGCCTGCGGATGACCGTGCAGCTCGTCCTCGTCGGACTCGTGCTCGGCTGGGTGTTCGCCCACCCCAGCTGGTGGCTCACCGGGCTGATCTTCGCGCTCATGCAGGTGTTCGCCGTCGCCACCATCCTCGGGAAGTTCCGCGGCCGGCTGTCGCTCGCGCTGCGCCGCGTCGTCGTCCTCGCCTCGACGGCCGGGACCACCGGCGCGGTCGCCTGGTTCCTGTTCGTCGTCGTCGGGCTCAGCCCCTGGTACGAGCCGCGCTACGTCATCCCGATCGCCGGGATGCTCATCGGGAACTCGATGACCGGCATCACCCTGGGCCTCAAGGCGCTCGTCGACGGGATGCGCGAGAACCGCGACGCGATCGAGGACGCGCTCGGCCTCGGCGCCGCGCCGCGTGCCGCCATCGCTCCGCTCGTCCGCTCCGCCTTCGAGAGCGCGCTCATGCCGACGATCAACAGCATGCTCGGCACCGGGATCGTGTTCCTGCCCGGCATGATGACCGGCCAGATCCTCGCCGGGGTCGACCCAATGACCGCGATCGGCTATCAGATCGCGATCCTCCTCGGTATCGTGGGAGCCGTCGGCACGACGGTGTTCCTCGCCCTCGTCCTCGGCGCGCGCACTTACTTCGACGCCCGCGACCGGCTCCGCGACGACCGCATCCGCTGACCCCGATCCGAAAGGACGCCCATGCTCGACACCCTGCCGGAGGACTTCGACTCCGTCCTCCTCGTCATGGCCCACCCGGACGACCCCGAGTACGGCTCGGCGGCAGCCGTCGCGCGCTGGCTCGCCGAGGGGAAGCGCGTGGGCTACGTGCTCGCGAGCCGCGGCGAGGCCGGCATCGCCGGGCTCCCGCCCGCGGATTCCGCGCGGATCCGGGAGGCCGAGCAGCGCGCCGCCTGCGCCGCGATCGGAGTCGAGCACCTCGTGTTCCTCGACGAGCCCGACGGCTCGATCATGTACACCCGTGAGCTGCGGACCGCGATCGCCGAGGAGATCCGGCGGTTCCGCCCCGAGGTCGTCATGGTGCTCAACTTCCACGAGACCTTCGGGGGCCGGCACCCGAACTCCGCCGACCACCGGCACGTCGGACTCGCAGCGCTCGACGCGGTGTCCGACGCCGGGAACGAGTGGATCGTCCCCGGCGAGCGCTACCAGGGTGTGAAGTACATCCTCGAGTTCGCCGGCGAGCCCACCCACGTCGTCGACGTCGACGGCCACGTCGATGCGGCCGTCACCTCGCTCATGGCCCACGAGCGCTACCTGCAGGCGCTCTCCGACGCCCCCGTCGAGGAGCAGGCGCGCGCCCAGATCGAGCGCGCCACCGCCGTCGAGGGATTCGACACCCCGCACATCGCCGTCCGCCTCTACGGCTGACACCACGGCCGAGAACCCGGCCGACACCGCCCGCCCGCACCACGCCGACCACCGACCGAGGACCCCGATGACGTCTCAGACCCCCGACCCCAGCTCCCCGCAGTCCACCGCGCAGCAGGACACCGGCGCGCAGATCCCGAGTGCGGAGTCCGAGGTGGTCGGCATCTGCCGCGAGCTCATCCGCTTCGACACCCAGAACTGGGGCGGGAACACCGCTCGGCCGGAGCGCCCCGCCGCGGAGCGGATCGCCGAGTGGTTCACCGAGGTGGGCCTCGACTCGGAGATCTTCGAGTCCTCACCGGGCCGGGCGAGCCTCGTCGCCCGCATCCCCGGCAGCGATCCCGGCCTCCCGGCCCTTGTGGTCCACGGCCACACCGACGTCGTGCCCGCCGACGCCGCCGAGTGGGCCGTCGACCCGTTCTCCGCCGAAGAGCGCGACGGCCTGATCTGGGGCCGCGGCGCGGTCGACATGAAGGACATGGACGCGATGATCATCGCCGTCGTGCGGAACTACCTGCGCACCGGCCTGCGCCCCCGCCGCGACCTCATCATCGCGTTCTTCGCCGACGAGGAGGCCGGCGGCACCTACGGCGCACGCTGGATGGTCGAGAACCACCCGCACCTGTTCACCGACGCGACAGAGGCCGTGTCCGAGGTCGGCGGCTACTCCGTCGACCTGCGCGGTCAGCGGGTGTACCTCGTGCAGACCGCGGAGAAGGGGATCGCCTGGCTCAAGCTCGTCGCCCGCGGCACGGCCGGCCACGGCTCGCAGATCAACGAGGACAACCCGGTGACCAAGCTCGCCGCCGCGGTCGCCCGGATCGGTGCGCACGCCTGGCCCGAGCAGCTCCCGCAGGCCACCGAGGACCTGCTGCGCGGCGTGTCCGACATCACCGGTGTGCCCTTCGGCGCGGAGACCTACCCGGAGCTGCTCGCCGAGCTCGGGTCGGTCGCGAAGTTCGTCGGCGCCACCCTGCGCAACACCTCGAACCCGAGCCTGCTGTCCGCCGGCTACAAGCACAACGTCATCCCCTCGACGGCCGAGGCGCTCATCGACTGCCGCACCCTGCCCGGTGAGCACGACGCCCTCATGCGCACGGTCCGCGAGCTCGCGGGCAGCGACGTCGAGGTGCTCACCGAGATCGAGGCGCCCGCCCTCGAGGCGCCGTTCTCCGGGCGGCTCGTCGACACGATGACGACCTCCCTGCTCGCCGAGGACCCCGGGGCGCGGGTGCTGCCGTACACGCTGTCCGGCGGCACCGACAACAAGTCGCTGGCCGCGCTCGGGATCCACGGCTACGGATTCGCGCCGCTGCGCCTCACCGGGGACCTCGACTTCCCGGCGATGTTCCACGGTGTCGACGAGCGCGTGCCGGTCTCCGCGCTGACCTTCGGCACCCGGGTGCTCCACCGCTTCCTCCTCGAGGCCTGAGCGGCGTGGACCTCAGGTGCGCCGGCGCCGGGGGAGCGAGGCGATGAGCACGCCGGAGAGCACGATCGCCATCGCGAGGTAGGTCGTCCACGTCACCGGGGTCGCGGCGGCGGGGAACAGCAGGTCGATGACGAGCGAGCCCACGAGGCTGCCGAACAGCGAGGTCAGGCTGAGCAGGAGGACCCCGAGGTGCTCGACGGAGACCGTCGTGATCCCGATGAAGGCCACTCCGATGACACCGCCCATGAGCGTCCACCACTCACCGGGCAGGTCCGGCAGGCCGGTGAAGCGGACGCCGGCGGCGAGCAGGCAGAGTGCCACGGCGACGAGGAAGATCGACCCGCCGAGGAAGTTGATGAACGTCGCGGTCGCGGCCGAGGCCGAACGCAGCTTGATCCGACCGTTGGCCGCCTGCTGGAAGGCGGTCATCGACCCGGCGAGGAACGGCAGGAACGGCGCCCACCAGCTGATGCCGTGCTCGAGCACGCCGCTCGAGGACACGACGACCCCGACGAGCACCACCGCCACACCGAGCACCCGCTGGAGGCTGAGGGACTTCCGTCCGCCCGGGGGCAGGGAGGTGTTGTCGACGACGAGCGCGCCGGCGAGCTGACCGGAGACGAACGCCATGGTGAACACCGCGACGCCGAACAGCGGCACCGTGATCGACTGCGCGATGACGACGGCGGCGCCGCCGAGGCCGCCGAGCGTCATCCACCACGGGACCTCCTGGGAGCGCAGAAGCCGCACGACGAGGGCCAGCCCGCGACGGGTGCGCGGGGAGACGAGGGCGACGACGAGCATGACGAGCAGGCCACCGAGGAAAGACACCGTGGCGGCGAACAGGCCGTTGCCGGTGATCCCGGCGAGGGCGGCGTTGGCGTTGCCCTGCACGGCCATGCCGAACCCGGCGAGCGTCGTCGCGACGGCGCTGAGGAGGAGGGGGAGCCGCACGATCAGGCGGTGCGCTGCACGCGGATGATGCGGCGGCGCAGCCACACGGTGCGGGATCCGCCCATCCCGATCCGGGTCCGGGCGAGCTCCCAGCGGCCGTACTCGGCCTCCTCGGTGAGCAGGGTGCGGGCCTCGCTGCGGGTGGTGTCGCGGGTGAAGCTGATGGTGCGGAACTCGTACTCCACCGGGGTCCGGGTGCGCTTCATCGTTCCTCCGCGAAGTGAGTGCAGCAGTGTGCTGGGCCTGGCGATCGGTGATCGAGCGTAACCGTACCACCGGGCCGTGGGCTAGCCTGGGCGCATGGTCCACATCGTCCTCGTCAGGCACGGCGAGAGCTCGGCGAACGCCGCCGGGATCCTCGCCGGCCGCACGCCCGGCGTGTCGCTCACCCCGGCCGGGGAGCAGCAGATCCGCGGCCTCGCGGAGATCTTCCCGTTCCGCACCGTGACCGAGGTGCGCTGCTCCACGGTGCAGCGCTGCCGCGAGACCGCTGCGCTGCTCCTGACCGGGATCACCGCGCCCGGGGTGCGCGAGGCGCCCGAGTTCGCCGAGGTCGACTACGGGACGTGGTCGGGCCGCCGGCTCGCCGAGCTCAAGGAGCTCCCCGAATGGCAGCGGGTCGCGCGCTCGCCGTCGTCGATGGAGTTCCCGGGGGGCGAATCGCTGCGCGATGCCGCCGCCCGCGCCGTGACCGGGGTCGACGCCTTCGTCGCCGACCTCCGTGCCCGTCAGGTGCCCGACGCCGGAGCGGGGGATGCAGGGGGAGCGGGCGGGACGCGGGTGCCGGTGGGCGTCGTCGTGGCGCACGGCGACATCATCAAGGCGGTGCTCGCCGCCGCGCTCGACATGCCGCTCGACGCGTTCCAGCGGATCGCCGTCGCACCCGGCTCGCTCAGCGTCGTGACGTACCCGGAGACGGGCTACCCGACGGTCACCGCGATGTCGGTGACGGCCTCCGGCCGCACGGGTGAGGCGGGAGCCGTGGGCGGCGGCCGCTGAGCGCACCCGGCTCGGACCGCCGATCCCGCCGGAATCAGACCGCGGAGAGCACTCCGGTGCCGAGCAGCACGAACACGAGGAGGCCGAGCGCCACCCGGTACCAGACGAAGATCGCGAACGACTTCGTCTGGATGAACTTGAGGAACCCGACGATGACGACGTAGCCGACGACGAAGGACACGGCGGTCGCGAGGACCGTCGGACCCCAGCCGAGCACCATCGGCTCGCCCAGGCTCTTGACGAGCCCGTAGAACCCCGAGGCCATGACGGCCGGGACCGCGAGCAGGAACGAGTAGCGGGCGGCCGACTCGCGGGTGAATCCCATGAGCCGGCCGGCGATGATCGTGCCGCCGGAGCGCGACACGCCCGGGATGAGCGCCATCGCCTGGGCGAGGCCGTAGACGATGCCCTGCCCCCAGGTCATGTCCTCCAGGCCGCGCTCGCGGGAACCGACCCGGTCCGCGATGCCGAGGATGATGCCGAACACGATGAGCATCGCGCCGGTGATCCAGAGGTTGCGCAGCACGCTGTCGATCGCGTCCTGGAACGCGAGGCCGAGCACCCCGATCGGGATCGAGCCGAGGATGATGAGCCAGCCGAGGCGCGCCTGCGGGTCGCCCTTCTCCCGCCGTCCGACGAGCGAGGCGCACCAGGAGCGGATGATCCCGACGATGTCGCTCCAGAAGTAGACGAGGACCGCGGTCTCGGTGCCGATCTGCACGATCGCGGTGAAGAACGCCCCCGGGTCCTCGCCCGGCAGGAGGAACTCGCCGACGATCCGCAGGTGGGCCGACGAGGAGATCGGGAGGAACTCGGTGAGTCCCTGGACGACGCCGAGCACGGCAGCGATCAACCAGTCCATCAATGTCCTTCTTCGCAGGAGACGTCGCCCCGAGGGGCGACGAGGCGGCCTCACCTGCACGGGAGGCCCAGACCAGGGTAGTCCTCCGGTCGGGTAACCTCAATGAATATGCGCATCAACCGTGTGGGAACGTCAGGTCTCGAGGTCTCCGAGCTCGGTCTGGGGACTTTCGAATGGGGGCACCGCGTGAGCGCGGAGACCGCCCAGGAGCTCGTCGACGCCTACGCGGAGGCGGGCGGGACGGTGCTCGAGCTGCCGTCCTTCGCCTCCCCGGCCGCCGAGGTCGTGGGGAGCCTGAGTCTTCCCTCCGAGATCGCTCTCATCGCTCGTGTCGGGGTCGATGTCGACACCCGCGGCGCGCGCCTGTCGCTCGGCCGCCGCACGATCCTCACCCAGGTCGAATCGCTCCTCCGGCGGACCGGCCGCGATCGCCTCGATGTGCTCGTCCTCGAGGGCTTCGACGCCCAGGTGCCGCTCGCGGAGACCGCCTCGGCGCTCGATACCGTGCTGCGCAGCGGGGCGGTGGTCCACGTCGCGGCGGCCCACCACACCGGTTGGCAGCTCGCGGTGCTGCGCGCCGCCGGGATCCCCCTCGTCGCGGCCCTGTCCGAGCTCTCGCTCCTCGACCGCCGTGCCGAGAGCGAAGTGCTGCCGGCAGCGGAGTACCTGGGGATCGGCGTCATCGCCGGTTCCGCGCTCGGCCGCGGGATCCTGCCCGGCCGATACGCCACCGGGGTGCCGCGCGACTCGCGCGCCGCCGGTGCCGGACGCGAGTGGGTGACGGAGAAGCTCACCGCGGAGTCGGAGCAGGTCATGGCCGGGGTGACGAAGGCCGCCGCCGGGCTCGGGGTGTCGCCGCTCGATGTGGCGCTCGCCTGGAACCGGGCGCTGCCGGTGGCGTGCTCGCTCGTCGGTCCGCGCTCGGTCGCGCAGCTGCGCGAGATCCTCGACAGCGAGTTCGTGCTCGAGCCGGAGATCCGCGACGCGCTCGATCAGATCTCGGACCCCTGAGGCCGGCGGTGCGGCTCGCCGTGGAGTGACGCTGTGCGCTCAGCGCGCGGAGTCGTCGTCCTCGTCGTCGAAGTCATCATCATCATCATCGTCATCGTCATCGTCGAAGTCGTCGTCCTCGAGATCGTCGTCCTCGTCGTCATCGTCCTCGTCGTCATCGTCCTTGGCGTCCTCGACGTCGTCGAAGAGCTCGAACGGGGTGACCTCGTCGAACGCGGTGTAGAGCGCGTCCTCGTAGAGCTCGAACGCGTCGGCGAGCGCCATGTAGCTCGCCTCCACCCGCGGGTCGGTGTCGGAGGTGCGGTGCGCGGCTGCCGCGTAGTGCTCGCGAACAGCGGAGAGGAAGTCTTCGAGTGCCACGTGCGGTTCAAGGCTCATGCCCCAAATGTACCCCCACCCGGCGCACCGGCGTAACCCTTCCGGGTCGCGGTCCGTCCGGGCGTCATCCCATGTGAAGCGGTGCGGGAGGCCGTGTCATAGGCTGGGGGCATGGCTGCGCAGGTATTCGATCATCCCGCCCCGGACAGGTTCGTCGTCGGGACCGTCGGGCTGCCCGGCGAGCGGACCTTCTTCCTCCAGGCCCGGACCGATCAGCGGGTGACCACCGTGACGCTCGAGAAGGAGCAGGTGGAGATGCTCGGGGAGCGGATGAACGAACTCCTCGACCTCGTCCGCTCGAAGTCCTCGGATCCCCAGTCGATCCCGCTCGCACCGCGCGAGGAGCTCATCGACAACGCCGGTCTCAGCGTGCCGGTCGAATCGGAGTTCCGGGTCGGCACGATGAGCCTGGGCTGGGACACCGTCGCCGAGCACATGGTCGTCGAGTGCTTCGAGTTCACCCGCACCGACGCCGAATCCGGGACGAGCGCCGAGCCCGACGACGAGTCCGAGGACCGCGATCGGCTGCGCGTGGTGCTCAGCGCGGCCCGCGCCCGCGAGTTCTCCCGCCGCGCCGACCAGGTCGTCAACGCCGGTCGGCAGGACTGCCCCTTCTGCTCTCTGCCCCTCGACCCCGAGGGCCACATCTGCCCGCGGGCCAACGGGGTCGCCCGCTGATGTCCTCGGCACAGGCGGTGCGCGACCTCCTGCTCTCCGGTGCGATCGAGCAGCTCGGCCGCATCCCCGGTGCCTCGAACGACACCCGCCTCGTCACCGTCGCGGACGGCGACGCGGTGCTGCGTGCGGTGTACAAGCCGACAGCGGGGGAGCGACCGCTCCACGACTTCCCGCTCGGCTCGCTCGCCGGGCGCGAGGTCGCCTGCTCCGTCCTCGCCGCGCACTGCCCGTTCGTCGAGGTCCCGCCGACCGTGCTCCGGGAGGACCTCCCGTCCGGCCCCGGCTCGCTCCAGGCCTACGTCGAGTCCGCCGGCGATCCCGAGGACCTCGTCACGGTGTTCGCCCCGGACGCCGTGCCCGCCGGCTGGGCCCCGGTCCTCCGCGCCGTCACCGCCGAGGACGAGGAGGTCGTCGTCGCCCACGGGCTGACCCCGGCCCTGCGCGGGCTCGCGCTCTTCGACGTCATCACGAACAACGCCGACCGCAAGGCCTCCCACGCGCTCCACGGCCACTACCATCCCGCTCCCGGCGTGGAGCCGCTGCTGTTCGGGATCGACAACGGGCTGTCCTTCCACGTCCGGCCCAAGCTCCGCACGATCCTCTGGGGCTTCGCCGAGGAGCCGCTGACCGCGGGGGAGCGGGATGCGCTCGGCGCCCTGCTCGCAGCGCAGGACGAGCTCGCCGCCGCTCTCGCCCCGGTCATCGCCGCGGCGGAGATCGATGCGCTGTTCGAGCGGATCGCGGGCCTGCTCGTGCACGGCCGGATGCCGGGGGTGCCGCACACCCGCACCCCGATCCCGTGGCCGCCGCTCTGAGTCCGCGCGGCGCTCTGCGCGCACCCGGCTTTGCCCGGTCTCGACCGGGCTGTCTATGGTTGAGTGGTGAAAACCTGGTCAGCACCCGCAATCCCTGAGATCGGCACCGTCGGCGACGCCCCCGTGGTCTTCTGCACCTCGGCCCGCGGCCCCGTGTCCTCGCCCCGGAAGCAGGCCGAGGCCCGCCTCTACGTCTGCGGGATCACCCCGTACGATGCGACGCACCTCGGACACGCCGCGACCTACGTCGCCTTCGACGTGCTCGTGCGAGTGTGGCGCGACGCCGGGATCGCCGTGAACTACGTGCAGAACACCACCGACGTCGACGATCCGCTCCTCGAGCGCGCCACAGCGACCGGGGTGGACTGGCAGGAGCTCGCCCGCGAGCAGACCGAGCTCTACTTCGCCGACATGGAGGCGCTGCGGGTGATCCCGCCGGACTCCTACATCGGAGCCGTCGAATCCGTCGACCGGATCGCCGCGGCCGTGCAGCGGCTGCTCGACTCCGGCGCGGCCTACCAGCTCGACAGCGGCGACGTCTACTACCGGATCGCGACCGCGGTCCAGCCGCCCTTCGGCACGATCTCCGGCTACGACCGCCCCACCATGCTCGAACTCTTCGCCGAGCGCGGTGGCGACCCGGACACGCCGGGCAAGGAGGATCCGCTCGATGCACTCCTGTGGCGCGCCCGGCGCGACGGCGAGCCGAGCTGGGACGGCGGCGACCTGGGACCGGGTCGACCCGGCTGGCACATCGAGTGCGCCGTCATCGCCGAGGAGTACGTCGGCCTGCCGCTCAGCGTGCAGGGCGGCGGCAGCGACCTGATCTTCCCGCACCACGAGATGGGTGCCGCCCACGCCTCGGCGCTCACCGGCACGGAGCTCGCGCGCACGTACATGCACACCGGCATGGTGGGGCTCGACGGCGAGAAGATGAGCAAGTCGAAGGGCAACCTCGTGTTCGTGTCCGCGCTGCGGGCCGAGGGCGTGGACCCGATGGCGATCCGGCTCGTGCTCCTCGCCCACCACTACCGCAGCGATTGGATGTACGAGGACGCGCACCTCGCCGGGGCCGCCCGTCGCCTCGAGGCATGGCGGGAGGCCGCCGGCCGCGCCTCCGGGATCCCCGCGGCCGAGGTCATCGCCAACCTCCGCCAGGAGCTCACCGACGACCTCGACTGCCCGGCAGCGCTGTCCGTCGTCGACGACTGGGCCGCCGCCGCGGGCAGCGGACCGGCCGACGAGGACACCGCGCGCATCCGGGACGCGATCGACGCCCTGCTCGGCGTCGTCCTCTGAGCCCTGCCCGGCCCGCCGGCGCGGGTTCTGCTCAGTCCTCGCGCCGACGCCGGTCGAGGTAGCGCTCGAACTCCCGCGCGATCGCCTCGCCCGAGGCCTGGGGGAGCTCGGTGGCGTCTGTCATCCCCTCGATCCGGGCGACGTGCTCGGCGAGGTCCTCGTCGCTGTCGACGAGCGCGTCCGTGCCGGTCTCCCACGCCCGGGCCTCGTCGACGAGCTCGTGCTGGTCGACGACGAGCCCGGTGAGGTCCTCGAACGCGCCGAGCATCGCGAGGACCGCCTTGGGCGATGGGCTCGAGGCGGCGTACGCCGGCACCGCGACCCACTGCGAGACGGTCGGCAGGCCCGCTTCCGCGAGCGTCGTCGCGAGCACTCCGAGGATCCCGACGGGCCCGGTGTACTCGCTGCGCTCGATCTCCGGCTCGGCGGCCAGCTCGGGATCCTCCGCGGTCGTCGACACCGGCAGCGGCCGCGTGTGCGTGACGTCGGCGAGGAGCGAACCGAGGAGCACCACCCGGTCGCCCTCGGTCAGCCGTTCCCGGACCCGGCCGATGTACTCCTGCCAGCGATAGGACGGCTCGGTGCCGATGATCACCTCGATCTCCAGACCGGTGCCCGGCACCGTGCCGGTGTGGGTGGTGCAGCCGGGCCACTCGATGTGCGGGCCGTCGGCATCGCGGGTGAGCACGGGGCGGATGAATGTCATGTCGAAGTAGTCGTCGCCGGAGAACAGGGTGCGCCCCTGGAGTCCCCAGACCGCGACGAGGTGGCGCGCGGTGTCGACGGCGGCCTCCCCGGCGTCGTTCCAGCCCTCGAAGGCGATGACGACGAGCCGGCCCGGGCCGGATGGCAGAAAACTCATGGATCCAGATTACGCTGGTGCGCATATGGACACCTTCGCTGCGGTCCTCTGGGACATGGACGGGACCCTCGTCGACACCGAACCGTACTGGATGAGGGCGGAGACCGACCTCATGCACGCCCACGGCCTGAACTGGGACGAGGAGAAGGGCCTCCTCATGGTCGGCAACGACCTGCTGACCTCGGCCCGGATCCTCGTCGACCACGGCCTGCCGCTGCCGCCGGAGGAGATCGTCGAGATCCTCCTCGACGCGGTGATCGAGCAGGTGGCCGAGCACGTGCCGTTCCGCCCCGGGGCCCGCGAGCTCCTCGACGCGCTCCATGCCGCCGACATCCCGTGCGCGCTCGTCACGATGTCGTACCGGCGGCTCGCCGAGGCCGTCGTCGCGGCCTGCCCGCCGGGCAGCTTCCGCGCACTCGTCACCGGCGACGAGGTGCCCGCCGGCAAGCCCGATCCCGCCCCCTACGTGCTCGGCGCCGAGGCGCTCGGCCTGGCTCCGGAGGACTGTGTCGCGCTCGAGGACTCGATCCCCGGGCTGACGAGCGCAGAGGCCGCCGGCACGCTCGCGCTCGGCGTCCCCCACCTCGTCCCCATCCCGGAGGCCCCGGGACGGGTGCTCCTGCCCGGGCTCTCCGGGATCAGCCCGGTCGAGCTGCGGGAGATCGCCGGGAGGATGCGCTCCGGGCGCATCTGAGCCCCCGCGACCCGGATCAGCTCAGCAGGTCCGTCCCTGCGATCGCGGTGATCGGCGGGGGCTCCGGCGGGGTGTTGCCCCAGGCCGGGCACAGCGGCTTGAAGTGGCACCACCCGCACAGCGGCGACTTCCGTGCCCGCCACCGGCCCGAGCGGGCGCTGGCGGTGATGTCGTCCCAGATGCCGAGCACCTCCGCCTCGGTGCGCTCGACGTCGGCGAGCGTCGGGTGGAAGCTCTTGATCGAGCGGCTGCCGAGGTACATGAGCTGCAGGGTGTGGACGAGGACCCCGTCCATGCGATGCCGCAGGAGTGCGTAGAAGCGCATCTGGAACTCCGCCTCGCGCCCGTACTGCGGCTTGGGCTGCTTGCCGGTCTTGTAGTCGACGAGCCGCACCTGCCCGCCCGGGGCGACGTCGACCCGGTCGATGAAGCCGCGCAGCACGAGTCCGCTGTCGAGGGTGACGGAGACGAACCGCTCCCGCTCCGCCGGTTCGAGCCGGTCGGGCAGTTCGAGCCCGAAGTACGCCCGCAGCAGCTCGGTGCTCTCCCGGAACAGGACGTCGACGGCCTGCTCGTCCGGGTACATCGCGGCGACCTCCGGGTCCTTCGCCGCGAGTGCGGCGTACCGGCCGGGCAGCAGACCGGCCGCGGTGTCGAGCGTGCGCTCGGCGGCCGGTGCATCGAAGAGCTGCTCGAGGACCGCGTGGACGAGGGTGCCCTTGAACGCGGCCGGCGAAGGCGGCTCCGGCAGCCGGTCGACGGTGCGGAACCGGAACTTGAGGGGGCACTGCACGAAATCGTTCGCCCGGGACGGGGAGAGTGCTGCGAGTTCGACCATGCCTGCACTCTACCGAGGGGTGCGGACACGGCACCCGGCACCGGCCTCACGCCCGTTAGGATGGACCCCATGTCGGACACCACCTCAGCGCGTCGCGCGCCCGGAGCGTCGCGCGGCCTGCACCTCGGGCGCGTCCTCGGCGCACCGGTGCTGCTCGCCTGGTCGTGGTTCCTCGCCGCCGTCGTCATCACCGTGCTGTTCCGGCCGTGGCTCGCCTCCGTCCGCCCCGACCTCGGCTGGGGCACGTGGCTGGTCGCCTTCGCCTACGCCGTGCTCCTGTTCGGCTCGGTGTTCCTCCACGAGCTCGCCCACGCGGTGGCCGGTCGCGCATCCGGGCAGCGGGTCGCGGCGATCGAGCTCAACGTGTGGGGCGGCCTCACCCGCTTCGAGCCGCGGATCGAGGAGGACTCCGTCCGCGCGGCGACGACGAGCTTCGTCATCTCCATCGTCGGCCCCGTGGTCAACCTCGTGCTCGCCGGGATCGGCTGGGGAGCGGTGCAGTTCACCGAGGTCTGGTCGGTGCCCTGGCTGCTCCTCATGGCGCTGACCTTCGCCAACCTCGCCCTCGGCGTCATCAACCTGCTGCCCGGCATCCCGCTCGACGGCGGCTGGGCGCTCCAGGCGCTCCTCTGGCGCGCCACCCGCAGCCAGTACCGCGGCACCATCGTCGCGAGCTGGGTCGGCCGCCTCATCGCCGTGGCTTTCGTCGCCTGGTCGCTGCTCACCCCGCTGCTCGCCGGGCGCCGCCCCGACCTCGTCACCGTGCTGTGGATGAGTGCGATCGCGATCATGCTCTGGGTCTCCGCCGGGGACGCCGCCACCCACGCCAAGCGCGCCCGGCGGATGGAGACCTACGACCTCTCCCGTGTGATCCAGCCGGCGATCGCGGCGACCGGGGACGCCGACGTCGAGCAGACGCTGGCCTTCGCCGACCGTGCCCTCACCGGTTCGGGACCCGGTGCCGCGCGCCCGGTCCCGCTCATCGTGGTCCTCGACGAGACCGGGCTGCCGTTCGGTCTGCTCGATCGGCACGCGGCCTCGCAGGTCATCGCCGCGCCCGGTCCGCCCGCCCAGGTCAGGGACTTCGTGAGGCCCTTCGGCGCGTGGATCGGGGTGCCCCGCGACATCACCGCGCCCCACCTCCTCGAATCGCTCACCCACCGGCCCAAGGCCGAGTTCTGCCTCGTCATGGACGGCAGCACGCTCACCGGGGTGATCGATCTCCAGGAGTTCTTCGACGAGCTCCTCGCGGACTGATCCGCCGGGGTGTCCGGTCCTCGACCCGCCCGCGCGCCCGTGCCGGGCGGACGACTAGAGTGGAGCCGATGACTTCCACCGATGACCCCAGCGGCCCCGTCCGCACCGACCCCGCGTCGACCGGCGCGGCCGCCCGCCGCGGCCCGCTGCGCATCGGCGACAAGGTGCAGCTCACCGACCCCAAGGGCCGCCTGCACACGATCGCGCTCGAGCCGGGTCGGCAGTTCCACACCCACAAGGGCTCCATCGACCACGACGAGCTCATCGGCGGCGCCGAAGGCACGATCGTCCACACCACCGGCGGCGTGCCCTACCAGGTGCTCCGCCCGCTGCTCGAGGACTTCGTGATGTCGATGCCGCGCGGTGCCGCCGTCGTCTATCCCAAGGACGCCGCCCTCATCGTCACCCTCGGCGACGTCTTCCCCGGGGCCACCGTCGTCGAGGCCGGGGTCGGCTCCGGCGCCCTCACCCTCTCCCTCCTGCGCGCCGTCGGGGACGCCGGGCGCGTCCACTCCTTCGAGCGCCGCGGGGAGTTCGCGCAGATCGCCGCGGGCAACATCGAGGACTTCTACGACGGCCCGCACCCCGCGTGGCGGCTCACCATCGGCGACCTCGCCGAGGAGCTGCCCGCGCAGTTCGCACCCGGCACCGTCGACCGCGTCGTCCTCGACATGCTCGCCCCCTGGGAGTGCCTGCCCGCGGTCACCGCCGCGCTGGCCCCCGGGGGCGTGCTCGCCTGCTACGTCGCCACCGTCCCGCAGCTCTCCCGCACCGCGGAGGCGCTCCGCGAGTCCGGGGACTGGACCGAGCCCCGCGCGATGGAATCGATGCTCCGCGACTGGCACCTCGAGGGCCTCGCGGTGCGCCCCGAGCACCGGATGATCGCCCACACCGGTTTCCTCCTGTTCGCCCGCCGCCTGTCCGCCGGCACGAGTCCGCTCGAGCGCCGCCGCCGCCCGCAGGGCAGCGAGCCGAGCGCGGAGGACCGGGCGGCCTGGGAGGACGGCGAGATCACCGCCCAGGCGATCGGCACCCGCGAGGCGACCGGCAAGAAGCTGCGCCGCGTCATGCGCGAGGCCGGCTCCCGCAGCCGCATCGCCGAGCGCACCCGGCCACCCGGGGCCGCCCCGGGCGCCGGCACCCCCAGCATCGACCGCACACCGGAGGAGGACACATGACGGAGGACCACCGGACCGCCGAGCTCAGCGCGGTGCGCAAGGACGCCGCCCAGCTGCGCCAGCAGCTGTTCAACGCCTCGAAGCGCAACGACGCCCTGTCCCGCACCCTCAAGACGGCGCGGGAGGAGCTCGTGCGGATCCGCACCGAGGCCGAGCGCCTGTCCGAGCCGCCGAACTCCTTCGGCACGGTGCTCGCCGTCGTCGACGGCCCCGCGGACACCCGCGCGCTCGACGTGCTCGTCTCCGGCCGTCGGATGCGCGTCGCGATCACCCCCGACCTCGACGTCTCCACCCTCGTCCCCGGCGCCGACGTCCGGCTGTCCGAGGGCCTCGTCGCCCTCGAAGCGGTGGGCTTCGCCGACGCCGGCACCGTCGTGCCGGTGCGCGAGGTGCTGCCCGACGGACGGATCCTCATCGGGGCGCCGGGCGACGACGAGCAGATCCACCGCCTGTCCGGACCGCTGCGCTCCGAGGGCGTGCGCCCGGGCGACGCGGTGCTCGTCGACACCCGCACCCACTTCGCACTCGAGAAGGTCGAGAAGCCCGAGGTGGCGTCACTCCTGCTCGAGACCGTGCCGGACATCTCCTACAACGACATCGGCGGCCTCGAGGACCAGATCGACATGATCCAGGACGCCGTCGAACTGCCCTTCGAGCACCCCGACCTCTACACCGAGCACGGGCTCAAGCCGCCCAAGGGCATCCTCCTCTACGGCCCGCCCGGCTGCGGCAAGACGCTCATCGCGAAGGCTGTGGCGAACTCGCTGGCCCAGCGCCGCGCGGGGGAGGGGACCCGGTCCTACTTCCTCAACATCAAGGGCCCGGAGCTGCTCGACAAGTACGTCGGCGAGACCGAGCGTCAGCTCCGTCTGATCTTCTCCCGCGCCCGGGAGAAGGCGACCGCCGGTTCGCCCGTCGTCGTGTTCTTCGACGAGATGGAGTCGCTGTTCCGCACCCGCGGCACCGGCAAGTCCTCCGACGTGGAGACGACGATCGTGCCCCAGCTGCTGAGCGAGATCGACGGCGTCGAGCGGCTCGACAACGTCATCGTCATCGGTGCGTCGAACCGTGAGGACCTCATCGATCCGGCGATCCTGCGGCCCGGCCGGCTCGACGTCAAGATCCGGATCGAGCGGCCCGACGAGCAGGCCGCCGCCGACATCTTCTCGAAGTACCTCACCGCCGATCTGCCGCTCCACGCCAGCGTCCTCGAGTCCGCCGGGGGCTCGCGCGCCCAGGCGGTCGAGCAGCTCATCACCGCGTGCGTCGAGCGGATGTACGCGCGCACCGCGCGCAACGCCTTCGTCGAGGTCACCTACGCGACAGGCCAGAAGGAGCTGCTCCACTTCGCGGACTTCGCCTCCGGGGCGATGATCTCCAACGTCGTCGACCGTGCCAAGAAGCATGCGATCAAGTCCCTGCTCGCCGACGGGGAGCGCGGCCTGACCTGGGAGCACTTCGAGCGTGCGATCGGCGAGGAGTTCTCCGAGCACGAGGACCTGCCGAATACGACGAACCCGGACGAGTGGGCGCGGATCAGCGGGAAGAAGGGTGAGCGCATCACCCACCTGCGGATGGTCCAGCACGAGTTCTCCGGTGCGCCGCTGGGCACGACGCCGCCCGGCGGCGGAGACGTCGTCACCGTCGAGGGCGACTCCGGCCTCGTGTGAGGCCGGGCCACCGCGTCCGGAGCCCGGGCCTCAGCGCCCGGAGCGTCCGGCGACGGCGGTGGCGATGAGCCGCCAGCCGACGAGCGTGACGAGGTTGAGCGAGGCGGCGACGACGACGAACGGCCCGGCCGTGCCCTCACCGGTGAGCGCGCGCACGACGAGTCCGAGGAGCACCGTCGTCGCCCACACGCCCACCCCGGTGCGCAGCGGCGCCAGCGGCGCCGCCCACACGGCGTTGAGCAGCCAGGCGGCGAGCAGCCCGAGCACGAACGGCCAGGCGGTGCCGATGATCCCGTCGACGTCGAGGTTCTGCGCGTGCGTGTAGTAGCCGACGATGGTGAACAGCACCACGAGCACGAGGTCGACGACGAGGGCGATGAGCAGGTGTGATTTCTTCTTCGCGGCCACACGAGCAGTGTAATGGGCGCGGGGGTGCGCGCACGTCCTAGAGTGGGGAGCGGACAGGCACCGGCCGCACCCGCACGCCGGATCCGAGGAGAGGAGATGACGACATGCTCAGGGTCGAGAGGATCATGGGGGCGGAGACCGAGTTCGGGATCTCCCAGCCCGGCAACCCGCACGCCAACCCGATGCGGGACTCCGCGCGCGTCGTCGACGCCTACGCGGGACCGCGCGGGCTCAAGTCGAGCCAGAGCTTCTGGGACTTCGAGACCGAATCGCCGCTCGCCGATGCCCGCGGCTTCCTCATGAACGTCGCCGACGCCCACTCCTCGCAGCTCACCCACCTGCCGCAGGCCGAGCCCGAGGCGCAGTACCTCGCCAATGTCATCCTCCCCAACGGGGCGCGCCTCTACGTCGACCACGCCCACCCGGAGTACTCCTCCCCGGAGACCCTGACACCGCGCGACGTCGTGCGCTGGGACCGCGCCGGGGACCTCGTCGCGCTCGCGGCCGTCGAATCGCTGGCCGCCGGGCCCGAGCCGGTCAACCTCTACAAGAACAACACCGACTCCAAGGGCTCCTCCTACGGCGCCCACGAGAACTACCTCGTCGATCGCGCCGTGCCCTTCGACGACATCGTCACCGGCATCACCCCGTTCTTCGTCACCCGCCAGATCCTCTGCGGCGCGGGCCGCGTGGGGATCGGCGTGCACGGCGACACGCCCGGCTACCAGATCTCCTCCCGCGCGGACTTCTTCGAGGCCGAGGTCGGACTCGAGACCACGCTGCGCCGCCCCATCGTCAACACCCGCGACGAGCCCCATGCCGACCCCACCCTCTACCGGCGCCTCCACGTCATCCTCGGCGACGCCACCCTCGCGGAGCCCGCGACCCTCGTGCGCTTCGGGACCACCTCGCTCGTCCTCGGCCTCATCGAGTCCGGCGCGGTGCCGCACCTCGAGCTCGCCGACCCGCTCGACTCGCTGTGGACGGTGTCCCACGACCTCACCCTGTCCACCCGCCTGCCCCTGGCCGACGGCTCGGCCCTCACCGCGCTCGAGATCCAGCGGATCTACCTCGATGCCGCGCGGACCGCCGCCGGGCCGGACCCGGATCCGGACACCGCCGAGGTCCTCGCGGAGTGGGAGCGGTTCCTCGACGCGCTCGCCCGCGACCCCTTCGAACTCTCCGACAGCATCGACTGGGTCGCGAAGCTCGCGATGCTCGAGCAGTACCGGACGCGGGAGAACCTGCCCTGGGACCACCCGAAGCTCGCCCTCATCGACGTCCAGTACCACGACGTCCGGCCGTCGAAGGGGCTGTTCCACCGGCTCGAATCGGCCGGCCGGATCACCCGCCTCACCACCGCCGAGGAGGTCGCCGCCGCCCTCGACACGCCGCCGGAGGACACCCGCGCCTGGCTCCGCGGCCGCGTGGTGGCACGCTTCACCGCCGAGCTCGTGTCCGCGAGCTGGGACTCGCTCATCCTGTCGACCGGCGGCGAGGCGCTCGTCCGCCTGCCGCTGCGCTACCCGCTCAAGGGCACGCGCGCGCTCGTCGGGGCCGCGATCGAGGAGGCGGAGTCGCCGGCGGCGCTGCTCGCCGCCCTCGGAGTCACTAGACTCGGGGGAACAGCCCACCGAGACAGCAGCGAGGTATGAGATGAGCAGCGGCCAGGAGCAGATCCGCACCACCCGCAAGGACGACGTCGAGCCGGTCGACGCACCCGTCGCCGCGCAGGCGCAGACCCAGGTGAATACCGAGGCGGTCGACTCGATCCTCGACGACATCGACAGCGTGCTGGAGTCGAACGCCGAGGAGTTCGTCCGCAACTTCGTCCAGAAGGGCGGCCAGTGACTCCCGGCTTCGACCCCGCCTACCTGAGCTCGACGACCAACTCGTTCATCGCCTTCGCCCGGGCGACCGCCCCCGAGGTGCTGCCGTTCGGCGAGAGCGGTGCGCAGCTCCCCGCCCCGCAGGTGCCCGAGGGCACGACGATCGTGTCGTTCAAGACCGCCACCGGGGTGCTCATGGCCGGCGACCGGCGCGCGACGATCGGCAACGTCATCGCCAGCCACACCATCGAGAAGGTCCACGCCGCGGATTCGACCTCCGTCATCGGCATCGCCGGCACCGCCGGGCTCGCCCTCGAGCTCATCCGGCTGTTCCAGCTCGAGCTCGAGCACTACGAGAAGATCGAGGGCACCCCGCTCTCGCTCGTCGGCAAGGCCAACCGGCTCGCCTCGATGCTGCGCGCCAACCTCGGCCTCGCGATGCAGGGCCTCGCGGTGGTGCCGCTGTTCGCCGGCGTGGAGCCCGGCGCCGACCACGGGCGGATCTTCAGCTTCGACGTCACCGGCGGGAAGTACGAAGAGGTCAACTTCCACTCGATCGGATCCGGCTCCGGGTTCGCCCGGGGGGCGCTGAAGAAGCTGTGGAGCCCCGATCTCGACTCGCCGGCGGCGATCCGGGTCGCCGTCGAGGCGCTCATCGACGCCGCCGACGACGACTCCGCCACCGGGGGACCGGACTTCATGCGCCAGGTCGCCCCCGTCGTCCACCTCGTCGACGCCGCGGGCACCCGGCAGGTGCCGCAGTCGGAGGTCCTCGACATCGCCACCGCCGTGGTGGCCACCCGCGCGGAAGGAGAGCGCGCATGAGCCAGCCGTTCTACGTCTCACCCGAGCAGCTGATGAAGGACCGGGCGGAATTCGCCCGGAAGGGGATCGCGCGCGGCCGCTCGGTCGTCGTGCTCCGCTACGACGAGGGCATCGTCCTCATCGCCGAGAACCCGTCCTCGACGCTCCACAAGATCGCCGAGATCTACGATCGGATCGGCTTCGCGGCCGTCGGCAAGTACAACGAGTTCGAGACCCTGCGGCAGGCCGGGGTGCGCTACGCCGACCTCCGCGGCTATTCCTACGACCGGGCCGATGTCACCGCGCGCGGCCTCACCAACGCCTACGCGCAGACCCTCGCCGGCGTCTTCACCACCGAGTCGAAGCCCTTCGAGGTCGAGATCGTCGTCGCCGAGCTCGGCGTCACCGCCGCCGGGGACCGCCTCTACCGGCTGTCCTACGACGGCTCCGTGGCCGACGAGAACGAGCACGTGGCGATCGGCGGCCAGGCCGACGCGATCTCCACCCAGCTCTCCGGCGTCCACACCGCCGACCGGCCGCTGCCCGCGGTGTTCGCGCTCGGCGTGCGCGCCCTGTCGCCCGCCGACGGGGCGCCGATCCCCGTCACGAGCATCGAGGCCGCCGTCCTCGACCGGACGACCGGCAGCCACCGCACCTTCCGCCGCCTCGACGACACCGCGATGGCCGAGCTGCTCGCCCTCGCCGCGGGCACCGACGCGCAGCCGGGCACCGACGCGCAGCCGGGGAGCACGCAGCCACCGGCGGAGGACGCACAGTGAAGCGGATCTTCGGCCTCGAGACCGAGTACGGCATCGCGTTCACCCAGGGCGAGGGGAGGCGCCTCGGGCCCGAGGAGATCGCCCGCTACCTGTTCCGACCGGTCGTCGAGTGGGGCCGGTCCTCCAACGTGTTCCTCCCCAACGGCGCCCGCCTCTACCTCGACGTCGGCTCCCACCCGGAGTACGCGACCGCCGAGTGCGACGTGCTGCCCGATCTCCTCGCGCAGGACGCCGCCGGGGACGCGATCATGGTCGATCTCCTCGCCCGCGCCCAGGCCGCGATGGCCGCCGACGGGGTGGACGGCACCGCCCACCTGGTGAAGAACAACACCGACTCCGCAGGGAACTCCTACGGCAGCCACGAGAACCTCCTCGTGCGCCGCTCGATGGACTTCACCCACCTCACCTCGGTGCTCCTGCCCTTCCTCGTCACCCGGCAGCTCATGGTCGGCGCCGGGGCGGTGATCCCGCGTGCGGTCGCCACCGACCTCCGGCCGGCCGACTCCAACCGCGCCGCCCCGCACAGCCCGCACACCGCTCCCACCGATCCGGGCAGGGACCTCGTCTACGGGCTGTCGGCCCGCTCCGACGTCATGTGGGAGGGCGTGTCCTCGGCCACCACCCGCTCCCGGCCGATCATCAACGCCCGCGACGAGCCCCATGCCGACGCGGAGAAGTACCGCCGTCTCCACGTCATCGTCGGCGACTCCTCGATGACGCAGACGACGACGGAGCTCAAGGTCGGCTCCGCCGCGCTCGTCCTCGACCTCATCGAGTCCGGCGCCCCGATCCGCGACCTCAGCCTCCGCAACCCGATCCGCGACATCCGGCACGTCGCCCGCGACCTCACCGGCCGACACGTCCTCGAGCTCGTGTCGGGGGAGCGCCTCACCGTGCTCGAGCTGCTCTCGATCTACCTCGAGCGGGCCCGCGCGCTCGTGGCCGCCGGCGACCACAGCCTCGGCTCCGACGCGTCCGCCGCGCGGGTCATCGACCTGTGGACGCGGATCCTCGCCGCCGTGGAGAGCGGGGACTTCACCGGCGTCGACACGGAGATCGACTGGGTCATCAAGCGCGGCCTCGTGCAGCGCTACCTGCAGCGCTCCGAGGCCGGGCTCGCCGACCCGCGGATCGCGCGCCTCGACTTCGCCTTCCACGACCTCACCCCGGGGTCCGGCATGCTCGCCCGCCTCGAGGCCGCGGGGCTCGCCGCCCGTGTGGTCCCCGAGGACACGGTGCGCGCCGCCGTCGACGCCCCGCCGGCCACGACGCGCGCGGCGATCCGCGGCCGGTTCGTGCGCGCGGCGCACGCGGCCTGCCGCGACTTCACCGTCGACTGGGTGCATCTGCGGCTCAACGACCAGCTCCAGCGCGCCGTCGTCCTCAAGGACCCGTTCGCGGCATCGAACGACTCCGCCGACGCACTCATCGCGGGGCTGGGGGAGGCTCCGGGCGAGCACTCAGTGTGAGCCGCTAGGATCGTGGGGGCTCTTCGCCCTGCCCTGCCCCTCGTGGAAAGGACGCCTTCGTGCGCACCACTCTCATCAGTGCCCTGAGCATCGCCGTGCTGGCCCTCGCCGGCTGCGGCGACTCGGGATCGGATCCGGCCGGCGAGACCCAGGCGGTCTCCACCGCCGAGGCCAAGACCACCTCGCTCGACGGCGTCACCGTCGAGGGCGAGCCCGACGCCGAGCCGACGGTGTCCTTCGAAACCCCGCTCGTCATCGAGGAGTCCGCGCACACCGTGCTCTCCGAGGGCGACGGCGAACCGGTCGCCGAGGGACAGCAGGTCACGGCGAACATGACGATGGTGTCCGGGACGAGCGGTGAGGTCATCGAGTCGAGCTATCAGGCCGAATCGCCGTCGGGCTTCCCGATGGACACCGCGCAGATCAACCAGGCGCTGTTCGACGCGCTCGTCGACGTGCCGGTCGGCTCCCGCGTGCTGCTGAGCCTCAACGGCAGCCCGCAGTCCGGGCAGCCTGCCGAGACCCTGATCTACGTCGTCGACCTGGTGAGCGCCGAGGAGATCCCGGAACCGCTCGAACGCGCCTCCGGTGAGCCGCAGGAGCCCGCCGAGGGCCTGCCCGAGGTGTCCACCGACGACGCCGGCGTCCCGAGCATCACCCAGCCCGAGGGCGACGCCCCAGCCGAGCTCGTCGTCGAGCCGACGATCCTGGGGGAGGGCGCGGAGGTCTCCGAGGGCCAGACCGTGAGCGTCCACTACTCCGGCTGGCTGTGGGACGACGCCTCGCAAACCTTCGACTCGAGCTGGGACCGCGGCGAGCCCTTCGCCGTCGAAGGCGTGGGCGCGGCCCCCGTCATCGACGGCTGGAACGAGGCGCTCATCGGGCAGAAGGTCGGTTCCCAGATCCTCGTCGTGATCCCGCCGGAGAAGGGCTACGGGGCGCAGGGCTCCCCGCCGTCCATCCCCGGCGACGCCACCCTCGTGTTCGTCATCGACATCCTGTCGGCCGTCGGCTGACCGGCAGCCGCCGCACCCATCCACCATCTCCCGTCCCGGAAGGACAGCAGACATGGCCAAGAGCAAGCCCGAGATCGATTTCCCCGGCGACCAGCCGCCCACCGAGCTCGAGATCGTCGACGACGAGATCGGCACCGGTGCCGAGGCGAAGGCCGGCGACACCGTCGCCGTCCACTACGTCGGCGTCGCCCACTCGACCGGTGAGGAGTTCGACTCCTCGTACAACCGCGGCGCCCCGCTCGAGTTCCGGCTCGGCGTCGGCATGGTCATCGCCGGCTGGGACCAGGGCGTGCAGGGGATGAAGGTCGGCGGTCGACGCACCCTGCGGATCCCGCCGCACCTCGCCTACGGCGACCACGGCGCCGGCGGCGTCATCGCCCCCGGGGAGAGCCTGATCTTCGTGTGCGACCTCGAGAACGTGCGCTGACACCGCGCTCGCAGCGGCACTGAGCCGAGACCGCGCACGGCGCCGTCGTCCGCCCCCTCCGGGCAGGCGACGGCGCCGCTGTCATCCGGCGAGCGCGCGGGCCGCCCAGCGCCCGGCGGCCGCGGCGGAGAGGAACGAGGCGGCATCCGCGGTGAGACCGCGGCCCATCGTCGACAGCCGGACGGGGGAGCCCTCGAGCGCTTCGAACAGCCCGTCGAGCTCGACGTCGACGAGCGTGTGGGCGGTGAGTTCGGCGCGCTGGGAGGCGAGCGCCTCGGCGACGATCCGCGGGTCGGGGTCGCACGCGGCCGCCACGGAGTCCGGCAGGGTGGCGAGGCCGGGCAGCGGCACCGTGCAGCCCGGTCGAGCGCCCCGGCCGACTGCGGTGAGCGTGTGATGGGAGATCCCGAAATGGCGCCCGCGGGCATCGGCGTTCGACATCCGGGCCACCGCCACGGGCAGCCCGCCGAGCAGCGCGGCGGCGTCGAGGTGGTCGCCGACGACCATGCCGGAGAACCCGAACGGGGTCCCGGTCCCGAGGTTGCCCGGGCCCTGGCTGACGATCGTGATGTCCGCGCCGGCGACGTGGCGGGCCGCGAGCAGGGCGGAGTGGACGGTGACGGCCTCGTGGTCCCCGCCCCACGCCTGGCCGACGCTCAGCGTGTCGGCGAGCCAGCCGGCCTCCTGCAGCCCTGCGACCGCCTGGGAGAACGGCAGCGGGAGCGCCGCCCCGTCGGTCATCGCATAGGCGACCCGCAGCTCCGGGTCCTCCGCCCGGATCCCGGCGAGGATCGCGGGCAGCGCCGAGTGGAGGTCGGCGACGAGCACCGGCATCCCGTCGATGCCCGTCGCCCGGGCGAGCGTCGCATGGTGCTCGGACTCCTGGTCGTCGACCCCGAGCACCATCGTCTGGGTGGGGGAGTAGCGGTCCTTGACGAGGTGCCCCGGAGCCGGAGGCGGGTCCGCGGGGAGCGCCTCGGGCAGGGCGACGACGAGCGCGAATCCGCCGGTGCCGAGCCCGCGGGCGAGGGCGGAGACGTTGAGGATCACGGTGTCGCCGGGCTCCGGGGTGCCGACGAGCCCGGTGTAGGCCACTGCGCGGACCTCTCCGGCACCGGTTGCCCCCGGGCTGCCGTCAGCGCCCGGGAGGGGTTCGGTGAGGGCCGCGCGGACCTCCCTCACCCCGGGCCGATCGCTGCTCACGGACACGACATGCGCACGACGCCAGTGGATCATATGCCCACCGTACCCGGTGCGTGCCTGTAGCGTGGTGGGCGTGAACGATGCCGACAGCCGCGTGCGCGAGCAGACCGAGCGGATCCTCAACCTGCTCATCGCGCTGCGCGCCGCCTCCGGGTGGATCGACCGCGATTCCCTCAAGGCGTGCATGGACGAGTACGCCGGCCTCAGCGACGCCGCCTTCGACCGCGCCTTCTCCCGTGACAAGCGCCTGCTCCGCGACCTCGGGATCGAGATCAGCACCGCGACCTGGGACGACGAGTTCACCGGACGCAACGGCTACGGTTACCGGATCACCTCCGACGACTACGAGCTGCCCGAGATCGACCTCACCCCGCAGGAAGCCGCGGTGCTCTCCGTCGCGAGCCGCTTCTGGCAGGACTCGGCGCTCGGCGAGGCGAGCGGGCGGGCGCTCCACAAGCTCCGGGGTCTCGGCATCGACCTCGCCGAGAGCACGGACCCGCTGCCTGCCCGGATGCGGTTCGGCACCGAGACCTTCGCCGCGGCGCTGTCCGCGGTGAACGCCCGGCGCGCCGTGCGCTTCTCCTACCGCAAGCCCGGCGGCGTCGCCGGGGAGCGGCGGCTCGAGCCCTATGCGCTGCTCACCCGCGGCGACCGCGTCTACCTGCTCGGCCGCGACCTCGACAAGGAGGAGATCCGGACCTTCCGGCTCTCCCGCATCTCCGGCACCCTCTCCCGAGTGCACGGCCGGAAGGACGGGGACTACACGGTGCCGGAGGACTTCCGGCCCGGCGACTGGTTCCGGCCGGTCCACGCCTCCGGAGCGAGCACGACCGCGCACCTGCGGCTGCGACCCGGCAGCGGCGACCCGCTGCGCCGCGCCGGCACGCCCGCCGGCACCGACGATGCCGGCTGGGACCTCCTCGCACTCGGCTACGACGATCCGGAGGAGCTCGCCGCGACGCTGGTGGGCTTCGGGCGGGCCGTCGAGGTCGACTCGCCCGCCGACCTCGCCGACGCCCTGGAGCGGATGCGCGGGACCACGCTGGCGGCCCTGACCGCCGCACAGGACGCCCCCGTGGCACCGAGCACACCCGTGGAGACCGAGGCACCCGACACGGAGGAGCGCGCATGACGACGACCGCCTCGACGCGCCTCGCCCGCCTGCTCGGGCTCGTGCCCTACCTTATCGAGAACCCCGGCGCGGATCTTCACCGGACCGCCGCGGTGTTCGGCGTCACCGTCGCCGAGCTCGTCGACGACCTCGAGCTCCTCTTCGTCACCGGCCGGCCCGGCCGCATGCCCGACGACCTCATCGAGGCGAGCTGGGAGGACGGCCGCATCCACCTCGGCAACGCCGACGAGGTGTCCGTGCCCGTGCGTCTCACCCGCGATGAGTCGACGAGCCTCCTCGTCGCCCTCGACTACCTCGCCTCGCTCGATCCGGACCGCCAGGCCGCGATCGCCTCCACCCGGGACAAGATCCGCACCGCCGCCGGACTCCAGGACGAGCGGCCGAGCATCGACGTGGGCGTCCCCGAGCTCGACCGGGAGCTCGCCGCGGAGATCCGCGGCGCCGCGGCCGCCGGCACCGGCCTGGACATCCGCTACTACGTGCCCTCCCGCGACGAGCTCACCGCTCGCACCGTCACCCCGCGCTCCCTGCGGCTCACCGGGCAGTGGTACATGGACGCCTACTGCCACACCTCCGGCGGGGAGCGGTCCTTCGCCGTCGACAACATCCGCAGCGCTGCCCCGACGACAGCACCCGCCGCCCCGCCCGCGCCGACGGACGAGGCCGATGCGGGCTCCGGAGCCGGTGCCGGCCCCGATGAATCCGGCACCGCGGTCACCCTAGCGCTCGCCCCGGCGGCGGCCTGGCTCGCCGACGAGCTCGATCCGCTCGACCGCGCCCACGACACGCACGGCCCCGGCACCGTGACGATGACGCTCCGAGTGCTCTCCGACACCTGGCTCACCCGCCTCCTGCTCCAGCACGGGCGTCACGTGCTCGCCGTCTCCCCTCCCGAGGCCGCCGACGGTGCCATCTCAGCGATCGCCGGCACCGCTCCGGGCGCGGATGATTCCCACGTCGGCAGGGACTAGACTGGATCCCTGAAACCGCTTCCTGAGGAGTCCGCATGCGCCCCGAGCCGATCCACATCATCATCCTGCTCGTCGTCATCCTGCTGATCTTCGGCGCGCCCAAGCTCCCGATGATCGCGAAGAACCTGGGCAAGTCGATGAAGATCTTCAAGTCCGAGGTCAAGGATCTGCGCAACGACGACGACCGCGGCACCGCCGAGCGGCACGAGATCACCGACGCCCCCGAACGTCCCGCAGACCCGACCCGGTCCGCCGAGCGCACCGCCGAGCCCGTCGATTCCACCCGCACCCCCGGCGACGAGCAGCGCCCCCGTCCCTGACCGGTGGTGAAGATCTCCCGTCCCGGCGGTCTGCCGGGAGGCGGCCGTGCCCGTGCGGCCAACCCCGAGAAGCGGATGCCGCTGGCGGGGCACCTCGTCGAACTCCGCAACCGCGTCCTCCTCTCCGTCATCGCCCTCGGGCTCGGCGCCGTCGTGGGCTGGTTCCTCTACGATCCGGTCCTCCAGTTTCTCCAGGCCCCGGTGATGGAGGTGTCCGCGCAGGACGGCCGCGTCGCGGAGGTCAACTTCGCCGGCGTCGCCTCCCCCTTCGACATGAAGGTCAAGGTCGCGGTCTTCATCGGCTTCTTCCTCACCTCCCCGTTCTGGCTCTACCAGGTATGGGCCTTCATCGTGCCGGGCCTGACGAAGAAGGAGAAGCGCTACTCCCTGGGCTTCCTCGCCGCCGCGATCCCGCTGTTCCTCGCCGGCGCCGCACTCGCCTCGTTCGCCCTGCCGAACGCCGTGCGCACGCTCACCGCATTCACCCCCGAGGGTGCGACGAACATCATCCCGGCGCAGGACTACCTCAACTTCGTCATGCTCATCATCGTCGTGTTCGGCATCGCCTTCGTGCTGCCGGTCCTCATGGTGGGCCTCAACCTGCTCGGGCTGCTGTCGGCCGACACCATCCGCAAGTCGTGGCGCTGGGTCGTCGTGCTGATCTTCGCCTTCGCCGCGATCGCCACCCCGACCCCCGATGCGATCTCGATGTTCTTCCTCGTCATCCCCATGACTGCACTGTTCGTCCTCGCCTGGGTGCTGTGCTGGCTCGGCGACCGGCGGCGGAAGGCGCGGATGATCGCCGAGGGCACCTGGGAGGATCCCGCCGAGCTCGACGACTGAGCCGCGAGCGGCCCGGAGGGCGGCGGACGCGCACCTCGAGGCGGTAGAGTCGAGGGCATGGACGACCGCATCCCGCCTGCTCAGGCCTACGCCGCATCGCGGAAGCGCGCAGCGGAGGCGGCCACCCCGTTCGGACGCTTCACCGCCGCGCTGTCCTACGGACTCGACCCGTTCCAGGAGCAGGCGTGCCGGGCGCTGGCCGACGGGAGATCCGTGCTCGTCGCCGCCCCGACCGGCGCCGGCAAGACCGTCGTCGCCCAGTTCGCGGTGCTGCTCGCCACCGAGCAGGACGTGCGCGTCTTCTACACCACCCCGATCAAGGCGCTGAGCAACCAGAAGTTCGCAGAGCTCAGCCGGGAGTACGGGGCGGACCGGGTCGGACTGCTCACCGGCGACGTCTCGATCAACCGGGACGCGCAGATCGTCGTGATGACGACCGAGGTGCTGCGCAACATGATCTACTCCGGCACCGACCTCAGCTCCCTCGGCTACGTCGTGCTCGACGAGGTCCACTACCTCGGCGACCGGTTCCGGGGACCGGTGTGGGAGGAGGTCATCATCCACCTGCCCGCCCATGTCGCACTCGTCAGCCTGTCGGCCACCGTGTCCAACGCCGAGGAGTTCGGCGCCTGGCTCCGCGAGGTGCGCGGGCACACCGAGGTCATCGTCAGCGAGCACCGGCCGGTGCCGCTGTACAGCCACGTCGCCGTCGGCACCGACCTCCACCCGCTGTTCCAGGCCGGGGCGCCCGGGCAGGTCAACCGCGACCTCGAGCTGGCGGTGCGGCCCTTCGTCTCCCGGGGCTCCCGGCGGGACCGCCGCCGGCCCATGCACGCACGCTTCCAGCGGCCCTCGCGCACCGCGCTCATCCGCGAGCTCGACGAGGACGACCTGCTCCCGGCGATCTTCTTCATCTTCTCCCGCAATGGCTGCGATGCCGCCGTCGAGCAGTGCCTCGCCGCCGGCCTCGACCTCACCGACAAGGCGGAGAAGCGTCACATCATGGCCCGCCTCGAGGAGCTCCACGACGAGCTCGGCTCCGAGGACCTCTCCGTGCTCGGCTACCACACCTTCTCCACCGGTCTCATCCACGGCTTCGGAGCACACCACGCGGGTCTGATCCCGCAGTTCAAGGAGCTCGTCGAGGAGCTGTTCGTCGACGGCTGCCTGCGCGCGGTGTTCGCCACCGAGACCCTCGCGCTCGGCGTCAACATGCCGGCGCGCACCGTCGTGCTCGAGAAGCTCACGAAGTTCAACGGCGAATCCCATGTGCAGATCACCCCGGGGGAGTACACCCAGCTGACCGGGCGCGCCGGACGGCGCGGGATCGACGTCGAAGGCCACGCCGTCGTCGTCTGGCACCCGAGCACCGAGCTCGCCGACATCGGCTCGCTCGCCTCGAAGCGCACTTACGCGCTGCAGAGCCGATTCACCCCGACGTACAACATGACGGCGAACCTGCTCGCCCGGCTGACCGAGCACGACGCCGCGAAGGTGCTCGAGACCTCGTTCGCCCAGTTCCAGGCGGACAAGGGCGTAGTCGGCCTGGCCCGGCGGGTGCGCCGCAACGAGGAGGCGCTCGCAGGCTACCGGACGTCGATGGAGTGCGAGCGCGGGGACTTCGAGGAGTACGTGCAGCTGCGCCGCACCCTGTCGGAGATGGAGAAGCGGGCCAGCCGCTCACGCACGAAGATCAAGCAGCGGGAGACGATCGAGTCGCTCGGCCGGCTCAAGCACGGCGACGTCATCGTGCTGCCCTCGAAGCGGATCGACGGCACCGCCGTCGTCATCACTCCGATGAGCAACCGGGACGGCGAGCTGCGGCTGCCGACCGTGCTCACCGAGCAGGGCAAGGTGTGGCACCTGCGGATGCACGAGATCACCGAGCCCGCCGTGGTGCTCGGACGCCTCAAGATGCCCAAGCGCTTCAACCACCGGCAGGCATCGGAGCGCCGCGCGCTGCGCGATTCCCTGCTCGCCGCGATCGCCGACGGCCGTGTCGCACAGCCCAGCGAGGCCGCGCAGCCGGCCAAGGGTGCCCGGGTCCAGTCCGAGGAGATCGCACTCGTCCGCGAACAGCTCCGCAGCCACCCCTGCCATTCCTGCCCCGACCGCGAGCACCACGCCCGGTGGGCGGAGCGGGCCGCGAAGCTGCAGCGCGACACCGCCTCGCTGACGAAGCAGATCGAAGGGCGCACGACCTCGATCGCGCAGGTGTTCGACCGGGTGCGCCGCGTGCTCACGACCCTCGGGTTCCTCCCCGACGACGCCCGAATCCTGCGCCGCATCTACGGGGAGCGGGACCTCCTCACCGCGCTGAGCGTGCGCGCCGGGCTGTGGGACCCGCTGTCGGAGCCGGAGGCCGCGGCCTTCGCCTCGAGCCTCGTCTACCAGGCCCGGCGCACCGAGGGGTACTTCAACCCGCGGATCCCCTCCGCGAGCCTCGAGCACGCGCTCGTCGAGCTGCGGAGCACCTGGCAGAACCTCTACCGGCTCGAGGTCGACGCGGACCTGCCGGTGACCCCGGAGCCCGAGTTCGGCCTCGTCGAACCGATCTTCCGATGGACCGAGGGGAAGTCGCTGTCGGCGGCACTGGCCGGATCCGACATCGCCGCCGGGGACTTCGTCCGCTGGGCCAAGCAGACCCTCGACCTGCTCGGCCAGGTCGCCGACGTCTGCGAGCCCGCGACCGCGGTGGTCGTGCGCCGCGCGGCGGACGCGATCCGCCGTGGGGTCGTCGCGGATTGAGACCCCGCGGGGCGGCTGTCAGCGACCGATGCGCCGGACCACGGACTCGATGTCGGAGCCGAAGGTCGAGTCCGTCGACAGGTAGGTCCACGTCGAGGACGGCCGCTTGAGCCCGTATGCGGGCAGGTCGATGCCCGCGTCGGTGAACTCCGCCTCCTCCACGACCTCGGTCGCGCGCTCGAGGACATCGGTCCAGAACCCGGAGAACGCGCCGATCGACTCGGAGTTGAATGCCTCGTGCGGCTTCTCCCGGGCGAGCGTGCGCAGGTGGATGCCCTCGCGCAGATCGTTGAGGAACGCGAGGTGCTCGACCCACCGGTTGTCGAGGGTGAAGAGCAGGACGTCGCGGATCGCGGCGTCGACGGTGTCCTCCCCGTGCGCCTCGTCGAGCTCCTCGACGCGCTCCGGCAGCTCCGCGCGGACCTCGGAGATCCCCGCCTCGCCCTCCCGGATCGCCTTCCGGCGCTCGAGGACGAGCTCGCGCTGCTGGGCCATGAGCTCGTTGAAGCGCCAGGTGTCGCGGTGGACCGCGGTGTTCTCGCCCTCGGCCATGCGCTGGGCGTGCTCGACGAGCTGGGCGGCGCGCTTCGAGGCGATGTGGCCGTGCTCGTCGCCCTCCTCGATGAACCGCTGGGCCTCCGGCACGCGGCTCATGAGCTCGTCCTCGAGGCTGGTGAAGAACACCGAGGAGCCCGGGTCGCCCTGGCGGCCGGCGCGGCCGCGCAGCTGGTCGTCGAGGCGGGAGGACTGGTAGCGGCCGGCGCCGATGACGAGCAGCCCGCCGGATTCGGCGACGGATTCGTCGGCGAGCCGGATGTCGGTGCCGCGCCCGGCCATCTGGGTGGACACGGTGACCGCCCCGGCCCGCCCGGCGCCGGCGATGATCTCCGCCTCTGCGGAATCGTCCTTCGCGTTGAGCACCTGCGCATCGATCCCGCGGGTGCGCAGCCGCTCGGCGAGGCTCTCGGATTCCGCCACCGAGCGGGTGCCGATGAGCACGGGACGGTCCGCGGCATGCTGCTCGACGACCTCGTCGACGATCGCGCGCTCCTTCGACTCCTGGAAGGTGTAGAGACGGTCCGGCTCGTCGACGCGGATGACCTCGAGGTGGGGGTCGACCGGCACGATCTCGAGCCCGTAGAACTCGCGCAGGTCCTCGCCCACGGCGACCGCGGTGCCGGTCATGCCGCACACCGTGTCATAGCCGTGGATGAGCTCCTCGACGGTCATCTGATCGAGGATCTCGCCGCTGTCTGTCGTCGACAGCTGCTCCTTGACCTCGACGGCGGCCTGCAGCCCGTCGGGCCAGCGCTGAAGCTCGGCCACCCGGCCGCGGGAGTCGGAGATGAGCTTGATGGCGCCGTCGACCACGAGGTAGTCGACGTCGCGATGGACGAGCGCGGAGGCGTAGAGCGCGAGGTTGACCGCGGCGAGCGTCGCCGAGTCGTCCCCGAACAGGTCGACGTCGAGCTCCTCCTCGACCCGGTCGATCCCGGCGTCGGTGAGCGACACCGCCTTCCGGTCGGGGCTGATCTCGTAGTGCTCGCCGGCCACGAGTCCGGCGACGAGCGCGGCGATCTCCGCGTCCCCCGCCTCGTGGCTGGTGGACCCGGCGAGGACGAGCGGGACGCGCGCCTCGTCGATGAGCACGGAGTCGGCCTCGTCGACGATGACGACGTCCCGGCCGGGCACCCGGATCTCCGCGTCGTCGAGCACGAAGCGGTCCCGCAGCACATCGAACCCGACTTCGGTGACGGAGGCGTAGACGACCTCGGAGCGGTAGGCGGACCGGCGCTCCTCCTCGGTCTGGGTGCCGGAGATCGCGGCCGACTCGACACCGAGCAGATCGAACAGCGGCCTCATCCAGGCCTCATCGCGCACCGCGAGGTAGTCGTTGACGCTGACGAGGTGCACGCGGCGCCCCTGCAGGGCGTAGCCGGCGGCGGCCATCGCGCCGACGAGGGTCTTGCCCTCACCGGTGAGCATCTGCACGATCGAGCCCTCGAGCAGCCCGATGAGGCCGGTGATCTGCTCGTCGTAGGGGCGCTCGTCAAGGGTGCGCTCGGCGGCCTCGCGGGCCAGCGCGGCGAACTCGGTGAGCTGGGTCCGCCGCTCGCCGGTCTCGAAGATCTCCCCGGCCTTCACGGTGATCTCCGCGTCGCTGAGCTCGGCGTACTCCTCGCCGAGTCGTTCGATCTCCGGACGGCTCCTGCTGAGCCAGCCGATGCGCCTGTCGGCCTGGGCGCCGGGCCGGTTGAGCAGTCGGGCGAAGAATCCCATCGCGCATGTCCTCCACAGGGGTCGGGTGTCGGTCCCAGTGTACGCAGGGGACGAGGTGTCCCCGCGCATCCTCCGGGCGGTCGGGGGCGCGGTCAGACACCGGGCCGGGGAGCGGGTCCGCGGCGCGGCTCGAAGGGCCACGAGGGGTCGACGACGGCATTCGGACGGCCGCGCCCGCGCAGGTACTCCTGGAACGAGGCGGCCTGTTCGCGCTTCCACCCGATCTGCGCGGCGTGGAGCGCAGCGGGGGAGTGGGCGGCGATGTCGGGATGGACCGCGGCGATCGCGAGGGCGATCCGGACGGCCGCCTCGGCGTCGGCGAGGGCCTCGTGCGCCTGGGAGAGCTCGACGCCCCAGTTCTGGGACACCGCGGTGAGCGTGCGCGGCCCCCTGCGGAACTGCTGGGCCCGCTTGTCGAGGACGAAGGTGTCGATGACGGGCGGGCAGACGGCGCGGGCGTCGGGCTCGGCACCGGCGCGCTCGGCCTCGTACTGGAGGATCGTGAGGTCGTAGACGACGTTGTGGCCGACGAGCATACCGCCGGCTCCGCGGATGGCGGCGACCTTCGCGAGGATCTCCGGCACCGCTTCGGCGACCGGCCGACCGTGGGCGCGGACGTGCTCGGGGGTGATGCCGTGGATGCGGACCGAGGCGGCCGGGATCTCCACGCCGGGATCGACGAGCCAGGTCAACCGTTCGACCGGGTCGCCGCCCGCGAATCGGACGAGCGCGGCGCTGACGATGCGCGCGGTGTGCGGATCCGTCCCCGTGGTCTCGAGGTCGAATCCCCACAGGGGGGCCTCGGTCCAGACCTCCCCGGCGGACTGCTCCCCGGTATGGGCGGCGGCCGGGACACCTGCGGGTGGGGCGACGTCTGCCGGCGGGGCACCGAGCGCGGCGAGCAGGCGCTCGGCGCTCTGCGTCAGACCGTGGCGGGCGGCGAGCTCGCGCAGGGCGACGGGATCCGGATCACCGCCAGCGGCCTCGACGAACCCGGCCACCGGGAGATCCTCCCGGCATGTCATCACCGTGTGGTTGGCCTCGACCGCGGCGCGGTGCTCGAGGATCGCCGCGGCGCGACGCGGGGACAGCCCGTGGGCCCGCTCGCCGGCTTCGGCGGCGGCGAAGATCCCCGGCAGGTCGCCGTAGCCGGAGAGCAGGGCGGCCGCGGTCTTCTCCCCGATGCCCGGCACCCCGACGAGCCCGTCGGAGGGGTCGCCGCGCAGCGCGGCGAGCGCCCGGTACTGCGCGCCGTCGACGACGCCGTAGGACCCGGGCAGGTCGGCGATGCGCAGCGTGTCCCAGACGCCGGCCTTCTTGGGCCTCATGACCACGAGATCGCGGCCCGGGGCGAGGAGGGAGAGGAGATCCCGGTCGGAGGACACGATGACGACGGATTCGTGCGCAGCGGCGGCGATCGAGGCGATGACGTCGTCGGCCTCGGTGCCGGGCACCTCGGCCACGGGGATCCCGGCGGCGGCGAGGAGGGCGGTGATGAGGGGGAGCTGGACGGCGAGGTCCGGCGGGGTCTCCGTGCCGGCGGCGTCGTCGGTGACGCGCTGCGCCTTGTACTCCGGGACGACGGCGGTGCGGAACGCCGGTCGCCAGTCCGCGTCCATCGCCGCGACGATGCGGGTGGAGCCGGTGAGCTCGACGAGGGAGGCGAGTGTCTGGGTCATCCCGCGGGCGGCGTTGATCGGCATCCCGGCGGGGTCGCGGAGCGAATCCGGGAGGGCGTGGAACGCCCGGTAGTACAGCGTCGGGGTGTCGAGGACGACGAGCGGTTGAGTCACGGTGTCACCCTACAACGGCCCTCGGACACGGGTCCGGGGGAGCATCGCGCCCCGCCCGCCGTGGCAGAATGACCGGGTGACTTCCAGGACAGTTCTGCATCACGGCGACGTCTACAGCAGCGCCGATCCCTTCGCCACCGCCATCGCCTTCGAGGGCGACACCGTGACCTGGGTGGGGTCCGATGAGGCCGCCGCCGAGCTCGGCGGGAACCAGGTCGACCTCGCCGAGGACTTCGTGACCCCGGGGTTCGTCAGCGCCGGGGTGGACCTCCGGGACGTCGAGGTGTCGCCCGCGGAGCTCCTGGCCGCCGGCATCACCACCGCGCACGTCGTGGGGGAGAGCACGACGGTGGAGAACTTCGCCGCCGCCGCGCCCCCGGGGCTCGACATCGTCGCCTACCCGCTCGGGCGCACCGACGCGACCGGCGCGGTGGGCATCGCCGAGCTCGACCCGCAGCACCTGCCGGAGCACCCGCAGTTCGCGCTCGTCGACTCCCCGGAGCAGCTCCGGACCGCCCTCGAGCTGTTCCAGGATCCCGTGGTGCGCACCCACGCGCAGCGCCACGGCTACCGGCTGCTCGTCGGCTGCCCCGTCCCTGCCTCAGGTGTGGAGAAGCTCGCCGGTCACGGCATCCCGGTCACCCTCGACCCGACCCGCCACGAGCAGCCGCTCGGCACCATGCTCTCCGCCGGAGTGCAGCTGAGCTTCGCCCTCGATCCCGCATCCCCCTGGCGCTCGCTCAGCGCAGCGGTGTACGGCGCGGCCGACGGCATCTCCGCACGCGCCGCATTCAACTGCGCGACCCGGTTCGGGCTGCGTGCGCTCGGTCGGTTCGAGGCCGGCGTGCTCGCCCCCGGCGCGCTGGCGACTGCGGTGCGCTGGGAGGTCGACGGGCTCGCGGTGCAGGTCGCCGACGAGCGGGTGGCGGCGTGGAGCACCGATCCGCGCTCCGGTACCCCGGGGCTGCCCGATCTGACCGATCCGGAATCGCTGCCCCGGCTGCGCACGGTGTGGGTGCGCGGCACCGAGGTGTGACCGCTTAGCCGAGCGGCGCGGCGCGGACATGCGCGACACGCCGGGAGTGCTGAGATTCTTCGACCTGTTTTCTGCTCCCGCAACCCGCTGTTCACCTGGGCGGATAGGCATCGTCCCAGGTCAGAGCGATTTTGCGGAACCCTGCTCGGCGGGTAGGTTCGACTCTGACGCTCCCGTTGCGGGAGCGCGACCCGGTTCCCGCCGGCATTAGAAAACGTGGGCCTCTCGGTTCCACGGTCCGAAGTCGGTGGGGCCGGGTCCATCGATTCACGCCGGAGTGCCTCACCGGCCCACCCGCCGGTGTCCTCTAGGGTGGGGGAGTGCCTATGAAGACCCTCATCGTCATCCCCACGTACAACGAGCGGGATTCTCTCCCGCACACCATCGAGTCGATCCGCACCTGGGTGCCCGCGGCCGAGATCCTCGTCGTCGACGACGCCTCGCCGGACGGCACGGGGGAGTGGGCGGACGAGGCCGCGGCGGCCGATCCGCGCATCTCCGTGCTCCATCGCACTGCGAAGAACGGCCTCGGTGCCGCGTATGTCGCCGGCTTCACCTGGGCCCTCGAGCGCGACTACGCGGTGATCTGCGAGATGGACGCCGACGGCTCGCACCGCGGCCGCGACCTGCCGCAGCTGCTCGCGGCGATCGAGGGCGGCGCGGATCTCGTGATCGGCTCCCGCTGGATCCCCGGGGGAGCGGTGGTCAACTGGCCGCGCAACCGCCACCTGCTGTCCCGCGGGGCGAACCTCTACGTCAACGCGGCGATGGGTCTCGGGGTCGGTGACGCGACCGCCGGCTTCCGCGCGTACCGGCGGGAGGCACTTGCGGCGATCGCGCTCGACGACATCGAGTCCCAGGGCTACTGCTTCCAGATCGATATGACGAAGCGGGTGGACGAGGCCGGCTTCCGGATCGCCGAGGTGCCGATCACCTTCGTCGAGCGCGAGCTCGGGGAGTCGAAGATGCACGGCGGAATCATCTCCGAGGCGATGACAAACGTCGCCCGCTGGGGCCTCGAGCGCCGCGGGCGTCAGGTCCGGCGCCTGCTCCGTCGCTGACGCGACATCGGGCGGCGGTCGGCGACCACCACTGAATGCGACGATCCCTGAATGCAGCGATCCCGCCGAGTCCTCTCGGCGGGATCGTGCGCTTTCAGGGGGTCAGCTCTGCAGCGGGGCCTCTCCACGCCGCACTGCCAGCCGCTCGTCGAGCAGCACCTGGAGCTCTTCGAAGGAGCGGCGCTCGAGGAGCATGTCCCAGTGGGTGCGGACGTGCTTCTCCGGCTCCGCCTCGGGCTCCTCGCCGCCCACCCGCATGCCGATGCCGTGGGTTCCCGAGTCCCAGGTCGCGGGCACATCGGCCTCGACGGAGAACGGGACGGTGAAGGTGTGCCCGTCCTCGCAGGCGTACTCGACGACCTGACGCGGCGCCGGCTCGACGCCGACGTCCGATTCGAGGCTCCGCGAGCCCAACTGGGTCCCGCGCAGGCTGCGCTCACTCATTCCTGGTCCACCTTCCGGTCGTGCACGATCGAACAATCCAGTCCAACAGTCTACCGGGCGCTTTCATTCCTCAGGAACGAGGATTCCCCGGCGACGGCGGATCACCCGCAGGCAGGTGATTCCCGAGCACGGCGAGTGCCCGGGCCGGGTGATCGGTGACGATGCCGTCGACCCCGAGCGCGGCGAGCTCGCGCATGTGCGCGGGTTCGTTGACGGTCCAGACGTGGACGAGGAGCCCGGCGGCATGAGCACGGTCGACGAAGCGGCGCGTCACGACGGTGATGCCGGACCGCCGGTGCGGTACCTGGAAGGCATCAAGGTCCGGATCGAACCGGTGGGCGGCCCGGCGGCCCGCGAGCAGGAACGCGGCGACCTCGGCGGTGCCCGCGGAGCTGCGCACGCCCGGAAGCGCGGCACGCAGCCGGGCGAGCCGGCGGGTGGAGAACGACGCGAGGCGGATCCGGTAGCCGATGTCCATCGCGCGGATCAGGCGCACGGTGGAGGCGGTGGACCGGTCGGCCTTGACGTCGATGTTGAAGGACACGCCCGGGAGCTCCTCGAGCACGTCCGCCAGGCGGGGGAGTCGACCGCCGCCGGTGAGCTCGATCCGATCGAGGGTCCGGGCGTCGAGGTCGCCGAGGCGTTCGGGGCGGCCGGCGAGGCGAGCGAGGTCGGGATCGTGGACGGCGTAGAGGACCCCGTCGCGGGAGGCGTGCACGTCCGTCTCGATCCAGTCGAGCCCGAGGTCCGCGCAGCGTCGGAAGCCCTCGATGGTGTTCTCCGCGGCGTCGTCCCACAGTCCGCCGCGGTGGGCGATCGTCTCCGGTCCGGTCATCGCACCCACAGTAGCCGAGCGTCGACCCGCGGGCCCGCCGGTCCACCGGCGCCCGCCTGAGGATCGCCTGTGTGGGTGCGACGAAGCGCTCCCTGACGTTGACCACGGCGGCCGTGACCGGGGACAATCGGCGTATGAGCGATCATCGTGAACCCGTGGAACCGACCGAAGTGTACGACTCGACCCATCGCAGCGCCTCGGATCGCATCCGGGCCGCGGCGGACCAGGTGATCTCCGGCGGCGTGCGCGCCGCCGATGCCGCACGGCTGCGGGCGGAGTCCGCCCGCAGCGGCGTGCGCGACTTCGCCGATCAGCCCGTCGATCGGGTCCGCTCCTACTCCGAGCGCGCCCGTACGGAGAGCGCTCGGATCGGCGACCGGGCGAAGTCCCAGGCCCACCGCGCCGCCGCCCCCGGTGGACCGGTGGACTGGACCGAGACGAAGATCAACGGCCTCATCGCCGGCATCGGCACGCGCCTCTCCGACGCGGTGCGCACCGGCAAGGTCGACCGCGTGTTCCAGGTCGCGCAGGAGGGTGTCACGAAGGGCGCCGGACAGGCCCGCCGCCTGCTCCGCCGCTGACGGACCCAGCACCACCCGCCGGGCATTCAGTCGGCGGAGACGACGAAGGCCCCGATCATCCGATCGGGGCCTTCGTGCGTGCGGTCACTCGCCGCTGTCGATGTCCGGGGTGCGGCTGCCGAGCTGGCTGTCCATGCGGAGCAGTCCGGAGCCGTCGTCGCCGACGATGGTGAGGCGCCCGACGATCTCGCCGACGCTCGCCTCCTCCTCGAGCTGCTCGTCGACGAACCAGTTGAGCAGCGGCAGGATGTCGATGTCGCCCTCGGCCTGGGCGGTGCGGTAGAGCTCACGGATCGCCTCGGAGACCTTCTCCTCGTGGGCGAGAGCGGCCTCGAAGAGCTGCACCGGCGTGCGGCCGGAGAAGCTCGGCGCCTCGATGGTGCCGATCTGCGGGGCGGATCCGCGGTCGAGGGAGTGGGAGATGAACTTGGCAGCGTGGACCTGCTCCTCCTCGGCCTGGGCGCGCATCCACGAGCTCATGCCGGTGAGATCCTGGTTGTCGAGCTCGATGGCGAGCTGGAGGTAGACGATCGACGCGGTGAGCTCGAGGGTGACCTGGTCGCTGAGGGCGCGGGCCATGGTGTCGGACAGACGCATGGAGGCTTCCTTTCGGGTCCGGAACGGTGGAGCATGACGCGAGTCACGCTGTGCTCACATCGTAGTCCTGCAAGGGGAGCGCGGCATGTGTGGATAGGCTGACCTCAGCCTGGGGCCCGGATGAGCAGGCGTTGCGGGCTCCCGTTGCCATAGAAGATGTCGGAACTTCTCCGTCAGATGAGTCGGAACGTCACCCCGCACAGTTCACTATGGCGGTCACTGCGTGCGTACCGTGTCGACGACGATCGCCAGGGCGAGCAAGAGGTAGACAGCCCCGGCGAACTGGTGAAGATGGCGGCTGGCACGTCGATTCTGTGCGAAGCGGGCGGCGAAAGCGCCCGCCAGGAGGCCGATTGCCCCGTACAGCAGAACCTCGGTGGCGACGTTGACCGCGCCCAACATCGCGAGCTGCAGTTCTGGGCTCTCCGCTCTGCCGATGAACTGGGGGAGGACGGCGACGAAGAACAGGATGAGCTTGGGGTTGGTCAGGCTGATGATCACGCCCCGCACGTACCACCGGCCGGCGCGCACCTGATCGATGTCGGTGCTCCCTCGACGCGCGTCGCGCAGGCTCGTCCAGGCCATCCACACCAGAAAGGCCGCCCCGCCCAGTCGCACGGCGTCCAGGACTGCAGGGTTGGCCTGCATGAGCCTGGCCAACCCGAGGACCACCGCGGCGGCGTAGACGCTCATCCCGGTTCCGATCCCGAGGATGGCGCGGGCGGCTGCCCGCCGGCCCCCTTGCAGGCCCACGGCGATCATGTAGGTCATGTCCGGCCCGGGTGGTGCCAAGAAGGCTAGGATCACCCCGACGAAGGCGGGGAGGACCAGCAGGTCAACCACGGGCTTGCCCGTCTATCAGGATGGCCCAGGTGGCAATCGATGCGGGGGACCAAACCGTTGGCTGCCGGGTTGCCGTGAGGTGCGAGCGACAGAAGGCGGGCAGGGGCATGTTCACTCCGCTCGATAGGAACCGTCATGGGTAGTTCTAACAGCCGGTCGCCGTCCGTGCAACCAGCAATGTCGGTTCCGAATTGGTAGACTCGCAGTCATGTCGGCGACCAGATACCCGCCGTTCCGCCCGGGAACGGAACTGGCGATGTGCTTCACCGGAACACTCACCGAGCGTCACGGGGACCGCGTGGAACGCATTCCCGTGCCGTCGCGCCTTGCAGACTGGTTCATCGCCAACGGTCTTGACGTGGTGGCCTGCAGTGAGGCCGATCTTGACCGTGCTCGCGAGCTGCGCGAGGCCGTCCACGTATGCGGCACAGCGGCGGCACGGGGTGAGCCGCTTCCGCCTGAGGCTCGCGAGGTCATCAACATGGCCAGCATCAACGGGTCCGCTTCAGCTCTCCTCACTACGGAGGGTGGCCTTGGTTGGCAGTTGGGACCCGGGGGCCCAGTGGCCGGCGCCCTGGGGGTCGTAGCGCTGAGCGCGATCGGCATCATCTCCGGAGCGCGCGACGGCAGGCTCGCACTCTGCGCATCCCCGACGTGCCGGGCGGCCTTCTTCGACACCAGCCGCAGCCGGACCCGAAAATGGTGCGACATGAACACCTGCGGCAACCGCGAGAAGAAGGCACGTTTTCTGGCCAACAGGCGAAGCGCCGGCGGTTCGTCCCGCGACACGTGATCGGCAGGATCCTCCCGGGTTGAAATGATGGGATGGTGAGCTCGACCGGTCCGGGGCCCACCCCGCGGGTGCGGTTCAATGAGTCGACCTCGGGTGGTCGTTCGGGCCGTTGTGCTCGCTCCGGTGATCTCCTCGGCCCGCTCGGCGAGCATGTTCGCGTCGTTGATCCCCGTGGACACGGCCCGATTCGCGGAGCAGAGGCATCGGCCGATCTCGCAGGTGGCGTGGGCGCTGGAGTTCAACGAACGCCGGGACGGCGTTGCTCTCCCGCAAAGCCGATAATATACATTATGTTAACTACGGGCGGAAGAGGGGAAGAGGGCGGGAACGGCGCAGACGTACCCCCTCCCGGTTCCGCACGTCTGCGCCGGCCCCGCTCCCCGTTCAGCTGAACTGCGAGAAGTCGGGCTTGCGCTTCTCCGCGAAGGCGGTGAACGCCTCCTTGGCCTCCGGGCTCGTCAGACGTGCGGCGAACTCCTCACCCTCGACGCGCATGTGCTCGGTGATCGCCGTGGTGTCGCGCATGAGCTGCTTCGTCGCGCGGACCGCGCCGAGCGGCAGCTGGGCGATCCGGGCGGCGACGGCCTCGATCGTGGGCACGAGCTCGGCGGCGGGAACCGCTGTCGTGGCGAGTCCCCATTCCACAGCCGTGTCGCCTCTCACGGTCTCCCCCAGCGCGAGCATGCTGAATGCGCGCAGGTGGCCGATCCGGGCCGGCAGGAGCATGCTCGAGGCGGCCTCCGGGACCAGTCCCAGGCTGACGAACGGCGTCGAGAGCTTCGCGTCCTCGGCGATGGCGACGTAGTCGCAGTGGAGCAGCAACGTCGTCCCCACGCCGACCGCCCGACCCTGGACGGCGGCGAGCAGCGGCTTGGGGAACTCCGCGATCGCGCGGACGAACCGGCGCACGTGGCGTGGTCCGCTGTCCGGCGTGCTCGCGGCGAACTCGCCGACGTCGTTGCCCGCGGTGAACATGTCCCCCTCACCCCGGATGACGACGACGCGGACCGCAGGATCGTCCTGGGCCGCCTCGAGAGCGTCCGCAAGGATTCCGTACATCTCGTTCGTCAGCGCGTTCTTCTTCTCGGCGCGGTCCATGACGAGCGTGAGGACGCCGTCGGATCGCTCCGTTCGGATGCTGCTGTGCTGCGTGCTGTCATTCATCGTTCTTCTCTCCTGGTGAGAATCGGGTAGTCACGGTTTCCAGCCAGCGCTCGACGAGGGCGAGCTCGCTCGCGTCGAAGCCCTCGCACAGCCGGTCGTTGATGGTGCGGGCGGTCCGGACCGCCTCGGCCCGGGCGGTCCGGCCCTCCGCGGTGAGGACGATTGTCGCGGCGCGCCCGTCGTGCGGGTCGGGACGGCGTTCGACGAGTCCGTCCCGGCTCATCCGGTCGAGCAGACCGGACAGCGCGGAGGGGCTGAGCCGCAGCTGCGCGCGCAGCTCTTTCGTCGGTCGCCCCGAATCGTCGTCCCCGACGGCGAAGAGGATGCCGGCCCGGGCGGAGTTCTGTTTCCCCGCATCGTCGTGGAGGGCGGCCTGGAGCGAGCGTTGCGCGAGGTTGAGCAGATAGATGAAACGGGGCTTCCGCTCAGGGGCGGGCGCGGATCCCGCGAATTCATTTCGCATACGAACAATACTAGGTCACATACGAAGCATCTGTCGAGCGTCGGGTCCATCATTCCGTCACCGCTGTGACGCGAGCACAGTGGTGCTCGGTCATGGACGGTGAGCCCGCACCTCCCGCCACCTGACTGCAGGCCGAGGTCGGGCCGCCTCTCCCCCAGCTTCTCGAGGACCTCGGCCTGCGGGTGGTGCACAGCGCGTGAATGACAGAGCCCGCCCGTCCGGAGAGGACGAGCGGGCACTGGAAGGTTCGGATCCGATCAGCGGTCGGTCGAGCGACGCGAGGACTTCTGGTCGGCCGTCGGCAATACGACGATCGCGAGCAGGGGCAGCACCAGCATCCCGCCGATGATGGCCATCGAGAGCAGCACATCGATCATGTCTTTCACCTCCCACCGAGTCGTCGTGGACAATCCTAACCCGAGGTCAGGACTGCTCCGCACCCGCGTCCGGGCGCGTCGGCACCGCACATCCGTCCGGCCCGCACGCGGCGGCATCGGGCTCCCCCAGCGGCGTCAGTCCGACCTGCGGATGCACCTCCGCCCACACCTGCTCGAGTGCCTGGGTGAAGACCTCGGCCGGCTGAGCGCCGGACACCCCGTACTTCTGCTCGAAGACGAAGAACGGCACCCCGGAAACGCCGATCTGCTGGGCCGCGGCGAGGTCGGCCTGCACCGCGCGCACCACCGTGGGGTCGGTGAGTCCGGCGCGCACCGCGCCGGCGTCGAGGCGCTGCGCCGCCCCGATCCGCACGAGCACGTCCGCATCCGCGATGACCTCGCCGTCGCGGAAGTGCGCGTCGAACAGCGCGTCCTCCACTGCCCCGATGTCCGCACCCGTGGCCTCCGCATATTTGAGCAGCGCGTGCGCGGCGAGCGAGGACGAGGGCACCACGGAATCGAAGTCGAAGTCGAGCCCCTCCCCCGCACCGGCCCGCGCGATCTGCTGCGTCATCGCCTCGACCTGGGCGCGCGGCATGCCCTTGCGCTCGATGAGGTATTCGACCTCGGTACCGTCGTAGCGCACCGGCAGGTCCGGATCGAGGATGAAGGCGTGCCACGCGACCTCGACCTCGTCGCGGTGCGCGAACCGCGCCAGCGCCGATTCGAAGCGGGCCTTGCCGATCCGGCACCACGGGCAGGCGATGTCGGACCAGATGTCGATGCGGATGGTCATGGCGAGGCTCCTCGGGACGGAGGGTCGATGGGCGGTGGAGGAACGGACGGCTGTGGCGGTGGCGGCCGCCCCGGTCCTGCGGGTCCCGGCGGGTCGGACCGGGTGGGCACGGCACCGGCCGGGTGGAGTCCTGCGGGATCGTCCCGCCGGTACGTCAGGCGCCGGAGCAGCGCCTCGGCCGGCCCCCGCCGGCCGCGGGATTCGAGCACTCCGGCGATGACGAGCGAGAGCACCCAGACCGCGACCGCCAGTGCGTAGGCCCCTGCGGTGCCCATCCACTCCCCCATGCCGAATCCCCAGGCCGCCAGCAGCGGAGCGAAGATCAGCGACTGGAGCAGATAGAAGCTCAGCGAGCGCTTGCCGACGGCCGCGACCGCGCGCAGCGGCGACCTGACGCGGGAGCGCAGTCGCAGCGCGAGCAGACCGAACAGCGCGGCGTAGCCGACCCCGCCGGCCATGCCGGTGAGGGTGACGAGCCCCATGGTGCCCCACCACGCTGCGTCCGCCAGCGGCAGGAGGCCGAGGTACGACAGTGCCTGGGGCACGGCGCCGAGGACTCCGATGAGGATCCCCCACAGCGCGGTGCGGCCGAGCAGACGGCGGTGGCGCTCCGAGTCCTCGAGGAAGCGGTGGCGGGCGGCGAACCACCCGAGGAGGATGCAGGCGGGCACCACGAGGCCGAGGAGCTGACCGAACAGGCCGAGGGCGAAGAACAGCACCCGGGCGCCCACCGAGACGAGGTAGTTCCCGTCCCCGCTGAGCATGCCGCGCTGGCTGCCGACGGTGAAGCCGGTATCGCCCGCGAGCTCCTCGGCGGACATGCCGGTGGCCTGCGGCAGCACCCACGAGACCATCACCGCGCCGAACAGGCTGAAGAGCGCGCTGACGGCGAGCATCGCGACGACCACCCAGACGAGGATCTTCAGGGTCCGGTCGGCGCGTCGGAAGAACAGCGCAGCGAGGATGAGGCCGGCGAGTCCGTAGGCGCCGAGGATGTCACCGGCGAACAGGAGTGCGGCGTGGACGAACCCGAAGGCGATCATCCACCAGTGGCGCCGTGCGAGCATCCGCCGGACCACCGGCTCGGGGATCCCGCGCGCCGCGCGCGAGGTCGCGAACTGCACCATCCCGTAGCCGAACAGGAAGGCGAACATCGGATAGACGCGGGCGTCGACGAAGAGGATCGCGAGTGTGGAGAGCGCCCGGTCGAGCACGGTGCCGTCGGTCGGGTGCACGACCGCGGGGTGTTCGTCGCCGCCGTAGAGGAACCACGACACATTGGCGATCGCGATGAACAGGAGCATGACCCCGCGGGCGAGGTCGGGGGCGAGAGCGCGCGGACCCGGTCCGCGGTGCGGCGTGTGCGGCGCGGGACCGGCCGCAGGAGCCGGGCCGGCCGGGCCCCGGCGGGGTTCGGGCGTGTGCATGCGATCGATGCCTTCGGGCGGGGATCGCCGAACGGGGCGGGTGCCGTCGGCGGGGCACTTCGCAGTCTAGCGGGATCCGCGGACTCAGCCGAGGAGCCGGAACCCGAGGCCGAGGACGAGCGGCAGGGTGACCATCGACAGAAGCGTCTGCACGGCGATGAGGGCGGCCATGAGCCGGGCGTTCCCGCCGAGCTGCCGGGCCATGACGTACGCGCTCGGCGCGGTCGCGATCGCCTGGAACACGAGGCCCACGCGAGCCGCCTCGCCGGTGACGCCGAAGGCGAGGAGCGCGGCGACGGTCACCGCCGGCAGGACGAGGAGCTTGACCGCGGCGGCGACGACCAGGCCGACCCCGTGCTCGCCGATCGAGATCGCACGCATCCCCGCGCCGACGCACAGCAGGCCGACCGGCAGGGCCGCGGCCGACAGCGGGTCGAGCACCTCGAGCGCGAGCCCGGGCAGTTCGACGGGGAGCAGGTTGACGACGATCCCGAGCGCGCAGCCGAGCACGAGCGGATTGAGGACCACCGTGCGCAGGAGCGAGAGCCACGAGTGCTTGTCGACGAGGAAGAGCTCGAAGGCGAGCGAGGACAGGACGTTGACGAGGGGGACGAGGATCGCGCCGATGATCGCCGCGAGCGCGAGCCCGGTGTCGGCGAACAGCGCCGCGGACAGGGACAGGCCGATGTAGGTGTTGAAGCGGATGCCGCCCTGGAACACCGAGGTGAACGCCGGGGCGTCGGCCGCGACGAGCCGGTGGACCAGGCACAGGACGCCCGCTGCGCCGAGCGTCGGCAGCACGAGGCCGAGTGCGAGCGGGCCGAGGTCGAAGGCGGCGATGTCGACGGTGGCGACGTTGCGGAACAGCAGGGTCGGCAGGAGGGCGAAGTAGGCGAGCTTCTCCGCGCCCGCCCAGAATTCCGCGGAGGAGAACAGCGGGGTGCGCCGCAATCCGAAGCCCAGGGCGATGAGAGCCGCCACCGGCACGAGCGCGGTGACGATGTCGGCGAATCCCATGGACCTCACTCTAGGAGATCGGCCGTGCTGCAGAACCTGCGGGCGCGGAGTCGGCGGTTCTCGGGAATGATCTCGGACTTGAGTGTGTTCGACTCAATGTAAGGCTTCACCGCACATCTGAAAGGACATGCACATGGCCACCAAGTTCGATCCGATCCGCGATCTCGACCGCTTCTTCTCCGAGGTCACCCGCACCCCCAACACCGCCGCGCTGCCGATGGACCTCTACCGTGAGGGCGAGGTGTTCGTCGCCCGCATCGACATGCCCGGCGTCGACCCGGCGAGCATCGATGTCGACGTGCAGGACCGCACGCTGACCGTGCGCGCCGAGCGCACCGCGAACACGAGCACCCAGGACATCAAGTGGCTCACCCGTGAGCGTCCCACCGGGACCTTCGCCCGTCAGCTCACCCTGGGCAACCGGATCGCCCTCGACCAGATCTCGGCGGACTACACCGACGGTGTGCTCCTGCTGACGATCCCGGTCGCGGAGGAGGCGCGGCCGCGCAAGATCTCGGTCGCCCACAACCAGGGCACCGACCGCAGCACCACGGTCACCACGGACCTGGGCACCTCGACCGGCACCGACTCCGGCACCTCGGGCACCGGCACCTCGGTCTGAGGATCCTCGGGGCGTCCCTCGCCCCGGTGACAGCGGAACCGGCCGGGACATCGCATCACGCGATGTCCCGGCCGGTTCTTCCATGTCCGGGCGTCGGCCGGCGCCTCACTCCATCGAGAGCACGATCTTGCCGAAGCGGAGGTTCGAGTCGAGCTGGGAGTGCGCCTCGGCGACCTCGTCGAGCGGGTAGACGGAGTCGATGACGGGATCGATGTCCCCGTCGGACACCATCTCGAGGAACCCGGCGAAGTCCCGCGGGGACCCCATCGCGGTGCCGAGGATCCGCTTGTGCTGGAGGTAGAGGGTACGGATGTCGAAGTCGGAGACGATGCCGCTGTCACCGGTCCCGCCCATCGACAGCACCGCTCCCCCGCGCCGCAGCAGCAGCACGGACTCCTGGAGCGTCGATCCCACCGAGTCGAGGACGAGGTCGGCCTCTCCGATCTCGTCGCGCAGCCGCAGCTCCCAGTCCGGGACGGTGTAGTCGACGCCGACCGCAGCGCCCATCTCCTCGGCGAGCCGGAGCTTGTCCTCGCTCGAGGACGTCACCGCGACGCGCGCGCCGGCCTTGACGGCGAGCTGGAGGGCGATGAGCGACACGCCCGACCCGGCGCCGAGGATGACGAGGGTCTGGCCGCGCCGCAGCCGCCCGACGGTGAACAGCGCCCGGTATGCGGTGAGGCCGGACAGCGACAGCGCGCCGGCCTCCGCCCAGGCGAGGTGGCGCGGTTTGGGGAACAGGCAGGCCTCGTCGACCGCGATGAGCTCCGCGTAGGTGCCGCCGTCGGGCCCGCCGCCGAGCACCGCGTAATCCGGTCCGGGGCAGGCGTCGTCGTCGCCCCAGCGCAGGGACGGCAGGATGATGACCTCCTCCCCCGTGTCACGGCGGATGCCGGCGCCGTCGGAGCCGAGGATCACCGGCAGGTGCGGTCGGTAGCCGGGGCCGATCCCGCCACGGATGAGCGCGTCGCGGCGGTTGATGCCCGCGGTCCGCAGCTCGACGAGGACCTGACCGGCCTTCGGTTCGGGGTCCGGGATCCCGGTGCATCCGAGGACCTCCGGTCCGCCGTGCTCTGTCAGCAGGACTCCGCGCATTCTCGTGTCTCCTCCTCAGTCGATTCCGTTCCTCATCCTCCCACGGATGGTTCTGCCCTCATGCGGATCCGGCGTCGGTGAGACGCTGTGCGCGATAGCTGAGACAGAGGTACGGGAGGTCGAGGCGGGTGCCGAGTGCCACGGGGTGCTCCTCGGCGAAGTAGTCGCGGAGGTTGGCCTCGACGCGCTTGCGGATGTGCCGCGGCGAGCGCAGCCAGTAGGAGCGGGTGGCGGCGAGGTCGACGATGTCGTCGACGCCCACCGGGGTGCTGAACTCGTCGAGGCGCGCCTCGACACGACCGAACCCCGGTCCGAGCTCAGGGCGCCAGTGCGGGCGGTAGACGTCGCCGGCGTGCATGATGCGGCTCAGCCGCAGCACCCAGTCGACGCGCACATCGAGCTGGTTGAGCACGATCCACAGCACTCCGCCCGGGCGGAGGACGCGGGCGATCTCCGCGGCTGAGCGCTCCGGGTCGAGCCAATGCCAGGCCTGGGCGACGGTGACGAGGTCGACGCTGCCGTCGGCCAGCGGGATCGACTCCCCAGTGCCGAGGATCCCGCGGGCCGGGTTGCGGGCGAGCGCCTGGCCGTCGGGGTCGACGGCGACGACCTCGAGGCCGCGCTCGAGCAGCGGGCGCGTGAGCTTTCCGGTGCCGGCGGCGAGGTCGAGCACCGCTCCCCCGTCCGCCGCGATCGCATCGACGAGCGCGTCCGGGTAGCCGGGACGCACCGCGTCGTAGACGTCCGCGGCCGTGCCGAAGCACCTGCCGTGCGCCTCGCGGCCGGCGGCAGGCATGCGCGGGCCGGCCAATCAGACCTGCTCCGCGAGGAGGAACTCCGCTCCGGTGTCGGCGCACACGTGCTGCAGCTGACCGACGAGGGTGTCGGCCAGCGGGATCCCGTGGGCGGATCGCTCGGCGCGGATCCTGGTCTCGGGGTCGCCGGCGACCTGCACGGGATGCGCCGGGTCGACGGGCTCGAGCCCGCGCAGGGTGTCGCGCAGCTCCTTCGCGTAGTCGGCGGCCACGCCCGGGTTGATGAGCTCGGTGTCGATCGCGAGGAAGAAGTAGCCGACGTCGTGGAACCCGGCCTTGCTGCCGGGCTGGTCGGCGCCCGGGATCGCGGCGGACAGGAGCTGGATCATCGTGGCCAGCGCGTAGCCCTTGTGGCCGCCGGACAGGGTGCCGCGCCCGCCGATCGGCACGAGGCCGTGGCGGTCGTCGTGGCTGCACAGACCGGCGTACGCGGCCCCGGCGTCGGTCTCGACCTCGCCTGCGTCGTCGACGACCCACTCCGCGGGCAGCGGCTCGCCCTTGAGCCCGTAGACCTTGACCTTGTTGAGGGGGACGACGGAGGAGGCCATGTCGATGACGATCGGCTCCTCCCCGGTGACGGGGGCGGCGAAGGCGAGCGGATTCGTGCCCATGAGCGGGTGGCGGGAGCCGGTGGGGGTCTGCAGGGCCTCCCGGGTCGAGCACAGGGCCATGCCCATGAGCCCCTCCTCGGCGGCCATCCGCGCGTAGTAGCCGGCGGCGCCGAAGTGGTTGGCGTTGCCCACCGAGCCGAGCCCGATGCCCATCTCCTTGGCCTTCGCGATCGCCTCGCGCATGCCGAGGTGCGCCGCGGTGTGGCCGAACCCCCGGTGCCCATCGATGAGGCTGAAGGCCCCGGCGCTGCGGGTCACCTCGGGCACGGCGTCCGGGTCGGTGGTGCCGGCGGCGATCTCCCGGTGGTAGATCGGCAGCATCGAGATGCCGTGGGAGTCGACCCCGGAGAGGTCGGTGGCGAACATGACGTCGGTGCACACGGTGCGGGTGGCGTCGTCGACGCCGAAGCCGGCCATGATGGCATCGATCTGGGAACGGGTCGAGTCCGGTGTGTATCGTTTCATGTGCCCATCATGGCACCCGCGCGGCGTCCACGATGTACTCGACGAGCACTCCGCGGTGGTCCGATCCCGGGATGTCGAGGATCCAGCCGCGGTGTGCGGTGAAGCGCTGCGGATCGAACAGCTGGTGGTCGATCGCGGCGCCGAGCCCGCGCGGCCACTCCCGGTCGCCGACGGTCTGCGGCCAGGTGCCCACGGCCCCCATGCCGAGTGCGGTGGCCGCATCGGTGCAATCGGTGTGTCCGGTCAGGGTCCGGTGGTCCGGGGTGGCGTTGAAGTCCCCGACGACGAGGGTGCCGGCCCCGGTCGTGCAGAGCTTCGCTGATTCCGACACCGAGCGCCACCAGTTGAACTGGCGGATACTGCGGTCGATCGGCGCATAGGTGTGGACCGCGTAGATGTCCCCCACATTCGTGCGCGCACCGACCGCGGCGAAGGGCAGCGGTCCTCCATCGATCTCCTCCGGCTCGAGCGCCGGGTTGACGAGGAGGATCGTCGCCGCGGTGTCGACCCCGGAGCGGATCGACACCGCCGCCACCTCATACTCCGCTGACAGTCCGGTGCGCTCGAGGACCGCTTCGACGATGGCCGGTGAGGTCTCCTGGAGGGCGATGACGTCGGCCTGCGCGGCGGCCGCTTCCCGGAGCAGATCCTCGTAGCCGGCGTTGCCGATGAGGACGTTCGCGGTGAGCACGGTGAGCCGGGACCCCGGGGCCGACCCAGGGGCGGCCGCCGGGGCGAACGGCTGGGTCTCCGCCGCGGGCACGCCCGGGTCGGAATATCCTCGGCCGAGCAGGATCCCGCCGCTGGCGAGCACGAGGACGGCGCCGAACCCGAGGAACCCGGTGAGGAACGGCCGCGACCGGCGGGAGAGCAGGCCGCCTGCGGCAACGAGGAGGATCCCGAGCGCGGCGAGCGTGACGAGGCCGCGCAGGGCACTGAGATGCACCGCGCCGCTGAGGGTGTGCAGCCCGAGCGCGTCGGGGAACAGGGCGACGAGGCCGAGCCCGACGGCGAGCAGCGCACCGAGCAGGACCGGGCGGAGGCGGGTCTCGGGGTCAGGGGTCACCGCACTAGGATATGAGCGGAAGGCCTCATCGACCCCGGGAAGGGCGGCTTCGCATGGCACTGGAAGATCTCTCGCAGGCGGACCTCGAGCAGGAGCTCGCGGCCGCGACCGAGGCGTACGGCGACTTCGCCGCCCGCGGGCTCGACCTCGACATCACCCGCGGCAAGCCCGGCACCGACCAGCTCGACCTGTCCGCGGGCCTGCTCACCGCGGTCGCCGGGGACGACATCCGCTCCCGCGACGGCGTCGACGTCCGCAACTACGGCGGGCTCGAGGGCCTCCCGGAGCTCCGCGAGATGTTCGGCGAGCTCTACGGCGTCCCCGCCGATCAGCTGCTCGCGCAGGGCAACTCCTCCCTCACTCTCATGCACCAGGCGCTGAGCTTCGCGCTGCTCGCCGGCACGGTCGACGGCGACGCGCCGTGGGTCGGGCAGCCGCGCCGGATCATCTGCCCCGTGCCCGGGTACGACCGCCACTTCACGCTCGCCGAGGCGCTCGGCTTCGAGCTCGTCACCGTCCCCCTCGACGACGAGGGCCCGGTGCTGTCCGCGGTCGAGGAGCTCGTCGCCACCGATCCCACGATCAAGGGCATGTGGGTCGTCCCGATGTACTCGAACCCGACCGGCATCTCGATGAGCGAGGAGCGCACCCGCGCCCTGCTCGCGATGCCGACCGCGGCCCCGGACTTCAAGCTCCTGTGGGACAACGCCTACGGCATCCACCACCTGCGCGAGCCCCACGCCCCGATGCTCGACGTGCTCGGTCTCGCCGCGGATGCCGGACACCCCGACCGGGTGTGGGTGTTCGCCTCGACCTCGAAGATCACCCATCCGGGTGCCGGGGTCGCCTTCTACGGTGGCTCGGAGGCGAACATCGGCTGGTTCACCGGCCACCTCGGCGCCGCGTCGATCGGCCCGGACAAGATCAACCAGCTGCGCCACGCCCGGTTCTTCGGCGATGCCGCCGGGGTGCGCCGGCACATGTCCGAGCACGCCGCGCTCATCGGCCCGAAGTTCGCCGCGGTCATCGAGAAGCTCGAGGCCGGCCTCGCCGGCACCGGGGCGGCGCGATGGACGGACCCGGACGGCGGCTACTTCATCACGCTCTCCGTGCTCCCCGGAACCGCCGACCGGGTGGTCAAGCTCGCCGGTGAGGCCGGTGTCAAGCTCACCCCGGCGGGTGCGACGCACCCCTACGGCCTCGACCCCGACGACGCGGTGATCCGGATCGCCCCGACGATGCCGAGCCTCGCCGATGTCACCGCCGCCACCGAGGGTCTCGCGGTGTGCGTGCGACTCGCCGCCTGCGAGAAGCTCCTCGCCCAGGACTGAGATCCCGCCGGCACGGGCGCCCACCCGCCGGCAGGAATGCGAAGGCCCCCACCGGGTTCCCGGTGGGGGCCTTCGCGTCTCCGGCCGAGGGCCGGCCGTGACGGCTCAGCGGTAGTCGTCGTAGAAGCCCTGACCGGACTTCACGCCGAGCAGGCCGGCGTCGACCATGCGGCTCAGCAGCAGCGGCGGCTTGTTCGCCGGGTCCCCGGTCTCCTCGTAGATGCTCTGTCCGACGTAGAAGCAGGTGTCCAGGCCCACCCGGTCGGCGAGCCGGATCGGGCCCATCGGGTGGGCGCAGCCGTTGATCATCCCGGTGTCGATGTCCTCCTTCGTCGCGTGCCCGGCCTCGAGCATGCGGATGGCGGAGAACAGGAACGGGATGAGCAGCGCGTTGACGATGAACCCGGGGCGGTCGTCGGAGCGGATGGTGACCTTGCCGAGCACCTCGGTGGTGAAGGCGTCGAGCTCGTCGGCCATCGCCGGGTCGGTCAGCAGCGAGGAGATGATCTCGACGAGCGGCTGCACCGGTGCGGGGTTGAAGAAGTGCATGCCGATGACGCGCTCGGGGCGGGAGGTCGCCTGGGCGAACCGCACGATCGGCATCGACGAGGTGTTCGACGCGAGGATCGCCTGCGGGTCGGTGACGATCGAGTCGAGCTCGGCGAAGATCTTCTTCTTGATCCCCTCGTTCTCGCTCGCCGCCTCGATGACGAGCTGCCGGTCGGCCATCGCCGACAGATCCGTGGTGAAGTGGAGGCGGGCGAGAGCGCCGTCGCGGTCCTCGGCGCTCATCTTGCCCCGCTCGACGCCCTTGGCGAAGGACTTCTCCACCCGGGCGCGACCGGCCTCGACGGCGGCGTCGTCGATGTCGCGGACGACGACGTCGAGGCCCTTGCGGGCGAGGATCTCGGCGATGCCGGATCCCATGAGGCCGCAGCCGATCACTCCTGCGCGTTCGATTGTCATATCAACTCCTGTAGTCATGTGCGGTGCTTGCAGTGCGGACGGGCTCGGGTGCTCCGGGCCCGATCGTGCGGGCTCAGAACCAGTCGGACTCCCGGACCGCCTTGAGGGCGGCGCGCCGGTTCTCCGGGCTCAGCCGGTCGAGGTAGACGAGTCCGTCGAGGTGGTCGACCTCGTGCTGGAGCATCTGGGCCATGAGGCCCTCGCCCCGCACGACGACCGGCTGGTTGTCCTGGTCGACGCCGCGGACCACGGCGGTCTCCCAGCGCGGGGTGGGGTACCAGAGCCCGGGCACGGAGAGGCAGCCCTCCCCGATCTCCCGCTTCTCTCCCCCGGTCTCGACGAGCTCCGGATTGACGACGTAGCCGAGCTCGCCCTCGACGTGGTAGGCGAAGACACGGCGGGTCGACCCGATCTGGGTGGCCGCCACGCCTGCCCGCCCCTCCATGCGGGTCGAGTCGAGCAGGTCGCGAACGAGCTCCCTGAGCTTCCGGTCGAACACCGTGACCGGGTCGGTCACGGTCTTGAGGACCGGATCGCCGAAGCGACGGATGGGCCTCTCAGGCATCGACCACGGCCACGAGGTCGCCGCCCTCGAGCTGCTGGACGGCGCCGATCGCGACACGGGAGACGGTGCCGGCGATCGGGGCGGTGATCGCGGCCTCCATCTTCATCGCCTCGATCGTCGCGACGGTGTCGCCGGCCTTGACGCTGTCCCCGGCCGCGACCTGCATGGTCACGACGCCGGCGAACGGACAGGCCATGTGGCCCGGCACCGAGGTGTCGGCGCGCTCGGCGGTGACGACGTCGACGTCGACGGAGCGGTCGCGCACGGAGACGGGGCGCATCTGGCCGTTGAGCGTGCACATCACGGTGCGCATGCCGCGCTCGTCGGCCGGGCCGACGGCCTGGACGCCGACGAGCAGCGCCTTGCCCTTGTCGATGACGACGGCGTGCTCCTCGCCCTCCTGAAGACCGTAGAGGTAGTCGGTGGTCTCGAGGACGGACAGGTCGCCGTAGGTCTCCCGCATCCGGTTGAATTCCTTGGACGGAGCGGCGAACAGGAGCCGGTTGAGGGTCTCCTGGCGCACCCGGCCGGTCTCCCCGAGCAGGTCGGAGTCGTGGTCGGACAGGCTCTCCGCGGGGGCGGTGTACTTGCGGCCCTCGAGCGCCTTGGAGCGGAACGGCTCCGGCCAGCCGCCGGGCGGATCACCGAGGTCGCCGGACAGGAATCCGATGACGGAGTCCGGGATGTCGAAGTGGCGCGGGTTCTCGGCGAACTCCTGCGGGTCGGCGCCCACGGCGACGAGGTGCAGGGCGAGGTCACCGACGACCTTCGACGAGGGCGTGACCTTGACGAGGTGGCCGAGGATCCGGTCCGCGGCCTCGTACATCTTCTCGATCTCCTCGAATTTCTCGCCGAGGCCGAGCGCGAAGGCCTGCTGGCGGAGGTTCGAGAGCTGGCCGCCGGGGATCTCGTGGCGGTAGACGCGGCCGGTGGGGCCGGGCAGACCGGATTCGAAGGGCTTGTAGACGTTGCGCACGGCCTCCCAGTACGGCTCGAGGTCGGAGACCGCGGCGAGCGAGAGGCCGGTGTCCCGGTCGGTGTGCTCGAGTGCGGCGACGAGCGCGGACAGCGCGGGCTGGCTCGTGGTGCCGGCCATCGAGGCGCTCGCGGCGTCCACCGCATCGGCTCCCGCGGTGGAGGCGGCGAGCAGCGTGGCGAGCTGACCTCCGGCGGTGTCGTGGGTGTGCACGTGGACCGGGAGGTCGAAGTTCTCCCGCAGCGCGGTCACCAGCGTGGTCGCAGCGGCCGGGCGCAGCAGGCCTGCCATGTCCTTGATCGCGAGCACGTGGGCACCGGCCTCGACGATCTTCTCCGCGAGCCGGAGGTAGTAGTCGAGGGTGTAGAGCTCCTCCGCCGGATCGGTGAGGTCCGAGGTGTAGCACAGCGCGACCTCGGCGACGGTGGTCCCGGTGGCGAGCACGGCGTCGATCGCCGGGCGCATCTGCTCGACGTCGTTGAGGGCGTCGAAGATCCGGAAGATGTCGACGCCGGTGCGCGCGGCCTCCTCGACGAAGGCATCGGTCACCGCGGTGGGGTACGGGGTGTAGCCCACGGTGTTGCGGCCGCGCAGGAGCATCTGCAGGTTGATGTTCGGCATCGCCTCGCGCAGTGCGGCCAGGCGCTCCCACGGATCCTCGGCGAGGAAGCGCAGCGCGACGTCGTAGGTCGCACCGCCCCAGCACTCGACGCTCAGCAGCTCCGGAGTCATCCGGGCGGTGTACGGGGCGACCGCGAGCAGGTCCTTCGAGCGCACGCGGGTGGCGAGCAGCGACTGGTGGGCATCGCGGTAGGTGGTGTCCGTCACGGCGAGGGCGGACTGCTTCCGCAGGTCCGCGGCGAAGGCCGCCGGGCCGAGGTCGAGCAGCCGCTGGCGCTGACCGGCTGGGGCCTCGCCGGAGATGTCGAAGGCGGGCAGCTTGTCCTTGGGCAGCAGCGCCACCGGGGAATCGCCGTGCGGGCGGTTGACCGTGACGTCGGCGAGGAACTCGAGGAGCTTGGAGCCGCGGTCGGCACCGACCTTCGCGGCGAGCAGGTGCGGACGCTCCTCGATGAAGGTCGTGGCGACGTCGCCGCGGATGAACGCCGGGTCGTCGAGCACGGCGCGGAGGAACCCGATGTTCGTCGCCACACCGCGGATCCGGAACTCGGCCAGGGCGCGGCGGGCCCGGTTGACGGCCTGTTCGAAGGTGCGGCCGCGGGTCGTGCACTTGACGAGCATCGAGTCGAAGTGCGCGGAGACCTCGGCGCCGGCGTACACCGTGCCGCCGTCCAGGCGGACTCCCGCGCCGCCGGCGGACCGGTAGGCGGTGATGGTACCGGTGTCCGGACGGAACGAGTTCGCCGGGTCCTCGGTGGTGATGCGGCACTGGAGGGCGGCGCCCTTGACGGTGATGCTGTCCTGGCTGAGCCCGAGGTCGGCGAGCGACTCCCCGGCCGCGATCCGCATCTGGGACTGCACGAGGTCGACGTCGGTGACCTCCTCGGTCACCGTGTGCTCGACCTGGATCCGGGGGTTCATCTCGATGAAGGCGTGCTGGCCGGCCCGGGGCCCTTCGGTCTCGAGGAGGAACTCCACGGTCCCGGCGTTCTGGTAGCCGAGCGCGGTGGCGAACTTGAGCGCGTCGGTGCGCAGGGCCTCGGCGACCGCCGGATCGAGGTGGGGCGCCGGAGCGATCTCGACGACCTTCTGGTGGCGCCGTTGGATCGAGCAGTCGCGCTCGAACAGGTGGATCGCGTTGGAGTCGTTGTCGGCGAGGATCTGCACCTCGATGTGGCGCGGGCGCTGCACGGCCTGCTCGATGAAGACCGTGGGGTCGCCGAAGGCGCCCTCGGCCTCGCGCATCGCGGCCTTGAGGGCATCGACGAGCTCGGACTTGCTGCCGACCCGGCGCATGCCGCGCCCGCCGCCGCCTGCGACGGCCTTGACGAACAGCGGGTAGTCCATCGACTCCGCGTCCGCGAGGAGCTCGTCGAGATCCGCCGAGGGCCGCGTGGAGGCCAGCGTGGGGATCCCGGCGGAGCGGGCGGCCTCGAGCGCGTGCACCTTGTTGCCGGCCATCTCGAGGACGTCGGCCTTCGGGCCGATGAAGACGATGCCGTTGTCGGCGCAGGCCCGGGCGAGGTCGGGGTTCTCGGAGAGGAAGCCGTAGCCGGGGTACACGGCGTCGGCGCCGCACTCCTTGGCCACGCGGATGACTTCCTCGACATCGAGGTACGCGCGGACCGGGTGCCCCTTCTCCCCGATCGTGTAGGCCTCATCGGCCTTGAGCCGGTGCTCCGAGTTGCGATCTTCGTACGGGAACACGGCGACGGTGGTGGCGCCCAGTTCATAGGCGGCGCGGAAAGCGCGAACCGCGATCTCTCCGCGGTTGGCTACGAGAACCTTTGAGAACATCAGTGTTGCTCGTTTCAGCTCGGCGTCGATGGTGGTCGGCGCGGGGTCCTTTGACAGGCACAACTCTACAGACGCCCGCGGACACGTCACCGGCGGGGCGTGGAAACCCTGGATGCTGCCCCCGCCGGTACGGAGCATCGCCCGCCGCCCGACCCCGTGTCCGTCCCCGCCGATACCCTGGGCGCATGCGTATCCTCCACACCTCCGATTGGCACCTCGGGCGGTCGTTCTTCGGCGTCGACCAGCACGACGTCCACGCCCGGTTCCTCGACTTCCTCGTGGACACGGTCGAAGCCGAGCGCATCGACGTCGTCCTCGTCTCCGGCGACGTCTACGACCGGGCGATCCCGCCGCAGGAATCGCTCGAGCTCTTCGACACCGCGGTGGGCCGTCTGCTCGCCGCCGGTACCCGGGTCGTGGTCTCCAGCGGCAACCACGACTCCTTCATGCGGCTCGGGATGGGTCGAAGGCTCGTCGACACGGCAGGTCTCCACCTGCGGACCCGGCTGTCGGACATCACCTGGCCGGTCCCCCTCTCCCCCGCCGGCGGAGATCCGGAGGCCGTGGTGTACGCGATCCCCTACCTCGAGCCCGCGCTCGTCCATTCCCGGTTCGGCGTCGAGCGGACCCACACCGCCGTGCTCGGTGCTGCGATGGAGAGGATCCGGGAGCACGCGGGAGCCCACCATCCCGGGGTGCCGCTGCTCGTCATGGCCCACGCCTTCGTGTCCGGTGCCGTCGGCAGCGAATCGGAGCGCGACATCGGGATCGGCGGCGTGGGCGTGGTGCCCGCCGCGGTGTTCGCCGGCGCGGACTACGCTGCCCTCGGCCACCTCCACCGCCCGCAGTCGATCACCCCGACCGTGCGCTACTCCGGCTCCCCCGTGCCGCTGTCCTTCACCGAGGCGCTCACCCCCAAGCAGCTCGTCCTCCTCGACATCCGCGACGCCGGGATCGAGCTCAGCGCGGTGCCGGTCCCGGCGTTCTCCCGGATCGAGACCGTGCGCGGCACCTTCGCCGACGTCCTCGCCCGCGCGGCGGAGCACGAGGATGCGCTCGTCGCCGTCGAGCTCACCGACACCGAGCGCGTCGACGGGGCGCTCGGGCGGCTGCGCGCCGTGCTGCCCGGGCTCATCAGGCTCAGCTACGTCAACGCCGCCCAGCCCACCGCACTGGAAGTGCCGGACGCCGCGACGGCGGCCGCCCGCACCGACACCGAGGTGTTCTCCGCCTTCGTCGACGACGTCGCCGGACGCCCCGCGCGGCCCGGGGAGCGCACCCGGTTCGAGACCGCACTCGCCTCCTCGCGGAGGGAGGACGCATGAGACTGCACACGCTGACGCTCTCGGCCTTCGGACCGTTCGCGGAGACCGCGGAGGTCGACTTCGACGCCCTCGCCGGGGACGGCCTCTTCCTCATCCACGGGCCCACCGGCTCGGGGAAGACGACCGTTCTCGATGCCATCGTCTTCGCCCTCTACGGGACCGTGCCGGGGGCCCGCAACGAAGCCGGACAGCTGCGCTCCCAGTTCGCCGCTCCGACCACCCCGACGACGGTCGTCCTCGACTTCAGTGCGCGCGGCCGGCGCTATCGGATCGAACGCAGCCCGGCCTACGAACGGCCCAAGCAGCGCGGCTCCGGCACGGTCACGCAGCGACCGGCGGTGTCCCTGCTCCAGTGGGACGGCACCGCGTGGGCCGGACTCGGCCGCACGATGAACGAGGTCCAGGCCCACGTCAATCGGGCACTGCGCCTCAACGCCGAGCAGTTCACCAAGATCGTCCTCCTCCCCCAGGGCGAGTTCGCCGCCTTCCTCCGCGCCGCACCGCAGGAGCGCGAACCCATCCTGCGGCGGCTCTTCGACACCGAGCACTTCACCGCCGTCGAACGGGTCCTCGCCGACTCCGCCCGGGCGGCGCGCACCCGGATGACCGAGGTGTCCGCCGGGCGCACAGCACTCGTCGACCGGGCGCTCGCCGTCCACGGCGAGGACCTCCCCCGCCCTGCGGTCGAGCACCCGGGCGTCGCCGATGTCGACGCCGTGCTCGGGCCGAGCACGGCGATCTGCGCCGAGCGCCGGGACCTCGCCGTGGCCGGCCGGGATCTCAGTCAGGCGGCCTGGGACCGGGCGGCGGAGGCGGCCGGTGCCGCCGCGGAGCGCCTCACCGCCCGCCGGGAGCTCACCCGGCTGCGGAAGCTCGAACAGGACTACGAGGGCGGGGCGGGCGACCGCGACCGGATCCGTGAGCAGCAGGCGCTCGCCCGGGCTGCCGGCGCGGTGCTGCCGCTGCACCGTGAGCTCCGCGCCGCCGAGCGCACGCGGGACACCCGCACAGAATCGGCGCGCGCCGAGCGCCGGCGCCTCGAGGCCGCGCTCGCGACCCTGCCGGAGGTCGACCCCGACACCTCTTGGGAGGAGCTCGCAGAGCTCGGGCGCGGGGTCGCGGAAGCGGCCCGGACGCTCGGCAGAGCACTCGAGCGCGGCGAATCCCTACGCGCTGCAGCTCGGGACTGCGAGGAGGCGATCACCACGCAGTCGGCACGGCTCCGGGAGCACGCCGAGCTCCAGCAGGCGGAGGCCCGTCGGCGCACCGAGACCGCGACCGCACTCGCCGCCGAACCCACCGTGCGCGCCGCACTCGAGAAGGAGCGCGCGAACCTCCGTCGGGCCGCGGAGCAGCTCGAGTCCGCCGAGCTCCGCGACCGCCTGGCCGACCGGCTGGCCGATGCGCGCACCGAGGTCGGATCCCGGCGCACCGATCGGGACCGCGCTCGCACGGATTACGAGGACATCCGTCGCCGCCGCATCACCGGGATCGCCGCGGAGCTCTCCGCCGCACTGGAAGCCGGGGCCGAATGCCCCGTCTGCGGATCGACCGAACACCCGCACCCGGCCGCAGCGGACTCGCATTCCGTCACCCGAGAGGACGAGGAGCGCGCCCATTCCACCTGGGAGTCGCGGCAGGCCGCACTGACCGCGGCTCAGGACCGGAGCACCCGGCTCGAGGAGCAGCACGCCGCTGCGCGGGCCACCGCCGGTGACGGCTCGGTCGACGACGCCTCCCGCGCCAGGGCCGCAGCCGCGCAGCAGGTCGAGGCGCTCGAAGCGCAGACCGCCGATCTCGACCGGCTCCGCACGGAGGCCGATCGCCTCGCGACCCGCGCTGATGCGCTCGACGGCGAAGCACAGCGCCTGTCGACGGAGCTCACCCGCCTGCGCGCGCGGTCCGAATCCCTCGCCGAGCAGATCGCTGAGCTCGACGAGTCCGAAGCCGCCTCCCCCCGCGAGGTCCTCCGACGCACCGGGCACGCGGTGCCGGACTCATCGGCGGCCGCGGAGGAAGCCGCAGCGACCGGCACCGCACTCACCGCGGCCGCTCAGGCGGCCGGGCGAGCCAGTGCCGCCGCCGCGGACGCCGCGAGCGAGGTGGCCACGCGGCAGACGGAGTACGACACGGCGCTGCGGGCCTCGCCCTTCACCTCCGAATCGGAGCTCCTCAGCGCCCGCAACCTCGACCCGGATGTGCTCTCCTCCCAGGCGGCGCAGCACCAGGCTCTCCTCACCCGCATCACCGTGATGCGGGAGTCGGCGTGGTTCCCGGCTGCCTCGCGCGACACCGCACCGGAGGAGGAGCTGCTCTCCGCCTGCGCCCGCGCGGAGGACGCGGAGGTGCGGTTCCGGGAGCGGGCCCGCCGGGCCGTCGAATCCCTCGCAGTCGCCGAGGATCGCTGCCGCGATATCACCGGGCTCCGCACGACGTTCCTCGACGAGGCCGCGGTCGAGGAGGACGAGCTCGGCGAACTCCGGGCAGACGTGGCACTGGCCGGCCTCGTGCAGGCGACGAGCCCGGACAACCTGCGGCGGATCTCGCTGTCGTCCTACGCGCTCGTCGCTCTGTTCGCCGACGTCGCCGCGAACGCCTCGGAGCGGCTGCGGGTGATGAGCCGGGGTCGCTACTCCCTCGTCCACGACGACGTCATCCACCGGCGGGAGAAGCGTGCGGGACTCGGCCTGCAGGTCGTCGACGGCTTCACCCAGGAGCGGCGCGACCCGCGGACGCTGTCGGGCGGGGAGAGCTTCATGGCCGCCCTCGCGCTCGCCCTCGGGCTCGCCGACACCGTGAAGTCGACCGCCGGGGGGATCGAGCTCGATTCGCTGTTCATCGACGAGGGCTTCGGCACCCTCGACCCGGACACCCTCGCCGAGGTCATCGGGATCCTCGAGGAGCTGCGCGAGGGCGGTCGCACCGTCGGGGTGATCTCCCACGTCCAGGGGATGCAGCAGGCGATCCCGAACCAGATCGTGCTCGAGGCGTCCCCCACGGGTTCGCGCATCCGGGTCGAGATCCCCGGCTGAGCGAACCCGGTGCGCGCTCCTGCGTGCGTCGTCATGATCCGGGGTGGGATATCGGCTAACGTTGGACTGTGCTCGTCCTCAGTGTCTCCAGTCTCAAGGGCGGGGTCGGAAAGACCTCCGTCACCCTCGGCCTGGCCTCGGCCGCCTACAGCCGGGGCATCCCGACGTTGGTCGTCGACGTCGATCCGCAGGCCGACGCCTCCACGGGCCTCGACGTCCCGGTGACCACCGAGGTCGACATCGCCGACGTCCTCGCCGCACCGAAGTCGCGGATCCTCGACCGCGCGGTCGTGCCGAGCGGCTGGGTGGGCGACCGCCCCGGCCACATCGATGTCATCCCCGGCTCCCCGCGTGCCGCCGAGTTCGACCGGCCCTCGCTCACGGACCGGTACCTGCGCCGTCTCAAGGACGCGATCGCCAAGGTGTCGAGCGGCTACCGGCTCGTCCTCATCGACTGCCCGCCCTCCCTCAACGGACTCACCCGCGCCGCCTGGACGGCGAGCGACCGCGTCCTCATCGTCACCGAGCCGGGCCTGTTCTCCGTCGCCGCAGCCGACCGCGCGCTGCGCGCCACCGAGGAGCTCCGCCGCCGCAACGCGCAGAGCCTGCAGCCGCTCGGCATCGTCGTCAACCGGGTTCGACCGAACTCACGTGAGCACGCCTACCGCTTCACCGAGCTCAAGGAGATGTTCGGCCCGCTCGTCATCACTCCCCCGCTCCCGGAGCGCACCGTGCTCCAGCAGGCCCAGGGCTCGGCGCGGCCCATCCACTCGTGGCCGGGCCGTCCGGCAGCGGAGCTCGCCTCCGCCTTCGACCGGATCCTCGACCGCGCGCTCCGCAGCGAGAAGATGCGCCGGCCCGGCGCCCCGCAGGGCGGGGCCGGGGACGCTGCCACTGGCGACTCCGCGCAGAACGGGCCGTCGCAGGAGAGCCCCGCGAAGGACGATGCCGCGCCGGGATCCGTCGACGCCGCAGGCGTCGCGGAGCAGACGGACGATGCGGCGGCCTCGAAGCCCTCAGCATCCACGACTCCCCCGGAACCCGGGACCGAGAAGGATGGCTCCTCGGCGGCCGACGGGAAGAAGGTCTCCACAGCGACCGAGAGGGACGACGACTCCCCCGCGACCGAACAGGACGCTGCCGGCGAACCCGGGACCGCATCCGCACCGGGGTCCGCATCCGCCACCGCCGGCGAGTCCCCGGCCGGAGTCGACGCGGCGTCTCCCCCGCGCTCCGTAGCCGGTGCTCCGCAGAGCTCGGCCCGGGGTAGCGGGAGCCGGGCGGCCGGCGAGCCGAAGAAGCCCGCCGATCCCCCATCGAGCGCCGCGCGTCCGACCTCCGGCGGCACCGGTGAGCGCCAGGCCGGCGAGCACGAGGAGAGCTTCGAGTCCCGCCGCGCCCGCCGCGCGCGGGAGAAGAAGCGGTTCTGACGCTGCACCGCCGGGCATGATGAAGGGCCGTGATGATGATCATCACGGCCCTTCATCGTCAGCGGGTCCTGCTGCTGGGGCTCTCCTGCCTCAGCTGGACTTGCGTGCGGCGCGCCGGGCGGCGAGCTCGTCGACGATCTCGACCTCGTCCTCAGGACGTTCGCTCGGGAGTTCGCACAGGGTGCCCTCGACCTCGCGCCAGACCCGGCCCACGGCGATGCCGAACACGCCCTGGCCGCCCTGCACGAGGTCGATGACCTGGTCGGCGGAGGTGCATTCGAAGACGCTCGAGCCGTCGCTCATGAGCGTGATCTGCGAGAGGTCGTCGACGCCCCGCTCACGCAGGTGGCCGACGGCCACCCGGATCTGGTTGAGGGACACACCGGTGTCGAGGAGGCGCTTGACGATCTTGAGCACGAGGATGTCGCGGAAGCTGTAGAGGCGCTGCGAGCCGGAGCCGGTCGCGGTGCGGATGCTCGGGACCACCAGATCCGTCCGTGCCCAGTAGTCGAGCTGACGGTAGGTGATGTCGACGACGCGGCAGACGGTGGGACCGCGGTAGCCGGCCTCCTCGTCGAGCACAGGCAGATCGTCGTCGAACAGCAGACCCTGCGCGGCCGGCGGCACTGCTGTGGAACGGGCCTGTTCCTGACTTGAGCGGTTCACACCGACTCCTCCTTCATGTCCCTGGGGGAAGCAGGGCCTGCGAGCACCGGATCGGTTGTCTCCAGTGATTCTACCGCACCGGGCGCTCGCGGACCCAGGGAAAGTTACACCCTTGAACTTATGCGCTGGTGCGGGCGCGGACAACGAAGCACGGGATAACGATTCGGCGTGTCGCCGTTACCGGAGTAATCGAACGCCGAGCGACCGGAATCTCTCCGCGGTGACGGCCGGTGCGCCCGCACCGGGGAGCGACCAGCATCGGCGGGTCGCCGTCACCGCGGAGCAGCCGTCGCAGGCGCCCCACCGGCGGCCTCGCCGCCGACGGATCCGCTCCCGGCGGCGTTCCCGGCGGCGTTCCCGGAGGTCTCCTCGGTCCGGTTCGTCGGCTTGGTCGAGGTCAGCAGCTTCGTCTTCACCGATGAGGCATAGGTGTCGACGTACTCCTGCCCGGACAGGCGCAGGATCTCGTACATGATCTCGTCGGTCACCGAGCGCAGCAGGAACCGGTCACCCTGCATGCCGGCGTACTCGCTGAAGTCGAGCGGCTTGCCGAACACGATCCCCACCCGACGCAGGCGCGGGATGGTCCGTCCCTCGGGCTGCACCTTGTCGGTGCCGATGAGCGCGACGGGCACCACGGGTACGCCGGCCTCCATGACGAGGCGCGCGATCCCGGTCCGCCCGCGGTACAGCCGCCCGTCGGGGCTGCGGGTGCCCTCGGGGTAGATCCCCAGGAGGTCCCCGCGGCGGAGCACCCTGAGCCCGGCGTCGAGCGAGGCCTCCGAGGCCGAGCCCCCGGACCGGTCGATCGGCAACTGGTTGGTGAGCTTGAAGAACCACCGGGTCACCGTGCCCTTGATCCCGCGGCCGACGAAGTAGTCGTTCTTCGCGAGGTAGACGACCGGCCGGGGAACCGCCAGCGGCACGAAGATCGAGTCGATGAAGGACAGGTGGTTGCCCGCGATGATCGCACCGCCGGTCTCCGGGATGTTCTCCAGCCCGCGCACCCACGGCCGGAACAGGGCACGCGCGACCGGCCCGACGACGATGGTCTTGAGCAGCCAGTAGAACACGGTGTCCCTTTCCACACGGGCGGTCGAACGGTCCGAGACTACTACACGGAGGCGTCCTCGGATCCGCTGCGATCGGCACCGCGCCCACCGCACCCACCGCACACTCGCCGCCTCTGGGCTGTGCGTCACCGACGCCCTTCCAGTGAGGAAGCACGGGCTCTCTGCGGCTGCGGCGCGGTGTGGCATTCTGGAACGCATGACGGCACCTCCCGGAAGCACGATCGCAGCCGAGCGCCCGGCCTCCGCGCTGACCTTTGACGCCCCGTCCGAGGTCGGCGTGCTGCTGCTCCACGGCATCACCGGCTCCCCCGCCGCCTGGCGGCCGATCGCCGAGCAGCTCATCGCCGACGGCACCGCGGTGCGTGTTCCGCTGCTGCCGGGACACGGCACCGTCTGGCAGGATCTCAACGCTGCCACCTGGGCCGACTGGCGCACTGCGGCGGCGCGCGAGCTCGCCGACCTCCGCGGGCGCCACTCCGCAGTCGTCGTGGCGGGCCTCTCGATGGGCGGGGCACTCGCCCTCGAACTCGCCGCAGCCGCTCCGGCAGGCGACCGGGAGGGCGCGCTCGGTGAGATCTTCGGCCTCGTCCTCGTCAATCCTGCCCTGCGGGTCGATTCCCCGCTGCGGACCGCGCTCCCCCTCCTTCAGCACCTCGTGCCGAGCGTCGCGGCGATCGGCAACGACATCGAGCTGCCCGACCAGGACGAGGTCGCCTACCCGCGCACCCCGCTGCGCGCCATCGCTTCGATGCAGCGCGGCCAGCGCTCACTGCTGCAGCGCCTGTGGCGGATCACCGTGCCCACGGTCATCTGCCAGTCGGGCACCGACAACGTCGTGGGACCGTGGTCGGCGCGACAGCTGCGCGCCCGGCTCGCCGGGCCGGTGCGCACGGTCTCCCTGCGCCGCAGTCGCCACGTCGCCACACTCGACTACGACGCGTCCCTCGTCCTCACCGAGATCCGCCGCATGCGCGACGCCGCCGCGGACTCCCCGAGGTCTCGGCCATGACCGGCTCCGGCGGCCTCCCGGGATCCTCCGGTGACCCGGATCGCGAACGCCTGCCCGACGCCGAGCGCATCCCGGATGCGGACTGGGAGTCCATGGTGTCCGGGATCGAGGCGCAGTCGGGCTTCGTCCCGGAGATGTCCATCGACGAGATCCGCGAGCGGCTCGAGGAGGACGAGGACTGGGTCCCACCGGCCCCGGAGCGGATCGGCTGGCGCAGTGCGCCCCCGCTCTTCGTGCTCTCCGTCGTCGGGCTCGTCGGCGGGGTCGGCGCTCTCCTCGTCATGGCGATCTTCTTCCGGCCCGTGCCGGGCATCGCGGTGCTCGTGCTCCTCGGCATCAGCATGGCCTCGGGCCTCATGCTCTTCCTCAACCTGCCGGCCGAGCACCGCAGCGATCCCGGCGGCGGGGCGCAGGTCTGATCAGCCGACCCGGCGGATCGCCGGAGCGAAGGGCACGTAGTCGGCCTCCCGGTCGTCCTCCCCCGGCGCCACGACCTGCGGCACGAGGCCGCAGTCGCCGAGCACCGCGAGCGCCTCGACCTCGAGACGATCGAGGTGATCCGGACTCTCGAGGATCCAGTCGGGGCGCACGGCGGGCAGTCGGTCCATCGGATCCGGACCGGAGTGGACGGCGGCGACCAGGCAGTCGGGGTCCGGGCACACGACCGCGCCCGTGCGCTCGTCCGTGCCGTGGCCGGGATCGGTGCATTCGATGATCATGAGGTCCTCCTCGATCGGTGCGCCGCGGCTGCGACGCACGGTGTCAGGTGCACGTTCCAGACCCTAGACGGAGGTGCGGACACGGCCCCGCCGGCGGCCGCCCTGCCCGCATCCCCGACCCCCGTGTCCGTCCCGCGTGGCAGGATGTCAGCCATGTCCATCCACCGCGCCCCGAGGGCTTTCGACCGGGACGAGCGGCCGCGCTCCGGGCAGCTCGACCTCAGCGATCTCGGCACCCCGCTGGAAGAGGTGACCTTCGTCGTCGTCGACCTCGAGACGACCGGCTCGACCGACATCACCGAGATCGGCGCGGTCAAGCTCCGCAGCGGCGAGGTGCTCGGCGAGTTCTCCACCCTGGTCCGGCCGCGCACGAGCACGATCTCCCCGTTCGTCGAACGACTGACCGGGATCACCAACGGCATGGTCGCCGGCGCCCCGGAACTCGATTCGGTGCTCCCCGCGTTCCTCGAGTTCGCGCGGGGATCCGTCCTCGTCGCCCACAACGCAGGCTTCGACATCGGCTACCTCAAGGCCGCCTGCAGCTCGCTCGACTACGCCTGGCCGGACCCGCCCGTGCTCGACACCGTCAAGCTCGCCCGCCAGGTCGTGCCCCGCGGAGAGGTCGTCAACCACAAGCTCGGCACACTCGCCGCGCATTTCGGCACCGCGGTGGCCCCGGACCACCGGGCACTGGCGGATGCGCGGGCGACCGGGGAGATCCTCCACCGGCTGTTCGACCGCTTCGGCACCTTCGGCATCACCACCCTCGAAGACCTCCAGCGCCTCAAGCCGGCCGGATGGCAGAAGCGCCGCACCAAGGCCCACCTCGCCACGGGGGTCCCGGAAGGACCCGGTGTGTACATGTTCCTCGACGGCTCCCGGCGGGTGCTCTACATCGGGGTGAGCCGGAACATGCGGGCCCGCGTGCGCAACTACTTCACGGCCGGGGAGACCCGCGGTCGCATGGCGGAGATGATCACCGCCGCCCAGGAGGTCAGCACGGTCCCCTGCGACACGCACCTCGAGGCGGAGGTCAGGGAGGTCAGGCTCATCGGCGAGCTCGCCCCGCCCTACAACCGACGGTCCAAACATCCGGAGCGCCGCACCTGGCTCCGGCTCACTGACGAGGAGTTCCCGCGCCTCTCGGTCGTGCGGACAGCACCGGCCTCGGCGGACGACGCCGCGCGCCGGCTCGGGCCGTTCCGGACCCACCGCCGCGCCCAGGAGGCCAAGCGCGCCCTGGACCGCCTCTTCCCGCTCAAGCAGTGCACGCAGAAGCCGCACCACGCCGCCTTCGCCCCGTGCGCCTCCGGGGAGCTCGGTCGCTGCGGCGGACCGTGCGCCGGGAACTGGGACGCCGAGGCCTACCGGGCCGGCATCACCGGCGTCCACGATCTCCTCGTCGGCGACCCGGCGGAGTTCGTCCGGTGCTGCCGGGAGCGCATGGCCGCCCTCACCGCGGGCGAGCGCTTCGAGACCGCCGCCGAGGTGCGCGACGCGATGACCGGGCTGCTCTCCTCGCTCGCCGCCCAGGAGCGGCAGGCCGGGCTCGCTGCGATCGAGGAGTGCGTCGCCGCCGTCCCGACGCCGGGGGGCGGCTGGGACCTCGCCCTCGTCCGCTGGGGCCGGCTCGCCGGGAGCGCCCGCGTGCCGGGGGGCGTCAATCCCTATCCGGCGATCGAGTCGCTGCGGCTCACCGCCGAGCACGTCGAGCAGCCGTCCGTGGATGCGCCGGCGGCGCTCGCCCAGGAGACCGCGCTGATCCATCGGCGGCTGGCCGACGGGAGCACGCGGCTGGTGCGCACCACCGGCGGCTGGAGCGAGCCGCTCACCGGCTTCGGGCGCGTCCTCGGGTCATTCGGTCCGCTCGGCGGCACCCCAGCGGTGTGACGCCTCGATCAGCTCATCGAGCTTGCGGCGGGCGGCCCCGGAATCGAGCGCCTCGGCGGCGATCCCGGACTTCGCGGCGAGCCGATCGGTCAGAGCACCCTCGGCCTCCCGATCGGCTGCGACGAGCGCGGCCGCCGCATTGAGGATGACGACATCGCGCACCGGGGACCGCTCGCCCTCGAGCACCCGGGTCATCACCCCGGCGTTGAACTCCGGGTCACCGCCGCGCAGATCGTCCTTGGAGACCCGCGGGAGGTCGAGGGCGGTCGCGTCGAAGGTCGAATGGACGACCGAGCCGTCACGGACCTCCCAGACGTCGTTGACCGCGGTGGTGCTGAGCTCGTCGAGGCCGTCGCCGGACCGGAACACGAGCGCCGTGTCGCCGCGTCGGGCGAGCACCCCGGCGACGAGCGGTGCCATCGCGGGATCGGCGACACCGATCGCGGTGGCACGGGTGCGGGCCGGATTGGTGAGGGGGCCCAGGATGTTGAAGGCCGAGGGCACCTTGATGGCCTTCCGCACCGGGGCGATGAATCGCATCGCCGGGTGGTAGACGTTCGCGAAGCAGAACGCCATCCCCACCTCGCGGGCGAGCCCGACGGTCTGCGCGGGCGTGAGGTCGAGGGTGAGTCCGAGCGCCTCGAGGACGTCGGCGGACCCCGAGGCCGAGGACGTGGCCCGGTTGCCGTGCTTGACGAGACGCTGCCCGGAGGCGGCGATGATGAACGAGGCGGTCGAGGAGATGTTCACCGTCTTCGCCCGGTCGCCGCCGGTGCCGACGATGTCGACGGCGTCGGAGAGCCCGTCGAGCGTCACCGCATGAGCCATCATCGCTTCGACGAGACCGCTGATCTCCTCGACCGTCTCCCCTTTCCCGTGGTGGGCCACCAGGAAAGCGGCCATGGTGACGTCGGGGACGTTGCCGGACATGATCTCGTCCATCGCCCACGCCGCGGTCCCGGCGTCGAGATCCTGCCGCGACATGAGGGCGACGAGCAGGTCGGGCCAGTTGCGCACATCCGAGACGACGGCAGACGCGTTCGCGGGTCGGGACTGTGCGCTCATTCGGGGGACCTCTCTCTGGGCTGCGGTGTTCGATGGGACTCCGGGTCTCACCCCGGGAAGGGGACGGCTCCATCATGCTACGCCGCCCGTGCCGGCGCGTCCGCGGTCCGATCGGCGGAACCGACACGCGAGGGAGCGTGTTCCCGCACGTCACACGGATCCGCGAGTTCTCGGGCTTTCCGCTACACGCCGTAGAAAATGTCCCCGGCGAACCTGAGCAAAAGGTGAATTTATCCTTGGGACTGGGTAATAATGGGGGCGTGTCCACTGCCAATGCATCTCAAACAGCGCCGGTTCATCCAGTCGTCAACAGGCCGAACACGACAACCGTAGGGTTCATCGTGTGGCTGTCGAGCGAGCTGATGTTCTTCGCCGCGCTCTTCGCCATGTACTTCACGATCCGTTCGGTCGTCCCGGAAATGTGGGCCGAGGAAACGCAGAAGCTCGCGTTCTGGTTCGCGCTCGGCAACACCTCGATCCTGGTGCTGTCGTCGGTGACCTGCCAGCTCGGCGTGTTCAAGGCCGAGCACTTCCAGCCGCGCCGCACCGGCGGTCTGCTCAACGTCGGCCGCTGGGGCCTCGTCGAGTGGTACTACGCCTCCTTCTTCCTCGGCTCGATCTTCATCGGCGGCCAGGTCTACGAGTACGCCACCCTCGTCTCCGAGGGCGTTGCGATCAACTCGAACGCCTACGGCTCGGTCTTCTACCTCACCACCGGGTTCCACGGCCTCCACGTGCTCGGCGGCCTGATCGCGTTCCTGCTGGTCATCGGCCGCACCTACGCCGCCAAGCGGTTCGGTCACCGGGAAGCCGTGTTCGCGATCTGCGTGTCGTACTACTGGCACTTCGTCGACGTCGTGTGGGTCGGCCTCTTCGCCGTGATCTACATCCTCCAGTGATCGCGGTCTGAGACCCGCCCTGCCAGACTCCAGCAAGAAAAGGACAAATCTGTGAAGCTTCTAGCCGCACGACGCCGGCACCCGATGGCCCTCGTGGTCCTGCTGCTCGTCGGTCTGTTGATGACCGGCGGCGCCTACGCAGTGTTCACCACGAACAGCACCGCGTCCGCCGAGGAGTACACGGCTCAGGACGTGGAGGAGGGCGAGAAGCTCTTCGTCACCAACTGCGCGACCTGCCACGGGATGAACGCCGAGGGCACCGAGAACGGGCCCGGCCTCGTCGGAGTCGGCGCGGCAGCCGTGGACTTCCAGGTCGGTACCGGCCGCATGCCGCTGCAGATGAGCGGCCCGCAGGCACAGGTCAAGACTCCGCAGTTCAGCGAGGAGCAGATCTCGCAGATGTCGGCGTACGTCGCCTCGCTCGGCCCCGGACCGGCAGTTCCGGAGGACGAGTACCTCGACGCCTCGCAGGGCGACCCCGCCGCAGGCGGCGGACTCTTCCGCACCAACTGCGCGATGTGCCACAACGTCGTCGGCTCGGGCGGCGCCCTGACCCGCGGCAAGTATGCCCCGAACCTCTCCGAGGTCTCCGAGAAGCACCTCTACGAGGCCATGCAGACCGGTCCGCAGAACATGCCGATCTTCAACGATGCCAACCTCACCCCCGAGCAGAAGCGCGACGTCATCGCCTACGTCCGCGAGGTCTCGGAGCAGCCGTCCGCCGGTGGAGCCAAGCTCGGCTCGCTCGGCCCGGTCGCCGAGGGCCTGTTCATCTGGTTCTTCGGTCTCGCTGCAGTCATCGGCATCACCGTATGGCTCTCGGCGCGGTCCAAGTGACCACCACGTTCTCATCCGTATCGAGTAAAAGACGAGGAAGCGAATGACCTCGAAACAGCACACTGCCGAGCACGGCAGCCAGCTCGAGCAGGTGAACGGGTTCACCAATCCTGGTATTCCCGAGCACAAGCCCCGAGTCACCGACAGCAGCCCCGCTGCTGAGCGCATGGCCGAACGGCAGATCGCGGGATGGTTCATCCTCTCGATGATCGGAACCCTGTGGTTCATCGTGTCGTACTTCCTCTTCCCGATCGAGGACGGCTCGATGGGGTCGATCCGACTGCAGAACGCGATGCTCGGGCTCGGCGCGACGCTCGCGCTGTTCTCCATCGGAGTCGGCATCGTCCTGTGGGCCAAGACCCTCATCACCGACGTCGAGGTCGTCGAGTCCCGTCACGACATCGCCGGGTCCGAGGAGGACCAGGCGATCGCGCTCGAGATCATCAACCAGGCCAAGGAGGAGTCGGGCATCGCCCGTCGCCCGCTGCTGCGCAACACCCTCATCGCAGCCGTCGCGATCGCTCCCCTGCCGGCGCTGCTCGTGTTCCGCGATCTCGGTCCGCTCCCGGGCGACTCGCTCTTCAAGACCCTCTGGGGTCCCGGCGTGCGCCTCGTCCAGGACCCGGGCATGGTGCCCCACGAGGACCGCTACATCCGTGCCGAGGACGTCACCATCGGCTCCGCGTTCCACGTGATCCCGGAGAAGATGTACGAGTCCGAGCACCCGCTCAACGAGAAGGCCAAGGCCGCCGTGCTCCTCATGCGGATCGATCCGCAGGAGCTCAACACGGATCCGGCGAAGGAGGACTGGGGTGTCGACGGCATCGTCGCCTACTCCAAGATCTGCACCCACGTCGGCTGCCCGGTCGCCCTCTACGAGCACCAGACCCACCACCTCCTGTGCCCGTGCCACCAGTCGACCTTCGACGTGACCAACCACTGCGCGGTCATCTTCGGCCCGGCCAAGCGTCCGCTTCCGCAGCTTCCCATCGCCGTCGATGACGAGGGCTACCTGGTCGCCCAGCGCGACTTCGTGGATCCCGTCGGCCCGACGTTCTGGGAGATCAACACCAGGGAGACCTCCGAGCAATGAGCACAGCACCCGCGACGACCGCTGTCGGAAAAGCGGCACAGTTCACCGAGAGCCGCGTAGGCGCCTCGAAGATGGTGAAGGAGTTCGGTCGCAAGATCTTCCCTTCCCACTGGTCCTTCATGCTCGGTGAGGTGGCCCTCTACACCTTCATCATCCTCATCCTCACGGGCACCTTCCTCACGTTCTGGTTCAAGCCGGCGATGGGCGAGCTCCACTACGAGGGTCCGTACATCCCGCTCAAGGGCGTCGAGATGTCCGAGGCCTACGCCTCGACGCTGGCGATCTCCTTCGAGATCCGCGGCGGCCTGTTCATCCGCCAGATGCACCACTGGGCGGCTCTGCTGTTCATGGCCGCGGTGAGCATCCACGCGCTGCGCATCTTCTTCACCGGTGCGTTCCGCCGCCCGCGCGAGATCAACTGGCTCATCGGCATCGCTCTCATCGCGCTCGGCATGGGTGCCGGCTTCACCGGCTACTCGCTGCCCGACGACCTGCTCTCCGGCAACGGCCTGCGGATCATCGACGGCCTGCTCAAGGGCATCCCGCTCGTCGGCACCTATGTGTCGTTCTTCCTGTTCGGCGGCGAGTTCCCCGGCATCGACATCGTGTCGCGCCTCTACTCGCTCCACATCATGATCGTCCCGGCGCTGCTCATCGCTGCCATCGGCGTCCACCTGATGTTCGTCGTCATCCACAAGCACACGCAGTGGCCGGGCGCCGGGCACACCGAGAAGAACGTCGTCGGCGAGCCGGTGCTCCCGACCTTCGCGGCCAAGGGCGGCGGGTTCTTCTTCATGATCTTCGGCCTGCTGGCGCTGATCTCCGGCTTCTTCACCATCAACCCGGTGTGGAACTACGGGCCGTACGATCCCTCCCCCGTCTCCGCCGGCACGCAGCCGGACTGGTACATCGGCTGGATGGACGGCTTCCTCCGCATCATCCCGGGCTGGACCGAGTTCTACATCTTCGGATGGCCGATCAGCTTCAACATCTTCTCCGCGCTGCTCATCGCCGCGCTGCTGTTCGGTGCGATGGCCGCCTGGCCGTTCGTCGAGGCGTGGGTCACCAAGGACCACCGCGAGCACCACATCCTCGACCGCCCGCGCAACAACCCCACGCGCACCGCCTTCGGCATGGCGGCGGTCGTCTGGTACGCCGTGATGTGGGCAGCTGCCTCCGGTGACCTCATGGCGGTGTTCTTCCACATGTCGCTCAACGACATGATCTACATCTTCCGCTTCCTGTTCTTCGCCGGCCCGATCATCGCGTACATCGTGACGAAGCGGATCTGCCTCGGACTGCAGCGGAAGGACCGCGAGATCATCCTGCACGGCTACGAGAGCGGCGAGATCATCCGCCTGCCCCACGGCGAGTACCAGGAGCGCCACAAGGTGCACACCGATCACGAGGTGTGGGCGCTGAGCTCCTTCGAGTCCCCCGAGTACGTCCCCGCCGAGCCGGACCCCGATGGGAAGATCTCGAAGTGGGAGCGTCGCCGAGCAGCGATCTCGAAGTTCTTCTACGAGGATCGCGTCGCCCCGGTGACCAAGGACGAGCTCGATGCCGCTCACCACGATCATGGTGACCACGGCGTCGACGCCGGATCGCACTCCGGTGGAGAGCTCCCGCGCGGACACTGAGCGGAGATCCGCTCGCACGAGGCCGAGGGCCGGACTGTTACCGACAGTCCGGCCCTCGGCCGTTCACCCGGTCCTGCGAACGGCTGCTCGCCGGACTGCTCGTCCGATCACATGCAGGCCCCCAGTCCCCTCCCCCGAGGCTCCGTCCGAGCGGACGAGGCGTCCGGCACGTCACGGCTGGCCTTCGCGCTCGACCGTCAATCGCAGCCCATCACTCGCCGGCTCCGGCTCACTGAGTTCAGCGCTGGTTCGCCCTCGTCTCACACCCCAGAGAGATCGCAACGGAAACTGCTGCCGCAGTCGCAGACTGCGCAGTCCACGAGTCCACGACCGCCACAGCAGTCTGCGTTGTTGCAGACACGTATCGAAGTCGGCCGCGGTGCTGGGTTTCTGAGCGAGAGCAGGGGGGTTCGGCGCCGCCTCGGACAGCGCCGCCGCGACTGCAGCGATCCGGGCCTCATGAGGTTCGCCGCTGCGGATAGTCGGTGGTCGTGGCGTAGCCCCCACGCCAGATCGAGCATCCGTTGGAGTCCGATGCAGTGCGGTCTCGGAGGAACGAACCGATCGTCGGGGAGTTGCTGGACACCATCGCTTCCTGGAGCGCAGTGAAGCTGTACTCCTCGGGAACGGGGCACCGGCGGTCGCAGGATCGCCGATTTCAGCTGGTCGTGCTGATACCTTCGCCGCACCCTTCACCGCTGAGCACGTGTACCGCCTGGGCCTTCTTCCTGGCCGCAGCAGTGTTCGCCTGAACCCGTCGAACTCTCCTGCACGCCCGATCACCGCAGTTCGTCGCCCGTGCGCCCAGAGGATCGAGTATCCTACCGCGGATCACGCACTCGCTCGGTTCCAATTCCCCCGGAACAAGCAATCACGGGAGGCGCCCCCGGGTCGCCTGAAGGCACACGCAGAGAAGCGGGGCCGGGACATGAGTCCCGGCCCCGCCTCAGCGTGCCTGCGCTATGCGCCTGCGCTCAGTGCGCGTGGTTGCCGCGATCGTATTCGTAGACGAGTCCGACGAGTCCGACCAGGGCGATGAGTCCTCCGAACGGAACGATCCACCATCCGACGGCCACGCCGACGAAGCAGATCCCGGCACCGGTGGCGACGGTGATCGGCCACCAGCTCCACGGGCTGTAGAAGCCGTACTCATAGGCTTCATCGGAGATCTCGCCGTCGAGGTCGTCGGCGGCGATCCGTCCGATGCTCCTGTCGTGGAGGAAGAGGTACCCGCCGATCATCAGGGACATGAGCCCGACGAGGAGGATCGCCGGGAATCCGACGAGCTCCTGGAAGTCGGTGAGGAACCCGTAGATGAAGGCGATCGGGAGGAAGAACAGGATGCCCGAGCTGAAGATGATGGCTGATGTCTTCACTTCTTCGTCCTCTCCACCACTGCGTACGCGTCACGATCGTAGCCGGCCAGCTCGAGCAGCTCCGGGTGGTTCGCGTCGAACGCAGGGCGCTCGGAGCGGATCCGGGGCAGCGAGGTGAAGTTGTGGCGCGGCGGCGGGCACGAGGTCGCCCACTCGAGGGAGGAGCCGTAGCCCCACGGGTCGTTCACCGTGACCTTCGGTGCCCTGCGGGCGGTGACCCAGACGTTCCAGAAGAACGGGATCATCGACAGACCCAGGATCAGCGAACCTACGGTGGAGATCTGGTTCATCCACGTCCAGCCGTCCTGCGGCAGGAAATCCGCGTACCGGCGCGGCATGCCATCGGCACCCATCCAGTGCTGGATGAGGAACGTCATGTGGAAGCCGATGAACAGCAGCCAGAAGTGGATCTTGCCGAGCGACTCGTTGAGCATCCGCCCCGTCCACTTCGGCCACCAGAAGTAGAACCCGGCGAACATCGCGAACACGACCGTGCCGAAGATGACGTAGTGGAAGTGGGCGACGACGAAGTACGAATCGGACACCTGCTGATCGAGGACCGGGCTGGCGAGGATGACCCCGGTCAGCCCGCCGAACACGAACGACACGAGGAACCCGAGGGACCAGAGCATCGGAGTCTCGAAGGTCAGGGAACCGCGCCACATCGTGCCGATCCAGTTGTAGATCTTCACACCCGTCGGCACCGCGATGAGCATCGTCATGAACGCGAAGAACGGGAGGAGGACCGCACCGGTGACGTACATGTGGTGGGCCCACACGGTGACGGACAGCGCGGCGATCGCGATCGTCGCGTAGACGAGGCCCTTGTATCCGAAGATCGGCTTGCGGCTGAAGGCCGGGAAGATCTCCGACACGATGCCGAAGAACGGCAGTGCGATGACGTACACCTCGGGGTGGCCGAAGAACCAGAACAGGTGCTGCCAGAGGATCGGCCCACCGTTCTCCGGGCTGAACACGTGGGCACCGAGGATGCGGTCCGCACCGAGCGCGAGCAGCGCGGCGGCCAGCGGCGGGAAGGCCATCATCACGAGGATGCCGGTGATGAGGACGTTCCAGGTGAAGATCGGCATCCGGAACATCGTCATGCCCGGCGCACGCATGGTGATGATCGTGGTGATGAAGTTCACCGAGCCGAGGATCGTGCCGAAGCCCTGGAACGCCAGGCCCATGACCCACAGGTGTCCGCCGACCCCCGGAGTGAAGGTCGTGTTCGACAGCGGGGCGTAGGCGGTCCAGCCGAACGAGGCAGAACCCTGCGGGGTGAGGAAGCCGGCGAGCGCGATGAGGCTGCCGAACAGGAAGAGCCAGAACGCGAAGGCGTTGAGACGCGGGAACGCGACGTCCGGCGCGCCGATCTGCAGCGGCATGATGACATTGGCGAACCCGGAGAACAGCGGGGTCGCGAACATCAGCAGCATGATCGTGCCGTGCATGGTGAACAGCTGGTTGTACTGCTCCTTCGTCTCGATGATCTGCATCCCGGGCTCGAACAGCTCGAGCCGGATGAGCAGCGCCATGACGCCGCCGATGCAGAAGAAGATGAAGGAGGCGATCAGGTACATGTACCCGATGGTCTTGTGGTCGGTGGAGGTGATCCAGTCGACGACGATCCGACCCTTGCTCCTGGGGAGCGGATCCCGGGTCACCGCGGTCGTGGACCGGTTCTCAGCGACGGCTGTCATTGTTCAGCCCCCTCTTCCTGCTCATAGGGATTCTGGTACCACTCGGTGCGGTCGTAATCCGGGCCGAGGATGCCGGTGTTGCCCTGCTCGCGCAGGCTGTCCGTGTATTCGATGAACTCGTTCTCCGGAACGACCTCGACGTTGAAGAGCATCTCTGCGTGGAACTCACCGCAGAGCTCGGCGCACTTGCCCACGTAGGTGCCCTCCTTGAGGGGACGAAGGTGGATCGACGACTCGCGTCCCGGGATCATGTCGCGCTTCTCGAGGAAGGCGGGGACCCAGAAGGAGTGGATGACGTCGCGCGAGCGCATGACGAGTTCGATGTCGGTGTCGGCCGGCAGGTAGAGCGTCGGTGCGTCGTAGCCCGGCTGCTCGGTGCCGTCGAGGTTGACCTGGACGCCGGCGTAGTGGACGTCCTCGGTCACATAGTTGAAGTCCCAGGCCCACTGCTTGCCGACGACCTCGATGACCTGCTCTCCCGGCGTCTCGTCGTCGATGGTCTTCTCGAGGGCGCTGACGTTGTGGAAGAAGAAGCCCACGACGAGGATGATCGGGATGACCGTGTAGAGGATCTCGATCGGCATGTTGTAGGCCAGCTGCACTGGCAGGCCCCGGTCCGACTTCTTGCGCCGGAAGGCGATGACGCACCAGAGGATGAGTCCCCAGGTGACGAGGCCGACGAGCAGGGCGGCGATCCAGCCGCCGTTCCACAGCGCGGTGTAGGCGTCCGTGTGGGAGGTCGCTCCCTTGGACTCCACCGGGAAGAACCCGACCTCCCAGACCTCGCGGGAGCACCCGGCGAGGAGGGCTGTCATGGCAACTGCGCCGACGGCCACGAGCCGTCTGGGCCAGATCCGTCGCTTGCCGCGCACTGGCTGATTCGGAGAATCCACGTGCAGCCTTTCACAACTTCCGTCGATGACCGTCCGCCCTGGTGGGCCCGCCCGCGCGCACTCCTGCGCGCCGTGCTGGCCGCCGCCGGCGGGGCGGATCACCGAATTCTGATTCTGTCTCCACATACCTTACCGCTACGCACGGTAGAAAATCACACTCAACTGCTCAATCGGTGAGAAAAGCCTGCGAATGATTCCGCTCGAGCGCGCTTCGCAGGGCGGACAGGTACTCGAAGGCGCTGATCTCCGACACGCCGAGGCGCGCGAGGTGCGGAGTCCGCCATTGCGTGTCGATGAGCCAGGGGGCGGGATCGTCTGCGCCGTCGAGGATCCCGACGAGGTGCGCGAGTGCCGCCTTCGAGGCGTCGGTGCGGGTGTGGAACATCGATTCCCCGGCGAACACTCCCCCGAGTGCGACCCCGTAGAGGCCGCCGACGAGCTCTTCGTCGGCCCGGACCTCGACCGAATGCGCATACCCCGCCCGGTGGAGCACGAGGTAGAGCTCGATGAACTCCTCGGTGATCCAGGCCCCGGGCCGGGCCGGGTCGGCGCACGCCCGTACGACCGCGGCGAAATCCGTGTCGACCGTCACGGAGAACCTTCGCATGGACCGCCGCAGGCTGGTGGAGACGTGCAGCTCACCGGGCCGCAGCACGCCACGGCGGCGCGGTGCCCACCAGCCGATCGGCCCGGAGCCGCCCTCCCCCAGCCCCATGGGGAACAGTCCGGCTCGATACGCAGAGAGGACCTGGGTGATGCTGCGCAGCTCGCCGACGGCGCGCAGATCACCCAGGTCCATGTCGTCTCCGGACTCCGGCGGAGGCGGTTCGCGGTGCGGATCGAGATCCGCCGCCGCGGCCTCAGTGGAAGGAGTCACCGCAGGCGCACGAACCGCCCGCATTCGGGTTGTCGATCGTGAAGCCCTGCTTCTCGATGGTGTCCGAGAAGTCGATGGTCGAGCCGTTGAGATACGGCACGCTCATCCGGTCGACGATGACTTCGACGCCGCCGAAGTTCCGCACGGCATCGCCGTCGAGGAACCGCTCGTCGAAGTAGAGCTGGTAGATCAGGCCCGAGCAGCCGCCCGGCTGCACCGCCACCCGGAGCCGGAGATCGTCCCGGCCCTCCTGCTGGAGGAGGCTGCGGACCTTGTCCGCGGCCGCGGTGGAGAGATCGATCTCGTGCACCGGGGCTTCGTTCGTGACTGTCATCGGGGACTCCTTCGCAGACATGTGGTTCGGACACAGGCTACATGAACGAACGCCCGTCCCGGGTGCATTATTCCGCCGACTCCGCGCCGTGTGCGAGGCGGTCGAGCAGCAGCGCCTCGGACACGATCGCGGAGGCGAAGTCGGGCAGATAGAGCGATTCGTTCGCGCTGTGCGCCCGGGCGTCGGGATCCTCCACCCCGGTGACGAGGATCGAGGCCGCCGGGAACACCGCGGTGAGATCGGCGATGAAGGGGATCGAGCCCCCGAGCCCCATGCGCACGCACTCGACACCGAAGCCATCGCTGAGCGCCTGCTGGGCGAGCGCGGTGACCGGGTCGTCCGCATCGGCCTGCCACGGGCTGCCGCTCTCCTCGGGGCCGAACTCGATCTGCGCGCCGAACGGGACCGCCTCGGCCAGGTGCTGCTTGACCGCGGCGAGTGCCGATTCCGGCGAGTCGCCCGGCGCGAGCCGGATCGAGAGCTTGGCCCGGAGCGAGGCCTGCAGGGTGTTCGAGGAGTCGTCGACGTGCGGGTTGTCGAGACCGATCACGGTGATCGACGGCTGCGCCCACAGGCGGGAGGCCAGCGAGCCGGAGCCGATGAGCGCAGTGTCCGGCAGCACCCCCGAATCGCGGCGCAGCTCCCCCTCCTCATACTCGACGTCGGCGGTCTCCCGCCGCACGAGGCCGGGCACTGCGACCGCTCCGGCGTCGTCGTGGAGCGTGGCGAGCAGCCGGGTCATGGCGAGCATCGCATCCGGCACGAGGCCGCCGTACATCCCGGAGTGGACGGCGTGATCCAGGGTGCGCACGGTGAACTCGAGTGCGGCCATCCCCCGCAGGCTCGAGGTCAGCGCGGGGACGCCGGCCGCCCAGTTTCCGGAGTCGGCGACGACGATGACGTCCCCGGTGAGCCGTTCCCGGTAGCGCTCGAGGAAATCCCGGAAGCTCGGCGAGCCGGCCTCCTCCTCGCCCTCGACGAACAGCGTCACGCCCACCCCGAGCCGCTCGCCCAGGAGTTCGAGCGCGGTGAGGTGGACCATGATCCCGGCCTTGTCGTCGGCGGCGCCCCGGCCGAACAGCCGGTCCCCCACCCGGGTCGCGGTGAATGGCGGGGTGTCCCACAGCGATTCGTCACCGGTGGGCTGGACGTCGTGGTGGGCGTAGAGCACGACCGTGGGCCGACCGGGGGGCGCCGGGATCGAGGCGACGACCGCAGGGTAGCCCGGGGTGCCGTCGGGGGTATGCGCGGTGAGGATGTCGACGCGGTCGAACCCGGCGGCCCGCGCGAGATCGGCCACCGCCTCGGCACTGGCGCGAACCGGAGCGGGGTCCAGCGTCGGCCAGGCGATCGACGGGATCGCGACGAGCGAGCCGAGCGAGTCGAGCACGCGGGGCATGATCGCCTCGAGCTCGGTGCGGAGGGCGGCGGCGGTGAGGGGTGCGGTGGATGCTGGATTCGAATCGGTCATGCGTCCGATACTATTGAATGCGTGTTTGGACGGAACAAGAACCCCGAGACCCCGAGTGCGAGCGGCTCCTCCGCCGCCGACCCTGCGACGACGCCCGACGGCGGGGCCGGCTCGCCTGCACCCGGGCACCCCGAGGCACCCGCGGCGGTGAATCCGGCAGAGGCGAAGAAGAACCGTCCGACCCCCAAGCGGAGCGCGCAGCAGGCCGCCCGCAAGCAGCCGCTCGTGCCGCAGGACCGCAAGGTGGCCAACCGGCGCGCCCGCGACGAGATGCGCAAGCAGCGCGACCAGGCGCGGATCGGCGTCATGCAGGGGGACGAGAAGTACCTCACCGCGCGTGACCGCGGACCGCAGCGCCGCTACGTCCGCGATTTCGTCGACGCGCGCTGGTCGATCAGCGAGTTCTTCATCCCGCTCGCGCTCATCGTGCTCGTCGTCGGCATGTTCGGCGGCCCGGACTTCCAAGTCATCGCGAACATCATCGTCTACGGCATCCTCGCGCTCGTCATCCTCGACAGCGTGGTCCTCAACTACCGCGTCAAGGCCCGGATGGCCGACAAGTTCGGCGGCCGCGACCGGCTCGAGAAGGGCCTGACGTTCTACCTCGTCATGCGCTCGATCCAGATGCGCCCGCTGCGCATCCCGAAGCCGCAGGTCAAGCGCGGCGAGTTCCCCGCCTGATCGCGCGCAGCAGGCGGCCGGGCCAGAACGGCCCGCCGTAGATCATCCCCGAGTACACCTGCACGAGGTCGGCGCCGGCGGCGAGCCGCGCCCGCACATCGCGGGCGTCGGACACCCCGCCCACGGAGATCACCGCGAGCCGGTCGCCGACGTGCGCCTTGACGAGACGGAGCACGTCGAAGGCCCTGCCGGCGAGCGGCCGGCCCGAGATCCCGCCGGCCTCGGCGAGGGCGAATCTCCGGTCCGACCCGTCGAGCACCGTCCGGTCGATCGTCGTGTTCGTCGTGATGAGCCCGTCCACCCCGGTGCGCAGGGCGAGCTCGGCCACCGCGATGACATCGGCGTCGGCGAGATCGGGAGCGATCTTGACGAGCAGCGGCACGTGGCCCAGGCGCGAACGGGGCGCCGGCACGGCGGACGCGGCGGCCTCCTGGACGGCACGGATGATCGGCTCGAGGGCGGCGGTGGACTGGAGGTCGCGCAGCCCCGGTGTGTTCGGCGAGCTCACATTGATGACCAGGTAGTCCGCGAACGGGGCGAGGATGCGCGCGGACTCGCGGTAGTCCTCGGCCGCCCGCACGGCGTCGACGACCTTGGTCTTGCCGAGGTTGACGCCGATGATCGGCTGCCTTCCCAGGGGCATCCGCGCGACCCGGGTGCGGGCGGTGCGGAGGTTGAAGGACGCGGCGCGCGCACCGTCGTTGTTGAAACCCATCCGATTGAGGATCGCGTCGTGGTCGAGGAGCCGGAACAGACGGGGTCGCGCGTTACCCGGCTGGCTGTGCGCGGTGATCGTCCCGACCTCGATGTGCCCGAAGCCCAGCAGTGCGAGCGCACGGACGCCGGCGGCGTTCTTGTCGAACCCGGCCGCCAGCCCGACCCGATTGGGGAAGGGCAGGCCCAGCACCTCGGCGGGATCGCCGGTGCCGGCGCTGAACAGGGCGCCGAGTGCGGCGCGCACACCGGGGACCCGGTCGAGCGCCCGCAGGCCGCCGAAGCTGATCCGATGAGCGCGCTCGGCGTCCATCGGCACGAACACGGTGCGCAGTATCAATCGGTACACGCCTCCATCCTAACGGCGGGCGACCGGGCCCGGCGCGCCTCGCGCCCCGGCGCTCACCGCGATGCCAGGACGACGGACTACGATCAGTGAGCAGGACAGCAGCCCCGACGAAAGGACATCCATGACCTCCCCCACGATCGACATCACCGCTGACGGCACCGCCCCGGCGAAGGCCCGGGCGGACGTGCTCGTCCTCGGCATGCGGTCCCAGGACGGCACCGCCGCCCTCCCGGCCGGCATCGATCTGCCCAAGGGTGCGCAGTCGGAGCTCGGCGCGGCGGCCGCCGCGGTCGGCTTCTCCGGCGCGGTCGACTCGCACGCGCGCATCCCGGCCCCCAAGGGCGTCGCCGCCCGCTCCGTGCTGCTCGTCGGCCTCGGTGAGTTCGATGAGCTCGACATCGTCGGCGAGGCAGGCGCCGACGAGGCGCATGAAGTCCTCCGCCGGGCGGCCGGCACCGCGGTGCGGGCGCTGTCGAAGGGCGAGTCCGTCGCCCTCGCCCTGCCCGCGGACACCGCTTCCGCCGCCGAGGCGATCGCCACCGGTGCCGGGCTCGGCGCCTACCAGTACACCGAGTACCGCAGCACTCCGGAGGCCAAGCGCCGCCCGACGGCGATCTCCGTGCTCACGACCGACAAGGACGGCTCGCACGGCGTAACCCGGGCCGCTCCGGTGGTCGCCGCGACGAACCGGGCCCGCGATCTCGTCAACCAGCCCCCGCTCGACCTCTATCCGGAGACCTTCGCGGACACCGTCGCCGCGCAGGCGAAGGGACGCAAGGTCAAGGTCACCGTGCTCGACCCCGCGCAGCTCGCCGCGCAGGGCTACGGCGGGCTCACCGGCGTGGGCCAGGGCTCGCCGCGCGGCCCCCGCCTCGTCAAGCTCGAGTACAGCCCCCGCAAGGCCGCCCGTCATCTGGCTCTCGTCGGCAAAGGCATCACCTTCGACTCCGGCGGGCTGTCGCTCAAGCCGGCGGCCTCGATGGAGGACATGAAGTCCGACATGGCCGGTGCCGCGGCCGCGGCCCAGGCGCTGTTCGCGATCGCGGACCTCGGCCTGCCGGTGCGCGCCACCGCCTGGCTCGCGCTCGCCGAGAACATGCCCAGCGGTGAGGCCCAGCGCCCCAGTGACGTGATCCGGATCTACGGCGGGAAGACCGTGGAGGTGACGAACACCGACGCCGAGGGGCGCCTCGTCCTCGCCGATGCACTCGTCGCCGCCCAGGAGGAGGATCCCGACCTCGTCATCGACATCGCCACGCTCACCGGCGCGCAGATCGTCGCTCTCGGCACCCGGGTGTCCGGCGTCATGGGCACCAACGGCGCGCGCAACCGGGTGGTGCTCGCCGCCGGCGCGACCGGGGAGCAGATGTGGCCGATGCCCTTCCCCGAGGAGATCCGCCGCCAGTTCGATTCCACGGTCGCCGATCTCAAGAACTCCGGCAAGCGCCACGGCGGCATGCTCGCCGCCGGCATCTTCCTCGCGGAGTTCGTCGCCCCCGGTGTGCAGTGGGCGCACCTCGACATCGCCGGACCGTCTTACAACACGGAATCCCCGTGGGGCTACACCCCGGCAGGCGGCACCGGGGTCCCGGTCCGCACCCTCATCGAGGTCGCCGCGCAGCTCTCCGGACGCTGAGCACCGGCCCGGCCCCGCGCGTGCACCCGAGTCCGGCTCGCCCTCTGGCGGGCGGGCCTCCGGGCTTCGGGCGTGAGGCGGCTTACAGCAATTCCGGCACCTCTCATCACGACATTTCCGTCGATTAGTGGAAAGATGATTGGAAACGTGCCGTCACCCTCGGCACACCCCTTCAGTACTGCGAGGAGCGATCCGTGAGCGATCCGGACAACACGTACGATCTCGTCGTCCTCGGCGGTGGCACCGGAGGATACGCCGCCGCCCTGCGCGCCGCCCAACTCGACATGAAGGTCGCGCTCATCGAGCGCGACAAGGTCGGCGGCACGTGCCTGCACCGGGGCTGCGTCCCCACGAAGGCCCTCCTCCACGCGGCCGAGGTCGCCGACTCCGCGCGCGAGGCCGGCGGCTTCGGCATCGAGGTCGAGTTCCAGGGTATCGACATGCCCAAGGTCCTCGACTTCAAGCAGGGCATCATCGACCGGAACTACAAGGGCCTGCAGGGCCTCATCAAGGCCCGCGGCATCGACTACATCGCCGGCGAGGGCAAGCTCGTCTCCGAGGACACCGTCGAGGTCACCAACGACGAGGGGACCATGGAGGTCACCGGCACCCACATGGTGCTCGCCACCGGGTCGACCTCGAAGACCATCGGCATCGACATCCGTGATCGCGTGATGACGAGCGAGCAGGCGCTGACGTACGACGAGGTGCCGGAATCGGCCGTCGTGCTCGGCGGCGGCGTGATCGGCGTCGAGTTCGCCAGCGTCTGGGCCTCGTTCGGCTCGCAGGTGACCATCGTCGAAGGCCTGCCCCACCTCGTCGCGAACGAGGACGAGTCGATCTCCAAGGCCCTGGAGAAGGCGTTCAAGAAGCGCAAGATCGGTTTCCAGGTGGGCGTGAAGTTCGACAGCGTCGAGCAGGACGACTCCGGGGTCCACGTGAAGCTCGAGGACGGCTCCGTCATCGACGCCCAGGTGCTCCTCGTCGCCGTCGGCCGCGGTCCGGTGACCGAGGGATTCGGTTTCGAGGACCAGGGCATCACGCTCGATCGCGGATTCGTCATCGTCGATGAGCGCCAGCGCACCGGGGTCGGGAACATCTACGCCGTGGGCGACATCGTGCCCGGGCTGCAGCTGGCCCACCGCTCTTTCGCGCAGGGCATCTTCGTCGCCGAGGAGATCGCCGGGCTGTCCCCGGCCCCGATCATCGAGTCCGGGATCCCGCGGGTGACCTACAGCGAGCCGGAGATCTTCTCCGTCGGCCTGACCGAGAAGAAGGCCGCCGAGGAGTACGGCGAGGACAGCATCGAGAAGGTCGAGTACCCGCTCGGTGGCAACGCCAAGTCGGCGATCCTCAAGACCAACGGGTTCATCAAGGTCGTGCGCGAGAAGGATGGCCCGGTGCTCGGCATCCACGGCATCGGCGCGCGCCTGAGCGAGCAGGCCGGCGAGGCGCAGCTCATCGTCAACTGGGAGGCGTTCCCCGAAGAGGTCGCCCAGCTCATCCACGCGCACCCCACGCAGAACGAGGCGATCGGCGAAGCGCACCTGGCGCTCGCCGGCAAGCCTCTCCACTTCCACAACTGATCCCGAGGGAGACACACCATTATGTCCAACTCCGTGCAGATGCCGGCTCTCGGCGAGTCGGTCACTGAAGGCACCGTCACCCGCTGGCTCAAGGAAGTCGGTGACGAGATCGAGGTCGACGAACCCCTGCTCGAGGTGTCGACCGATAAGGTCGACACCGAGATTCCCAGCCCCTACGCGGGCGTGCTCGAGCAGATCCTCGCCGACGAGGACGATGTCGTCGAGGTCGGCGGTGACCTCGCGGTCATCGGCGACGGCTCCGACGACTCCGCCGACGCGGACGAGTCCGAGGATTCCGCCGATGCCGAGGCGGATTCCGATGCTGAAGATTCCTCCGACGACGCCCCGGCCGACGACGAGTCCGCAGCCGACGAGGATGAGGACGACGCCGATGACGAGGACGACGACTCTGCTGATGACTCAGCCGGCGAGGATTCCGCCCCGAAGTCGGATTCGTCCGGCTCCGGCGAGGCCACCGAGGTCACCATGCCGGCGCTCGGCGAGTCGGTGACCGAGGGCACCGTCACCCGCTGGCTCAAGGAGGTCGGCGACGAGATCGAGGTCGACGAGCCGCTGCTCGAGGTCTCCACCGACAAGGTCGACACCGAGGTCCCCTCGCCTGTCGCCGGCGTCGTGCAGAAGCTCCTCGCCGAGGAGGACGACACCGTCGAGGTCGGCGAGCCGCTGGCACTCATCGGCTCCGGAGCTCCCACCGAGGACAGCTCGGATGGCGAGTCCGGCGCGGACGACACCGCCGATGACTCTTCGGACGACTCCTCCGACGATGAGGTCGCCGATGCCGAGGACCAGGCCGACGCCGAACCCGAGGACAAGGCCGACGAGGCCGCGGAGACCGACGCCGAGGGCGAGAAGGCCGCGGAGAAGGTCGATGCGGAGACCGATGAGGACCCCGAGCCGGACACGGGTTCCGGGCAGGAGTCCGAGAAGTCCGAGCCCGCCGGGAAGTCTGCGGAATCCGCGCCTGCGGAGAAGTCCGAGGGCCGCTCCGGACGCGATATCTCCGCCACGGTGAGCGCCGAGAACGCCGCCTACGTCACCCCGCTGGTCCGCAAGCTCGCGAAGACCAAGGGCGTGGACCTGTCCACGGTGTCCGGCACCGGAGTGGGCGGCCGGATCCGCAAGCAGGACGTGCTCTCCGCGGCGCAGAACGCCGCGGCCTCGCAGGCGGCGGCCCCCGTCGCCGGCGGTGCGGGCGAGCAGCGCGAGGCGTATACGCACGAGATCCCGGAGGAGGCGCAGAAGCTCCGCGGCACCACCGAGAAGGCCTCGCGCATCCGCCAGACGATCGCGTCGCGCATGCACGAGTCCTTGCAGACGACCGCGCAGCTCACACAGGTCATCGAGGTCGACATGACCCGGGTGGCCAAGCTGCGGGCCGCGCACAAGGACGCCTTCGCGCAGAAGCACGGGGTGAAGCTCAGCTTCCTGCCGTTCTTCGCCAAGGCGATCGTCGAGGCTCTGCAGGTCCACCCGAAGGTCAACGCGGTGTACGACGTCGAGGCCAAGGAGATCACGTACTTCGATCACGAGAACCTCGCGGTCGCCGTCGACACCGAGCGCGGTCTGCTCGTCCCGGTGATCAAGGACGCCGGCGAGCTCAGCATCGCCGGCCTCGCGAAGGCCGTCGACGACCTCGCCGCACGGACCCGTGAGAAGAAGATCGGGCCCGATGAGCTCACCGGCGGCACCTTCACGGTGACGAACATCGGCAGCGTCGGAGCGCTCTTCGACACCCCGATCATCAACACCCCGCAGGTCGGGATCATCGGCACCGGTGTCATCACCAAGCGTCCGGTCGTCGTCAAGACGGCCGACGGGGAGGACAGCATCGCGATCCGCGACATGGTCTACCTGCCGCTGACCTACAACCACCAGCTCGTCGACGGTGCGGATGCGGGACGCTTCCTGCAGACCATCAAGGCGCGCCTGGAGGACGGCAACTTCGAGGCGGACCTCGACCTCTGATCCACGGGTCTCCTCGCTGCAGGGGCGGGATGAGCACTGTGCTCATCCCGCCCCTGCGGCGTCTCCGTCCGTGATCCGGTAGACGCGCCAGCCGTCCGCGCCGTAGCGCAGCTCCACCCGGATGCTCACCCGGCCGTGGTCCTCGGCTGTGCCGTCGGGCGCGCTGGTCGTCGTGTGCATGCGCACCGCGAGCCGTGCCGAATCCCCGTCGGCCTCGGGCTCCCCGAGCAGCTCGAGCATGATGGTCACCCTCGTACCGCTGTGCTCCTCGACGGGCGCACGGGCGTCCGCCCGGGCCGCCGGCGAACCGGGCACCGTGAGGGTGGACAGGGCTTCGGCGTCACCGGCTTCATAGGCTGCGGCCCGGGCCTCGGTGAGGACCCGGAACGCCGTGAACGGGTCGTCCCGGTCGAACAGCTCCGGAGCGGCCGTCGTCGCGGACCCGGGCGGGGCGGAGGCTGCCGGCGGAGAGGACTCCGGCGTCGCTGCCTCCGCACCGGCGCTGCCGGACGGTCCGGATGCGGTCGGCCCGGGCGCAGCGCTCGGCCCCGCGGTCGTCCGCTGCTCGGTCTGGAGAGCGGGCAGGAGAACGAGGACCCCGATGACGACGGCGAGCATCGCACCGATCGCCGCGAGCGGGCGCAGTCCGAGCCGACGCAACCGGGCCGCGACCCGCGCGAGGCGCTCGCCCGGGGCGAGGGCACCGAAGTGCCCCGGCCACCGGCGAGGCCTCCCGCTCCTCCGGTTCCCCGCCGTGCTCCGGTGCTGAGCCCTCCTCCGACGTGTGCTCCCGTCTCGCCCCGCATTCCCGTCTCGACCCGTTGCTCCGCGCCGACCGGCCGCCCGACGGAGTCGACCCACCCCGGACGGGGCCGGTGCCTGCACGGTCCCCGCACTGCCGACTCCCCCGCTTCCCGCGGCGCTGCGCGCTCTCCTTGCGCTCCCGGCACCTCCGCGGGTCGGCTCCGCGGTCCCGGTGTCCTCAGCGGCTCCGGGGTCATCAGCGACGCCGCCGTCTGCGGGACCGGTGCGGCCGCGTGCGCCCCGTCCGTTCGCCGCAGCCGCGAGCCGCTCCGCGTACCCGGCATCGATCCGGATCTGAGCGGTCACCGCATCGGCGACCGGAACTGCGGCCTCCGCGGGGAGGAACGGGAACGGCTCAGCGTCGCCGGCGGCGGCGAGTCGAGCGGAGAGCGATCTCGGCAGCCCGTGGATGTCGAGGTCGAGCTCCGCGGCGGCTTCGAGCAATTCGATGACGATGACCGCGAGCGGCTCCGCCGGCGCGTGGCGCAGCGATCGCACCGGGATCGCTGCCTCGGTCCAGGTCCGTCCGGTCAGGCACAGGTACCCGATCTCCCCGAGCTCGACCTGCGGCTCCACCGCACCGGCCGCCGCCGTGTGGCACGGGACGGTCCGGATCGCCCCCTCGGCATCGAGGGCGAACACGTGCCGGTGCAGGCGGGTCCGGCCCGGCGGCGCTGCAGGGGTCTCCGCCAGGGCGGTCAAGCACTCCTGCAGGACACCGATCGTCTGTGCGCTCGACAATCCCCCACACGAGCGCAGGACATCGACGAGCAGCCCGCCGGCGAACCGCGGGACCCGGACCCCGGTGGCCTCGTCGCCGCCCGGCCCGAGGACCGTGATGTGCCGGATCCCGGTGGCGCCCCCTCGTGCTTCCTGCAGAATCGCCTCGGCTGCCGCCGGTTCGCCTGGGAGGAACCACGCGGTGTCCTCCCCCGCACGGATCCGGGCGATCCCCGGTGCCACCTCGGCCTCGACGTGCCATTGCCGGTCCACGCTCGGCTCCTTCGCTCGCGGTGATGGTGGAGCACCGGTCCGGCGCCCGTCGGAATCACTCTGTTGATCTCGCTCAGTGTCGTTTGATGTCCTGTGCGGTCGTTCGCATCATTCCACCAGGTGTCGACGCGGAGCACAAGAGCGTTGCCGGCCCTGTGGACGACGGCGTCCCACGGCGCCGCGCGGGAGAGGGTAAACTTGCTGAGCGAGGAATCATCCGCCATCGATCGAGCGAGAGAATGTCAACAGACTCAGAGAAGCGCCGCGGGCTGTTCAAGCGCAGGCCCAAGGATCCCAACAAGACCGGCCGCCTGGCCCAGATGAAGCAGGTCGTGCAGCTCGCCCGACGCCACAACCCGGCGTCCGTGTGGCTCATGGCTGCGGCGATCGTCGGCTGCATCGGCCTCGGCGTCATCGCCGGGTTCGTGTTCGGTGCGATGTGGCTGTGGGTGATCTTCGGTCTGCTCCTCGGCGTGTTCCTCGCCCTGTTCATGCTCGGTCGCTTCGCGGAGACCGCCGCGTTCGAGGAGATGCGCGGCCAGCCGGGTTCGATCGGCGCGGTCCTCAACACCGCCCGGCGCGGCTGGCTCATGGACGAGCAGCCGATCGCTGTCGACCCGCGGACCCGGGACCTCGTCTACCGCTCGACCGGCAAGGGCGGAGTGATCCTGTTCAGCGAGGGCCCGAAGAACCGCTCGGCCAAGATGCTCGCCAAGGAGAAGAAGCGCCACGAGCGCGTGCTGCCCAATGTGCCGATCCATACCTTCCAGGGCGGCGAGGGCGATGAGCAGATCCCGATGAGCCGCATCGTCAAGACCGTCCACCAGGTGCCGCGGCCGCTCAACAAGGCCGAGGTGCTCGCCGTGCGCAAGCGGCTCACCGCACTCGGCTCGATGACCACGCGCCCGCCGATCCCCAAGGGCATCGACCCGATGCGGGCCCGGCCGGACCGCAAGGCGCTGCGCGGCCGCTGAGGCCGGGCCGCAGGCGCCCACCCGCGCAACGGAGGCCGGGGTACGACGGGGACGTCGGCCCCGGCCTCCGGCGTGGATGACCTCCGGCGCGAATGCTGCAGGTGAGGGTGGGCCGCGGGGCCACGGATCAGCACCCGGATCGATCGCACCGGCCGCCGGTGGTCCCCGGCGCCACGGCTCAGCGGCGGACGATCACCGTGCGCGCCGCGACGTCGTGGAAGCCGCGGTTGTCGACGTTGCTGATGAGTGCGGGGACGACGGGCAGCAGCAGCGCGGTCCGGATGAGACCGGCGAGCAGTCCCGGTGCGCGGCCGGCGAGATTCATCACGCGCACGCCGAACGCCCAGTGCCCCACCGTCATGCCGAGGGTGGAGACGAGGACGAGGTTCTCGACCGCGAAGATCGAGAGGATCGCCAGCGGGTGCGCGTCGAAGAGGAACGCGGCGATCGCGTAGCACATCGCCCAGTCGAGGAGGACTCCGAGGAGGCGTCGGCCGAGCGGCGCGATGGAGCCGGGGCCCGCTTCCGGCAGGCCGAGATTCTTCCCCGGCCAGTAGTCGGCGGGGGCGCTGAACTGGGGGCCGTCGAGCCAGGAGCCGAGGTCGTCGCGATCGATCACACCTACCAGGGTACCGGCCCACGGCGTGTAACACGCTCGAAACACGGGCGATACCGCGGATTCACGCCGCCCACTAGACTGAGGGTATGACGTCGCGGCAATCCTGCCGCAGCGTCCTCCCAGCCCGACACCAGGAGTGAGCTTGTTCTCCACATCTTCCGAACTCGTGTCCTATCTCAGGGACAACGACGTCCAGTTCGTCGACATCCGGTTCTGCGATCTCCCCGGAGTGGTCCAGCACTTCAACCTCCCGGCCTCCGCCTACGGCGAGGACGAGATCAACGACGGCCTGCTGTTCGACGGTTCGTCGATCACCGGATTCCAGGGGATCCACGAGTCGGACATGAAGCTCCTCGCCGACGTCTCCTCGGCCTTCATCGATCCGTACCGCGATGCGAAGACCCTCGTAGTCAACCACTCCATCGTCGACCCGTTCACCGATGAGCCGTACTCGCGCGATCCGCGCCAGGTCGCCGCCAAGGCCGAGGCCTACCTCAAGAGCACCGGCATCGCCGACACCGTCAACGTCGGCGCCGAAGCGGAGTTCTACCTCTTCGACAGCATCCAGTACCAGAACGACCCGGGTCACGGCTTCTTCAAGATCGACTCCGAGGAGGCGGCCTGGAACACCGGTCGCGAGGAGCTCGGGGGCAACCTCGGCTACAAGACCCCCTACAAGGGCGGCTACTTCCCGGTGTCCCCCTCCGACCACTTCGCCGATGTGCGCGACGCCATCTCGCTCACCCTGCAGGAGCTCGGCTTCGAGGTCGAGCGCGCCCACCATGAGGTCGGCACCGCGGGCCAGCAGGAGATCAACTACAAGTTCGATTCCCTCAAGAAGGCCGGCGACCAGCTGCTCGACTTCAAGTACGTCGTGAAGAACACCGCCTGGGAGTTCGGCAAGTCGGCGACCTTCATGCCGAAGCCCCTGTTCGGCGACAACGGCTCGGGCATGCACTGCCACCAGTCGCTGTGGAAGGACGGCGAGCCGCTGTTCTACGACGAGAACGGCTACGCGGGTCTGTCCGACCTCGCCCGCTGGTACATCGGCGGTCTGATCGAGCACGCCGGTGCGGTCCTCGCGTTCACCAACCCGACGATCAACTCCTACCGCCGCCTGGTCCCCGGGTACGAGGCGCCCGTCAACCTCGTGTACTCGGCCCGCAACCGCTCGGCCGCGATCCGCATCCCGGTCACCGGCTCCTCGCCCAAGGCCAAGCGCCTCGAGTTCCGCGTGCCGGACCCGTCGTGCAACCCGTACCTCGCCTTCTCCGCCCAGCTCATGGCCGGACTCGACGGGATCAAGAACCGGATCGAGCCGCCGGAGCCGATCGACAAGGACCTCTACGAGCTTCCGCCGGAGGAGCTCGGCGACATCAAGCTCGTGCCGAACTCGCTCGACGAGGCGCTCGACGAGCTCGAGGCCGATCACGACTTCCTCACCGCCGGGGACGTCTTCACCGATGACCTCATCGAGACCTGGATCCGGATCAAGCGCGAGGAGGAGATCGAGGTCGCCCGCCTCCGTCCGACCCCGACCGAGTTCGAGCTCTACTACTCGATCTGATCGACCGGAACGGTCACCGGCACCCTGCCGATGACCGTCCGCACCGAGGGGGAGCATCCGTGCGGATGCTCCCCCTCGGTGCGTCCTAGACTGGGGCCATGACCCACTACGACCTCCTCATCATCGGCACCGGCTCCGGGAACTCGATCGTCGACGAGCGCTTCGACTGCCTCCGGGTGGCGATCGCAGAGGCCGGCCTGTTCGGCGGCACCTGCCTCAACGTCGGCTGCATCCCAACGAAGATGTTCGTCCACACCGCCGACCTCGCCGCGGCCGCCGCGGACTCCTCGGCCTTCGGGATCCGCACCTCCTTCGGCGGTGCCGACTGGCCGGCGATCCGCGACCGCGTCTTCGGCCGGATCGACCCGATCGAGGCCGGCGGCCGGGAGTACCGGACCAACCGGCAGCCGAACGTCACCGTCTACCCCGAACACGTCCGGTTCACCGGCCCGAAGTCCTTCACCACGGCGTCCGGCACGGAGTTCACCGCCGACCGGGTGGTCCTCGCCGCCGGCTCCCGCGCGCAGATCCCCGCCCTGCCGGGCATCGACACCGACCGCGTCGACACCCCCGGCTATCCCGTCATGACGAACGACACCGTCATGCGGATGAGCGCGCTGCCGGAGACCATGACGATCGTCGGCGGCGGGTTCATCGCCGCCGAGTTCGCCCACGTGTTCTCGGCCCTCGGTGTCGACGTCACCGTGCTCGTGCGCGGCGAGGGGCTGCTCACCGCCGCCGATGCCACCGTCACCGAGCGCTTCACCCGCGCCTTCTCCGCCCACCACCGGGTGCACCTCGGGACGCAGATCCGGCAGGCCGAGGTGTCCGCGGACGGCGTCCGGCTCCAGCTCGAGGCCTCCGGCCGGGTTCCCGACTCCCCCGTCCCGGACGACATCACCACCGACGTCGTGCTGCTCGCCACCGGCCGGGTGCCGAACATCGACGGCCTCGGCCTCGATGCGGCCGGCATCGACGTCGTCGCCGGACGCGTGGCCGTCGACGACCACCAGCGCGTGCTCTCCGACGGTGCTCCCCTGCCCGGGGTGTTCGCGCTCGGCGACATCAGCTCGCCGCACCTCCTCAAGCACGTCGCGAATCACGAGGCGCGGATCGTGCAGGCGAACCTCCTCGCCGACATCGCCGCGGGCGCCCCGGGCGCTGCACCGGACTCCGCGCTCGAGACGACGAACCACCGCGCGGTGCCCGCCGCGGTGTTCTCCCGCCCGCAGGTCGCCTCCGTGGGCGCGACCGAGGATGCCGTCCGCGCCTCGGGTGCGGAGTACACGGTGAAGATCCAGGAGTACGCCGACGTCGCCTACGGCTGGGCGCTCGAGGACACCACCGGGTTCGTCAAGATCATCGCCGACCGCAGCACCCGACAGATCCTCGGCGCGCACCTCATGGGCGATGAGGCGTCGATGATCGTGCAGCCGCTCATCCAGGCGATGGCCTTCGGCCTGCCGGCGGACCGGATGGCCCGGGAGCAGTACTGGATCCACCCCGCCCTGCCGGAGGCGGTGGAGAACGCCCTGCTCGGCCTCGAGTTCACCGACTGACGGGCTCAGTCGTCGTCATCATCGTCATCGTCGTCGTCATCGTCGTCGTCCCAGTCGTCATCGTCCCAGTCGTCGTCATCGTCATCCCCTCCGCCGCCGGGCGCGCGCGGGGGCGGAGCGACCTCCTGCGGGGCGGATCCGCCTCCGCCGCCGCTGCTCGATCCCCCGCCGGAGCCGCCGCTGCCGGAACCTCCGCCCCCGGAGCTCTCGCGCTCGGGTGCGGGCTGCCTGCGCTCGACCTGGAACTCCGGCCGCTCGGCCTCGCCCGCCGGGGGTGCCGCGGATTCCGAGGGGTCGAGACCGGCCTCCCCCTCCGCGCCCTCGGCGGCCTCGGTCTCCCCTGCACCGGCGTCCTGCGAGTTGCCGACGATCGGTTCGCTCTGGGAATCCGTCGGGGACATCGAATCCGTCACCCACAGCCCGATCCCGGCCATGAGGGCGAGCATCAGGGCGCCGATGGTGATCAGGGTGCGCACGGGTTCCGCCTTCCTCCTACGAATGTCTCCATGGTCCCGGCCAGGGATGAGCCGCGGATGAGTCGCGTAGGAGAAATCTCTCATCCGCCCCGGTGCGGCCCGGGGCCGGTGTCCGGGTCACGCGGGCTCCTCAGCCGACCGGCGGATCCTGAAGCATCCGGTAGCCCAGGCCGCGCACCGTCTCGATCGATTCCGCGCCGAACTTCTGGCGCAGGTACCGCACGTAGACCTCGACGACGTTCGACCGGCCGTCGGAGTCGGGCCCCCACACCCGCTCGAGGATCTGGTCGCGCGAGAGCACCGTGCCGGCATGGGTGACGAAGAGCTCCGCGAGCATGAACTCCCGGGCCGACAGGTCCACCCGCCGATCCCCGACCATCGCGGTGCGGGCGTGCGCATCGAGCTCGATCGCCCCGGCACGCAGGGGGAGCGCCTCCGCCGCCGGCGCCGCCTCCGCCCGGTGCTACTGGTGGTCGCGCAGGCGGAGCTCCACCCGTGCGACGAGCTCGGAGACCTGGAACGGCTTCGCCAGGTAGTCGTCGGCTCCCCCGGTGAGACCGTGCACGGTGTCCTCGCTCGAGGTCCGTGCGGTGCACATGATGACCGGCGTGGTGTTCTTCGACTCCCGCAGCGCGGCGAGGATCGCGAAGCCGTCGATCGTCGGCAGCCCGACGTCGAGCACGATGAGATCGTACGCCCCGTGGAGCGCGGACTGGAGGGCGAACATGCCGTCGGCGGCGACGTCGGAGGTGTGCCCGGCCTTCGTCAGGCCCTTGGCGATGAAGCGGGCGATGTTCGCCTCGTCCTCGGCGATCAGGATGTGTGCCATGGTGCCGGCTCCGTTCTCCAGGGGGTGCGGGGGATGACGATGGTGAATGCGGCGCCGTGTCCGGGCCGGGACTCGAGGTCGACCCAGCCGCCGTGCGCGTGGGCGATCGCGGCGACGATCGCGAGCCCGAGGCCGGAGCCCTCGGTGCCGCCGCTGCCGGATCCGCGGCGGAACCGGTCGAAGATGTGCGGCTGCTCCTCGTACGGGATGCCGGGGCCGTCGTCGGCCACGCGGAACAGCACCGCCGGCCCGGCCTCGGGGTGGGTGGCCGGGGACGAGGTGGCCGCAGCCGAGATCACCACGCTCGATTCCGGCGGGGTGTGGTTCACCGCGTTGCGGCACAGCTGGAGCAGGGCCTGCGCGATCCGCTGCCGGTCGATGACCATCTCCTGATCGACGGAGGTGGCGACGGTGAATCGCTGCGGGCCCAGGCTCGAGGCCTTCGCGGCGACCTCGCTGACGATCGACGCCGCAGACTCCGGGCCGATCCGGATGAAGTCGGCGTGCCCGGCTGCGGCGAGGAGCGAGAGGTCGGCGACGATGCGGCTCATCCGGTCGACCTCGTCGAGCACGAGGTCACGGGTCTCGACGACGTCGGCCGGATCGGTCTCGTCGACGACCTCGAGGTTGCCGCGGATGATCGTCAGCGGCGTCTTGAGCTCGTGCCCGGCGTCGGACAGGAAGCGCCGCTGCTCCTCGATCCCGTCCTGCACCCGGTCGAGCATCGAATTGAAGTTCGCGCCCAGCCGGTCGATCTCGTCGCCGGTGCCGGTCACCGCGACGCGCGCGCTGAGATCGTTCGCGTCGGCCCTCCCGGCGACCTCGTTGATCTCGTGTACCGGACGCAGCATCCGCGCCATCACCCCGGCGCCGAGCACCCCGACGAGGAGGAGCGTGAACAGACTGACCCCGGCGTAGATCCAGGCGCCCTGTGCGACCTCGTCGTAGAACCGTCCGAGGTCGTAGGCGATGATGAAGTAGCCCTGCGACTCGTCGCCGGGCACGGTGACCGGGACGATCGCCACCCGCATGAGCTCGGACTCGTAGGACACGTCGGTGGTGACGGTCCGGTCAGGGGTCCTGCGGCTCTCGATCTCTGCCAGCAGCGCCGGATGGGTGATGTCGACGGTGCGCTCCCCGGCCGGCACGTACACGATCTCGCCGTCGATCATCGCGGCGAAGGATTCGTGCGCGCCCGGCACGTCGGCGGTCATCGCGGCGTAGAGCAGCTCGGTGAGCGATTCGAAGGGCACGCCCTCGGCGTCGCCGGCCGCGGAGAGGGTGCGGAGGTCGGCGATCTCGTCGTCGAGCTCGTTGTTCGCCCGGTCGGAGGCGCTCTTGGCCTGGACGCGAAGCTCAGGCCGCCGGCGATGAGCAGGCCGGCGAAGATCGTGAAGAGCACGACGAGGAGGGTGCGGCCCCGGAACGAGCTCGCCGATTCCCGCAGCCGCGCCCGCATCGTCAGCGCAGCAGGGACTCGTACACCTGCACGGTCTCACGGCCGATCTGCTCCCAGGAGAAGGTGTCGACGGCACGCTGCCGGCCCCGCCTGCCCATCTCGCGGGCGCGGTCGGGGTCGGAGACCATGCGGGTGAGGCCCTCGGCGAGGTCCCGGACGAACGCCTCGGGATCCTTCGGGGTGCCGGTCCCGTCGTCGAGCTGATCGATGGGCACGATGATCCCGGTGTCGCCGTCGAGCACGACCTCGGGGATCCCTCCGGTCGCGGTGCCCACGACCGGCGCGCCGCAGGCCATCGCCTCGAGGTTGACGATGCCGAGCGGCTCGTAGACGCTCGGGCACACGAAGGTCGTCGCGTGTGTGAGGAGCTGGGTGAGCTTCTCCCGCGGCAGCACGGTGTCGATGAAGACGACGCCGGAGCGGGTCTCCTGCAGCTCGGCGACGAGCCCGGCCACCTCCTGGGCGATCTCCGGGGTGTCCGGTGCGCCTGCGCAGAGCACCACCTGGACGTCCTCGGGCAGCAGGGCGACGGCGCGCAGCAGGTAGGGCAGGCCCTTCTGCCGGGTCACCCGGCCGACGAACACGACGCTCGGACGCCGCGGGTCGATGCCGTACTCGTCGAGCACCGCGGTGTCCTCGTTCGGCTGCCAGGCGCTCGAGTCGATGCCGTTGTAGACGACGCGCACCTTCCCGGGGTCGATCTGCGGGTAGACGCGCAGGATGTCGCGCTTCATGCCCTCGGACACGGCGATGACGCCGGCGGAGTGCTCGTAGGCGGTGCGCTCGGCCCACGAGGAGATCGCGTAGCCGCCGCCGAGCTGCTCGGCCTTCCACGGCCGCAGGGGCTCGAGGGAGTGCGCGGACAGCACGTGCGGGATGTCGTACATGAGGGAGGCGAGGTGGCCGGCCATGTTCGCGTACCAGGTGTGGGAGTGCACGAGGTCGGCCCCGGCGATCCCGGCGATCATCGACAGGTCGACGCCGAGCGTGCGGATCGCGGCATTCTGGTCGGCCAGCGCCGACAGCTCTGGGTAGCCGGTGGCATAAGGGATGTCGCGCCGGTCGCCGAAGGCGTGGACGCGCACGTCGATGAGCATCGCGAGGACGGCGCTGAGCTCGGCGACGTGGACGCCGGCACCGCCGTAGACCTCGGGCGGGAATTCCTTGGACACGATGTCTGTACGCACGCCCCAATCTAATCACGGACCACCTGCGGGCGTGAGCGGCGCCGGAGCGCAGGGCGTTCGCTGTGGGGTGCGCTTGCGGGCGAACCGCAGGTCACAGGGAGTGTTGGCGTGGGCGGGGCGAGCGAATAGAGTGAGAAGTGCCCGCTCGACCTCCATCGGAGAAGGACTGCGAATGTCGGATCCCCGCGTACTGTCCATCGTCCTCGCCGGTGGCGAGGGCAAGCGACTGCAGCCGCTGACCTATGACCGCGCCAAGCCCGCAGTCCCGTTCGCCGGCAGCTACCGGCTCATCGACTTCGTCCTGTCGAACCTCGTGAACTCCGGCCTGCGCGAGGTCGTCGTGCTCACGCAGTACAAGTCGCACTCGCTCGACCGGCACATCTCCGAGACCTGGCGGTTCTCCTCCCTGCTCGGCAACTACATCGCCTCCGTGCCCGCCCAGCAGCGGGTGGGCAAGCGCTGGTTCCAGGGCAGCGCCGACGCGATCTTCCAGAGCCTCAACCTGATCTTCGACGCCAAGCCCGACATCGTCGCGGTGCTCGGCGCTGACCACGTGTACCGGATGGACTTCCGGCAGATGATCGACGCCCACCTGGAATCCGGCCTGCCCGCGACCGTCGCCGGCGTCCGGCAGCCGGTGGCCCTGTCCAAGCAGTTCGGGGTCATCGAGACCGTCGAGGACGACCCGAGCCGGATCTCCGCCTTCGTCGAGAAGCCGGCCTCGACCCCCGGCCTGCCCGACTCCCCCGGCGAGTTCCTCGCCTCGATGGGCAACTACGTGTTCGATGCGCAGGCGCTCATCGACGCGGTCGTCTCCGATTCCAAGGACGACTCCTCCTCCCACGACATGGGCGGGGACATCATCCCCTCGTTCGTGTCCCGCGGCGAGGCCGGCGTGTACGACTTCGCGAACAACGTCATCCCCGGGTCCGGGAGCAAGGATCACGGCTACTGGCGGGACGTCGGGACGATCGACTCGTTCTACGACGCCCACATGGACCTCATCGCCCCGGTCCCGTCGTTCGACCTGTACAACATGCGCTGGCCGATCTACACCCGCCACACGGTGCTGCCGCCGGCGAAGTTCGTCCACGACATCGACCACCAGCCCGGTCGCGCCGTCGATTCGATCGTCTCCCCCGGCGTCGTGATCTCCGGCGGCTACGTCGAGGGTTCGGTGATCTCCCAGGGGGTGACCGTCGACTCGCTCGCGGCGGTGTCCGCCTCGGTCGCCATGGACAATGTGCGGATCGACCGCGGCGCGCGGGTGCACCGGGCGATCCTCGACAAGAACTCGGTGGTGCCGCCCGGCGAGACCGTGGGGCTGTTCCCCGAGGTCGACCGGCGACGCGGCTTCACCGTCACCGACAGCGGGCTCACGGTCGTGCCGAAGAACCACACCGTCAACGACGACCCGTTCGACGACGCCCCGCGACTCCATCCCTGAGTGCGGCCCTTCCCCTGAGTGTGGTGCGGCCCCACCCCTGAGTGCGGCTCAGTCGAACTCGTAGAACAGCCGCTCCATGACCTTGCGCGCACGCCGGGTCGCCCCGAGGTACTCCTCCGCGAGCCGCTGCGCGCTGCCCGGCCGGTAGCCCATGAGTCGGGCGGCGGCCTCGAGTTCGGTGTGGTCGGCGGGCAGCGCAGCGGCGGTGCGGCCGCGGAACAGCATCACCGCCGACCGCAGCGCGGTCGCCATCGACCAGGCGGTCTCGAGCGTCCGCGCATCGTCCTCCCCCGCGAGCCCGGCATCCACCGCGGCGTGGAGCGCCCCGAGCGTCGAGGTGGTCCGCAGGCCGGGATGATCCGCCGCATGGCGGAGCTGCAGGAGCTGCACCGTCCATTCGACGTCGGACAGCCCGCCGCGGCCGAGCTTGATGTGCCGCTTGGGGTCCGCCCCGCGCGGCAGCCGCTCGCTCTCCATCCGGGCCTTGAGCCGGCGCATCTGCCGCAGCGATGACACCGGGACCTCGCCGGGATAGCGCAGGGGGTCGATGAGCGCGTCGAACGCCTCGCGCAGCTCTCCCGAACCGGCGATCGGGCGGGCGCGCAGGAGCGCCTGCGCCTCCCAGGGCTCCGACCACTTGGCATAGTAGCGGCGGTACGACTCGAGTCCGCGGACGAGCGGGCCGGACTTGCCCTCGGGCCGGAGGTCGGCGTCGATGTCGATCTCGAGGCTCGCGGATCCGGTGCCGCCGAGCGCGGAGGTGAGCGCCAGCGCCACCTTCTTCACGTGCGCCGTCAGACGCCCCGAGGCCTCGGAGTCGAGGTCGTCCACCAGCGGACGGTGGACGAACATCACGTCGGCATCGGAGAAGTAGCCGATCTCCGCCCCGCCGAGCCGGCCCATCGCGATCACCGCGAACTCGTAGTCGGGGACATCGGCCTCGGCGTCGAGCCCGGCGCGCACGGCGGACAGCGCGGCGTCGATCGTGATCTCCATGAGCTGGGAGAGGATGCCGGGGATCGCGGGGAGCTCGACGGCGTCGAGCACGTCGCCCAGCGCCGTGCGGAGCACCTCGCGGCTGTAGAGCGCACGGATCGGCTCGACCGCCTCGGCGCCGTGCCGCTCGAGGAGACCGGCGGCCTCCTGGCGCAGCGAGTCCACGCTGCGCGGCTGCAGGCGCTCCTGATCGTCGAGCCAGGCGGCGGCCGCGGGATTGTGGAGCAGGAGGCCGGTGGCGAACTCCGACAGGGAGAGCACCTGTGCCATGGACCGCGCGGCGACCCCGGAGTCGCGGAGCAGCTTGAGGTACCAGTTCGACCCGGACAGGGACTCCGAGAGCCGCCGGAACGCGAGCAGGCCGGCATCGGGGTCGACGCCCTCGGAGAACCAGTCGAGGAGCGCGGGCAGCACCTGGCGGTGCACGACGGCGGCGCGGCTCACCCCGGAGGTCAGGGCGGCGATGTGGCCCATCGCGGCCTTCGTGCCCCGGTACCCGAACGCGGCCAGGCGGGCTCGAGCGGCCTCGGCGGACATCGCGGTGAGCGCGTCCTGCCCCGCGGCGGCCTCGAGGATCGGGCGGTAGAAGATCTGTTCGTGCAGGCCGCGCACCCGCTTGCTGTGGGCGGTGCGGTCGTCGGCCAGACGCCCCTCCGAGCGGTCGCCGAGCGCGTACACGCTGCGCGCGAGCGTGCGCAGCTTCGACTCCTGGTCGGGCAGCAGGGCGGTGCGCTGCATGCGGGGGATCTGCAGCCGGTGCTCGACGACCCGCATGAAGCGGTAGGCCTCGGCGAGATCGGCGGCATCGGCGGAGGCGATGTACCCGGTCTCGCCGAGCGCGGCGAGCACCCGCAGGGTGGTGGGGACGCGGATCCGGTCGTCGGCGAGACCGTGGACGAGCTGGAGGAGCTGGGCGGAGAACTCGACATCGCGCAGCCCGCCGGGGCCGAGCTTGATCTGCCGCTCGGTCTCCTTCTTGGGGATGAGGTCGACGACCCGCACCCGCATCGCGCGGACCTGTTCGATGAACCCATCGCGGCCGGAGGCGGTCCACACGTAGGGGTTGAGGGTGTCGTACCAGGCGGCGCCGAGTGAGGCGTCGCCGGCGATCGGGCGGGCCTTGAGCAGGGCCTGGAACTCCCAGTTGTGGGCGACCTCGGCGTAGTAGTGGTCGAACTCCTCGAGCTTGCGCACGAGCGGTCCGGCCTTGCCCTCCGGGCGGAGCGCGGCATCGAGCTCCCACAGCGCGGGCTCGGCCGCGGAGCCGCTGATGATCTCGACGAGCCGCAGCGCCAGGCGGGTCGCGGCCCGGGCTGCGGTGTCGTCGGGGGCCTCGCCGCGCGCGGCGTAGCAGAACACGACGTCGACGTCGCTGACGTAGTTGAGCTCGCGCGCCCCGCACTTGCCCATCCCGATGACGGCGAGCGAGGCGGTGTCGGCGTCCTCGGTCTCCGCGCGGGCGATCGTCAGACCGGCGTCGATCACCCCGGCGGCGAGGTCGCTCAGCAGCGCGGTGACGGATTCGACGATCGATGTCGGCTCGAGGGCGGCGAGGTCGTCGACGGTGACCTGGACGAGCAGGTCGCGGTAGCGGCGGCGCAGCGCGGCCACGGCCTCCTCCCCCGTCATCGTCGCGGTCGGGAGCTCGGCATCCGGATCAGCGCCGACGGCGGTGAACAGCGTCCGCCGCAGCGCGTCCGGTGCGGCGTCCTCGGAGCCGACGATGAGGTGGGTGTCCTCGCCGTTGAGCACGAACACCGAGTCCGGCCAGCGCACGAGGTGATCGATGCTCGCCTCCGAGGCGCCGGCGAGCAGGATGAGACGGGACAGGAAGGCCGGGGACCCGGCGAGGGCGGCACGCAGCCGATCCCCCTCCCCCTCGCGGGCCACCGCCTCGACGACCCGGAGGACGCCGAGCGCGGCGGCGTCGGGATCCGCCGCCGCACTGAGCAGGCCGGCGACGGCGGGGCCGGCGAGCACCTCGGCCCCGAGGAGCTCGTCCGCCTCGCCCATGAACCGCTGGGCCCGGGCGGACGTCCCCGCCCCGCCCGAGCGCGCCGGGTCGCCGCGTCGCGTGCGCATCAGGGTGCGGTGAAGTGCCGGCCGAGCTCGTACTCGGTGACCTGCGCACGGTAGTCGTTCCACTCCTCGCGCTTGTTGCGGAGGAAGAAGTCGAACACCTCCTCGCCCAGGGTCTCGGCGACGAGTTCGCTGTCCTCCATCCGTGCCAGCGCCTCGTCGAGGCTCGCCGGCAGCGCCTCGATGCCCATGGCGCGGCGCTCGTTGTCGCTGAGCGTCCACACGTTGTCCTCCGCCTCCTCGGGGAGCTCGTAGCCCTCCTCGATCCCCTTGAGCCCGGCGGCGAGCATGACGGAGTAGGCGAGGTACGGGTTGGCGGAGGAGTCGATGCCGCGATACTCGATGCGCGCCGACGAGGACTTCCCGGACTTGTACTGCGGCACCCGGATCAGCGCAGAGCGGTTCCGGTGGCCCCAGCAGATGTAGCTCGGCGCCTCGTGGCCGGTCCAGATCCGCTTGTAGGAGTTGACGTACTGGTTGGTCACGGCACTGATCTCCGCGGCGTGGCGGAGCAGGCCGGCGACGAACCGGCGGCCGGTCTGCGAGAGCTGGTACTCCCCTGCCGGCTCGTAGAAGGCGTTGCTCTCCCCCTCGAACAGCGACATGTGCGTGTGCATGCCGTTGCCGGGCCGGTCGGCGAGCGGCTTGGGCATGAAGGATGCGTAGACGCCCTGCTGCAGCGCCACCTCCTTGACGAGGGCCCGGAAGGTCATGACGTTGTCGGCCATGGTGAGGCCGTCGGCATAGCGCAGATCGATCTCGTTCTGGCCGGGGCCGGCCTCGTGGTGGGAGAACTCGACGGAGATCCCCATCGCCTCGAGCGTCTGCACGGCGGTCCGGCGGAAGTCGTTGGCGGTCCCGCCGTTGACGTGGTCGAAGTAGCCGGCGGTGTCGACGGGCACCGGCGGGCGGCCGCCGAGCTCCCCGGATTCGAAGAGGTAGAACTCGATCTCAGGGTGGACGTAGAAGGTGAAGCCGCGCTCACCCGCCCGATCCATGGTCCGGCGCAGCACGTTGCGGGCATCGGATGCCGCGGGATGGCCGTCGGGCGAGTAGATGTCGCAGAACATGCGGCCGGTGGGCTCCGACTCCCCGCGCCACGGCAGGAGCGAGAAGGTCGAGGGGTCGGGGCGCAGGACCATGTCGGACTCGAACACCCGGGAGAAGCCCTCGACGGAGCTGCCGTCGAACCCGATGCCCTCGCCGAATGCGCCCTCGAGCTCCGCCGGGACGATGGCGACGGACTTGAGCTGGCCGAGCACGTCGGAGAACCACAGCCGGATGAACCGGACGTCGCGGTCCTCGACGGTGCGGAGCACGAACTCCTGCTGGCGGTTCATGGATCCCATCAGGACTTCCAGTCCCGGTCCTCGGACTCCCAGTCCGCGGTGTTCTCCGCGGCCCGGGACAGCGCGTTCTGCGCCTCCTCGGCGGTGTCGTAGGGGCCCATCCGGTTCTCCCACGCGCTCGCGCGCCCCTTCTCCACCTGGTTCGTCTTGGTGTTGTACCAGAACTTCTCTGCACCGGCATCGGTGTTCGCGTCCGACATCTCGGGTCTCCTTCGGCTGCGGGGGTGCGGTGGGGCGGCTGCGCCCCCGGTCCGCACGCGGTTGGCGGGTTCCGCTCCCACCTTACCGCCGTGCCGGGCCGCGTCCCCGTCCCACCGTCTAAAGGTTTGCTCGGCCGACCTTTAGGGGCGTACAGTGTGGTGACCCGATACCCCGGCGGCGTACGCCGCCACCCCCGAGGGAGAGAATCGATGAAGGTCGCCGTCCCGACAGAGATCAAGAACAACGAGAACCGCGTGGCCATCACCCCCGCAGGCGTCCACACGCTCGTCGAGGGCGGCAACACCGTCGTCGTCCAGGCCGGCGCCGGCATCGGCTCCTCGATCAGCGACGAGGAGTACCGGGAGGCCGGCGCGGAGATCATCGAGGATCCCGCCGAGGTCTGGCAGGCCGGTGAGATGGTGCTCAAGGTCAAGGAGCCCATCGCCGAGGAGTACGGCCACCTGCGCGAGGACCTCATCCTCTTCACCTACCTCCACCTCGCCGCCGACGAGCCGCTCACCACTGCTCTGCGCGAGGCCGGCACCACGGCGATCGCCTATGAGACGGTGCAGCCCGAGGGCGGCGGTCTGCCGCTGCTCGCCCCGATGTCGGAGATCGCCGGCCGGCTGTCGACCCAGGTCGGAGCCCACACGCTCCTCAAGGCCAACGGCGGTCGCGGCATCCTGCTCGCCGGCGTGCCCGGGGTCCGCCGCGGCCGCGTCACCGTGATCGGCGCCGGAGTCGCCGGCACGAACGCCGCCCGCATCGCCATGGGGATGGGCGCCGAGGTCGAGATCATCGACATCAACGCCCAGCGGCTGCGTCACCTCGACGAGATCTACGGTGCGAGCCTGCAGACCACGGTGTCGAACCCCTACGAGATCGCCCGTGCCCTCGAGACCTCCGACCTCGTCATCGGCTCCGTGCTCATCCCCGGCAAGCGCGCCCCCAAGCTCGTCACCGATGAGATGGTGCAGGGCATGCGGCGCGGTTCCGTGCTCGTCGACATCGCGATCGACCAGGGCGGCTGCTTCGAGAACTCGAAGCCCACGACCCACGACGATCCGACGTTCCCGGTGCACGACTCGGTCTACTACTGCGTGGCGAACATGCCCGGCGCGGTGCCGAACACCGCGACCAAGGCCCTGACGAACGCGGTCATGCCCTACGCCGCCCGGATCGCGAGGTCCGGCTGGCGCGAGGCGCTGGTGGCCGACCCGGCGCTCGCCCGCGGCCTCAACGTCCAGGCCGGGAAGGTGACGAACGAGAACGTCGCCGAGGCGTTCGGTCTCGAGCACATCACGCCGGCCGAGGCGATCGACGCCTGAGCACGGCCCTCTGGCTGCGCCCAGCGGCGGCCCGGAGAGCTTCGGCTCCCGGGCCGCCGGCGTGCGCGGGCGCCCCTGTGAGCAGCCGAGAGCGGGCGGGCCGCCGGCGTGCTCGCGCGGGAGCGGGCCGTCAGCCGGCCATCATCGTCGTCGCCCGGAAGTGCTCCTCGCACAGCCGGCCGGCGGCAGGGCCGTCGCCGTCGCGGATCGCCTCGACGATCGCCGAGTGGTCGGCGCAGGCGCGGGCGAAGAGCTCCGGCGAGAACGGATCGTGGCGGAAGCCGGTGTTGATCCGCCGGTCGAGATCGGTGACGATCCGCACGATCTCCGGGTTGTGCCCGGCGAGGGCCACGGCGTGGTGGAAGCGGGCGTCGGCGAGCCGGGCCCCCGCGGCATCGGCCTGGGCGGCGTAGGCCTCGGCGAGCCCGGCGATCTCCTCGGCCTCGGCCGCGGTGCGCCGCTGCGCGGCGAGCAGCGCGGCCCGGTTCTGGACCACGGCGCGCGCGTCGAGCAGGTCGATGCGGGTGCGGTGGAACTCCTGCAGGCGGTCCTCGATCCCGGCCAGTGCCCGGGAGTCCCATTCGGCGACGAAGGTGCCGCCGCCCCGCCCGCGCCGGCGCACGATGAAGCCGCCGCGCTCGAGCCGGTCGAGGGCCGCGCGGACGGAGGACCGTGACACCTGCATCGCCGCGGCGAGCTCACGCTCCGGCGGCAGCGCCGAACCCACCGGGAGGGCGCCGACGGCGATCGAGGACATGATGTGGTCGGCGATCTGCTGGGGCGCGCTCGTCATCACGACGACGTCCCCCAGACCGTCGCCCAGACCGGACAGCGGTGTGCTCATGCGACCTCCTCGGGAACCTCCATCCTAGTCCCGCACCGCGGACTGCGGACCGGGCCGGACGCCGATTAGACTGGCCGCATCATGACATCACACGCGCCGCTGGGCACCCTCACACCAGGAACCGTCTCCCCCGTCCGCAGCGTCCCCGCCGACATCCCGCGTCCGGAGTACGTGGGCCGTGCGGTGCCGGACGAGGGACGCGGCGGGGACCACTACACGCCGGAGGAGATCGAGCGCATCCGGGCGGCCGGCCGGATCGCCGGCAACGCGCTCGCCGAAGCCGGTCGCGCCATCGTCCCCGGCGTCACCACCGACGAGCTCGACCGGATCGCCCACGAGTACCTCTGCGACCACGGCGCCTACCCGTCCTGCCTCGACTACCGCGGCTTCCCCAAGTCGATCTGCACCTCGATCAACGAGGTGATCTGCCACGGCATCCCGGATTCCACCGTCCTGCAGGACGGGGACATCATCAATCTCGACATCACCGCGTACAAGGACGGGATGCACGGGGACACGAACTACACCTTCTGCGTCGGCGAGGTCGACGAGGAGTCCCGGCTGCTCGTCGAGCGCACGTACGAGGCCACGATGCGCGGGATCAAGGCGGTGAAGCCGGGACGCGAGATCAACGTCATCGGCCGCGTCATCGAGAAGTACGCCGGACGGTTCGGATACGGCGTCGTGCGCGACTACACCGGGCACGGGGTGGGCCGCGAGTTCCACTCCGGCCTCATCGTCCCCCACTACGACGCCGCGCCGGCCCACAACGAGGTCATGGAGCCGGGCATGGTGTTCACCATCGAGCCGATGCTCAATCTCGGCACCGAGAAGTGGGAGTCCTGGGACGACGACTGGACCATCGTCACCGCCGACCGGAAGCGCTCCGCACAGTTCGAGCACACCCTCGTCGTCACCGAATCCGGTGCCGACATCCTCACCCTGCCCGACGAGTCCACCGCGATCTTCCACGGCCCGGCGGCCTGACGCCGCCCCACGAGCCCGACCCGTTCCCCGAAAGGCGGATCATGACCGACTTCCTCCACTCCGACACCCCCTACGGCATCGGCATCGACATCGGCGGCACCGGGATCAAGGTCGGCCTCGTGTCCCTCGTCGACGGCACCCTGCCGTTCAAGCGCGTGCGCGTGCTCACCCCCAAGCCCGCCACCCCGGAGGCGGTCGTGGGTGCGGTGGCCGATGCCGTCGACCAGGTGGTCGACAAGGCCGTGCGCAAGAAGGTCGTGCCGGACGCCGCGGCGCTCGCCCGGCTGCCGCTCGGCGTCGCCTTCCCCGGCGTCGTCAAGGAGGGCACGGTGCTGTTCTGCCCGAACCTCGACCAGAGCTGGATCGGCGAGCACCTGCCCGAGGCGATCACCCGGGCCACCGGCCGCAGCTGCTTCGTCATGAACGACGCCGATGCCGCCGGATTGGCTGAGATGACCTTCGGCGCCGGGCGGGGCCACCGCAAGCAGACGGTGATCATGACGACGCTCGGCACGGGGATCGGCACCGCGCTGTTCCACGATGCGGTGCTCGTGCCGTTCACCGAGCTCGGTCACCTCGAGATGAACGGGGCGGATGCGGAGACGCAGGCGGCGGAATCCGTCAAGGTCCGCGAGGGGCTCGAGTACGCCGAGTGGGCGCAGCGTCTGCAGCAGTACTACTCGATGCTCGAGATGCTCTTCACCCCGGACCTGTTCATCGTCGGCGGTGGGATCTCGAAGAGCCACGAGCAGTTCCTGCCGCTGCTTCGGCTGCGCGCGGAGATCGTGCCGGCCGAGCTCCGCAACGACGCCGGCACGGTGGGTGCGGCGTATCTCGCGGCCAACGGGGGCCGGGCGAAGGTGCGCAAGCACAAGGGGTGAGGACAGGCCGCCTGTACGCCGGGTTCTGTCCACGGGCCGGTTGCCCGGACACCGTTCGACGGTCATCTGTCTAGGGCCGCCGTTGCCGACGGCCTCGAGCGATCCACCCGACAGCTCGGGCGAGCAGCCCTCGGACGCTGTCTGTCTGATCTTGCTCCCAGCGGGGTTTACCCAGCGATTCCGGTCACCCGGAACCCTGGTGGTCTCTTACACCACCGTTTCACCCTTACCGGCCTGCACCAGGCAGGCAGGCGGTCTGCTCTCTGTTGCACGTGCCCGCGGGTCGCCCCGGGTGGGTGTTACCCACCGCTGTGCTCTGCGGAGCCCGGACGTTCCTCGTCAGCGTTCCCGCTGCCGCGACCGTCCGGCGACCTGTCCTCGATCACCCAGTGTAGTCGCAGGCGGCCCGAGCCCGGGCCACGCCGTCCTCGCTGACCATAACCCCGGGTCAGGGGGCGGCTGGGCGGCCTCTAGGATGGTGGACCGTGATCATCCTCCTCCCGCCCTCCGAGGGCAAGACGCCCGCCGCGACCGGACCGCGCCTCGACCTCGTCGCGCTCAGCCTGCCGGAGCTCACCGGCGCCCGCGCCGAGGTGCTCGACGCGCTCGCCGAGGTGTCCGCCGCCCCGGATGCGCTCGACCGGCTGGGCGTCGGGGCGGGCATCGCCGAGGACGTCGCCCGCAACACGCGGCTCACCGAGATCCCCTGCGCGCCGGCGCTCGACACCTACTCCGGAGTGCTCTACTCGGCGCTCGGCCGGCTCACCCCGACGGCGCGTGCCCGGCTCGGGCACGTCTGGGTATCCTCGGCGTTGTTCGGGATCGTCGCCGCACTCGACCCGATCCCCGCCTACCGCCTGTCGATGAAGACCCGGCTCTCCGGCCAGGTGCTCTCCACCTGGTGGCGCACCCGCCTCACACCGGTGCTGGATGACGAGTTCGCCGGGCAGCTCGTCCTCGACTGCCGCTCGACGGAGTACCGGAAGTCGTGGCCGGGCCCGCCGGAGCGCACCGCCGTCGTCGACGTGTACACCGAGTCCCGGGGCCGGCGCACCGTGGTCTCGCACAACGCCAAGCACACGCGCGGAGAGCTCGTCGGCCGCCTGCTGCGCTCCCGGGCCGCGCTGCCGGAGGACTTCCGCGGCCTCGTCACGGCGGCGAAGCGGTACCACGCGGTCGAGTTCACTCCCCCACAGGGCCGGCAGCCGGCCCGGCTCGACATCATCCTGCCCGGCTGAGGCGCCGGAGCGGGGCGGGCCTCCGGACGACGGCGGGTTCCGGGTGCAGTCCGGTGCGGATACCAGCGAGTAACCGCACTGCAGTGGCTGTTGAGTGCCAGAACCGCACTGAGGTGGCTCCGGAACCGGCGCTTCGCACCGCGGCCGTCCAGCTGGTCCGTGCCGTCAGCCCAGCGGCGTGACGAGGAGCGTCTCGCAGGAGTCGCATTCGACGACCGTGCCGGGCTCGGAACCGGAGAGCGCATCGCGGGCGACGCCGCTGAGCTCGTCGCCGCAGGCGCCGCAGGTGCCGTGAGCGAGCACTGCGGCACCGATCTGGCCCGCGGTCTCCTTCGCGCTCAGCCGCTGCCGGATGTCGGCCGGGAGCTTCTCCGCCGTGCCGGCGCGCTCGGCTTCGAGCTCCGCGGCCTCGGCGGCGAGCTCCTCGGCGCGTGCCTTGCGCTCGGCCTGGAGGTCCTTGCCGCGGGCGGCGATCGCCGCGCCCTCCTGCCGCAGGTCCCGGATCTCCGCGTCCTGCTCCTCGACCGTGCCGAGCGAGGTGAGCTGGTCCTCCTCGACCGTCTCCCGCGCGGTCTTCGCGGTCTCGATGTCGCCCTGGAGCGCCACGAGGTCGCGGGAGGTCAGCCCCTCACCCGAGGCCAGGCGGGACTCCATCCGCTCGATCGTCGCCCCGCGGGCGGCGACGTCGGTCTCGAGCGCGGTAGCGCGCTCGGACTCCGCGGTGCGGGTCGCCTCGAGGGCGGCGATGCGCTCGGCGTTGGCCTTGTGCTCGGCGGCGAGCCCGCGCAGCTGTTCGAGGAGCTCGGTCTGCTTCGCGGCGTGGACGTTCTTCCGCAGGCGGGCGGACAGATCGATCCAGTCGAGGAGGGCGCGGTGTTCGGTGTCGGTGAGCGGCATTCTCAGTCCTCGGTCGGAGCGGACGGGTCGGCGGCCCCGGGCCCGAGCGGTGCGGGACGGGTGGCGCCCGGTTCATCGAGCGGCTGGTCGATGCGCAGCGTCCACGGGTCGGTGCGGGTGCGCGACACGGTGATGTCGAGGGCGCATCCGGCGTCCTCGGCCGCGGTCGCGAGCTGGTCGGCGGCCCGATCGAGCCACAGCGCCTCGGCCGCCCAGTGGGAGATGTCGATGAGGTGCGGGGTGTCGTCGGTCCGGTGTGCGGTGTCCCGGGCCTCGCTGGCCGGGTGGTGGCGCAGGTCGGAGGTGATGTAGACCTCGGCGCCGGAGGCGCGCACAGCGTCGAACAGCGAGTCGCCTGCGCCGCCGAGCACCGCGACCCGTGTCACCTCGGCCGCAGGGTCTCCGGCGATCCGCACTCCGGTCACGGTCGGATCGAGCACCTCTGCGAGTCGGCGGGCGAGGTCCTCCACGGTCTGCACCGCAGACAGGGTGCCGACCCTGCCGATGCCCACCCCGGCGGGCGCCTCGGCGGTGGGGGCCAGCGGAGCCGTATCGGTGAGGCCGAGGGATTCGGCGAGCACGTCGGAGACCCCGCCGAGCGCGGAGTCCGCGTTCGTGTGCGCGTTGAACTGGGCGACGCCGGCGCGGATCAGGGCATGGACCGCACCGCCCTTGAGGGTGCCGGCATTGACGGAGGTGACCCCGCGCAGCAGCAGCGGGTGGTGCGTGATGAGCATGTCGTACCCGCCGTCGACCGCCTCGGCGACGACGGCGTCGACGGGATCGAGAGCGAGCAGGATGCTGCGCACGGGAGCATCCGGGTCGCCCACGGCGAGCCCCACGGTGTCCCAGCTCTCGGCGTAGGCCGCCGGCCACAGCTGCTCGCACAGGTGCATGATCGTTCTCACGGTCGCGGTGCTCATGGTGCCACCGTAGTACACGCCCACCCGCCGCCGAGGCGGTGTGCCGGTGCGCGGTGCACGGTGCCGTTCGGAGAGCGGACAGCCCTGGGAGGATGGCGCGGCGCACATTAGGGTGGTGCCATGAACTCGATCCCAGCGCTGCGATCCAGCACCATCGCCGACCTCCTCCGCCGCACCGCCCGCCGCACCCCCGAACGGACCGCCCTCGTCTTCGCGGACCGCACGTGGACCTACGCCGAGCTCGACACCGCGGTGACCGCGCTCGCCCGGCATCTGCTCGCCCAGGGGCTCGAGCACGGTGACCGGGTGGCCGCGTACGGCAGGAACTCCGACCTCTACGCCCTCGTCTTTTTCGCCACCGTGCGCGCCGGCCTCATCCACGTGCCGGTGAACTACCAGCTCAAGACCGACGAGCTCGAGTACATCCTCGACAACTCCGGGGCTCGCCTGGTGATCTCGGACGCCGCGATGGCCGCCGATGTCGACGCCACCGAGGCCGGTCGCGCAGCGCTGCGAGCGGACTTCGAGGACCTCCTCGACACCGTCCAGGCCCCGGACGTCGCTCCGGAGGCGATGGGCGAGTTCGACGTCACCGACACCGACGTCGCCCAGCTGCTCTACACCTCGGGCACGACCTCGCTGCCCAAGGGAGCGGTGATGACGCACCGCGCGCTCATGCACCAGTACATGAGCTGCCTCGACGTCCTCGACTTCGATGCCTCCGACCGGCAGGTCCATGCGCTGCCGCTCTACCATTCGGCGCAGATGCACGTCTTTCTCATCCCGGGGCTCATCAAGGGCGCGCTCAACATCATCGTGCCGGCCCCCGTGCCCGGCGAGCTGCTCGAGCTCATCGAGGCCGAGCGCATCAACACCTTCTTCGCCGCTCCGACCGTGTGGGTCGCGCTCGTCAACCACCCGGACTTCGCGACCCGGGACCTCACGAGCCTGCGCAAGGCATACTACGGGGCGTCGATCATGCCCGGGCCCGTGCTCCACAAGCTCGTCGCCCACCTCCCCGAGCTCGGCTTCTACAACTGCTTCGGGCAGTCCGAGATGGGCCCGCTCGCCACGGTGCTGAGGCCCGAGGAGCACCAGGATCGGCTGGGCTCGGCCGGACGCCCGGTGCTGTTCGCCGAGACCCGCGTCGTCGACCCCTCCGGCGTGGACGTGGGACCGGGCGAGCAGGGCGAGATCCTCTACCGCTCCCCGCAGCTGTGCGAGGGCTACTGGAACAAGCCCGAGGCCACGGAGGAGGCGTTCCGCGACGGCTGGTTCCACTCCGGCGACCTCGTGATCCAGGACGCCGAGGGGTACGTCGAGGTCATCGACCGGGTCAAGGACGTCATCAACACCGGCGGGGTGCTCGTCGCGAGCCGGCAGGTCGAGGACGCGATCTTCGAACTCGACTCCGTCGCCGAGGTCGCCGTCATCGGGATGCCCGACGAGAAGTGGATCGAGGCGATCACCGCCTATGTCGTGCCCAAGGACGACTCCCTCACCGAGGCGCAGGTCATCGAGCACGTCAAGGGCCGGCTCGCCGGCTTCAAGGTGCCCAAGGCGGTCCACTTCGTCTCCGAGCTGCCGAAGAACTCCGCGGGCAAGATCCTCAAGCGCACGCTGCGCACCGGCTGAGGCGGCCGGGAGCTCGAACCGGCGGGGTCGAGCTGCGGGGAACCGGTGCCGTGCTCGTCACCCGTTCCTGGCAGCACCGTTCGTTCCTGACAGCACCCTTCGTTCCTTGACGTCGTCGGCCGGTTCCGTCAGCGTGGGAGGTGCCATCTGCGGCGGCCGCGCTGCCGTCGCTCCCACCGAAAGAGGAGGACGATGCTCATCGTCGATCGTGACGATCTCAACGGGACCGACCAGGACGTCACGTCCGAGACCTGGCGCAGTCGCCGCATGGTGCTCGCCCGCGACGGGGTGGGTTTCTCCCTCCACGACACCGTGATCTACGCCGGCACCACCTCGACGTTCCACTACCAGAACCACATCGAGGCCGTGTACTGCGTCCAGGGGACGGGCACCCTGACGAACGAGGAGACGGGCGAGGTGCACGAACTCCGCGACGGGACGATGTACCTGCTCGACGGGCACGAGAAGCACACCGTCCGCGCGGAGACCGAGCTGCGCATGGCCTGTGTCTTCAATCCGCCCGTGACCGGCCACGAGGTCCACGACGAGAACGGCGTCTATCCGCTCGTCACCGAGGACGCCGCTCGCTGACCCGGCTCAGCGGAACTCGTCGGTCTCGATCGACTCGACCGGCAGCGTCTCGAAGGCTGCCATGAAGCGCCACGTGTCCGGGCGGGAGCCGTCGACGTCGGTGAGCCCGTAGTGCCCGGCGAGCTCGAAGGAGCTCGTCGATCGCGTGTTCCACCGGGCGCGCTCGGGGTCCGCGGCCAGGGCTGCGATCCCCCGGGCCAGCAGCGCCGGGGTCTCCGAGATCCCGAACTCGTAGGGCGGCACGACGTCGGTGCGCCCGCGGTTCGCTGCGGCGGCGGCCGCCCAGGTGTCCTCGGTGACGCCGAAATGGTCGAGCATCATCTCCGATCGCAGCCAGCCCGGCGTCACCGACACCGCGGTGCAGCCGTGGGGCCGGAGCTCGTGGCCCTCGGCGAACGCCAGCCGGTCCACGGCGGTCTTGGTGAGGTCGAGGAACACCGTGGAGCGGAAGTGCTCGGCGTTGTACTCCCGCGTGCCGTCGGTGACCTCGACGACGAGACCGCCGGAATTCCGGATGAGCAGGCCGAGAGCGCAGCGGCTGGTGATGAGGTGGGTGAGGTACCCGGTCTCGAACAGCCGCATCCCGCGGTCGAATTCGTACTCCCACAGCGGGGTGTCGAACTCGACGTAGGCCTCTCCCCCGATGTCGTTGATGAGGATGTCGAGGCGCCCGTGCATGTCCTCGATCCGGTCGAGGAGCGCGGTCACCTGTGCGATGTCCCGGTGGTCGACGACCGCGGCATGCGCGGTGCCCCCGGCGGCGCGGATGAGCTCCGCCGTCTCCTCGACGGTCTCCTGCCGGTCGTAGTCGGATAGGTCGCCGGGCGCGGAGCGCCCGGTGCAGTGGACCTCAGCCCCGGCGGCGGCGAGCTCCCGGGCGATCGCGCGGCCGGCACCACGGGTGGCTCCGGTGACGAGCGCGATCCGCCCGGTGAGCGGGCGCGCGTTGGTGGGTGCACTGGTGCCGGGTCCGGCGGTACCGGGTGCGGGGGTGCGGGATTCCTGGGGTGAGCTCGTCTCGTCCATGGTTCCAACGTCCCAGCCATTCCCGACAGACCGTGTCGTGAATGGCCTAGGCTTCGCGCATGCGCTCAACCCGGCTGCTGTCGCTCATCATGGATCTCTCGCGCCTGCGCACCACGAGCGTGGGGGTGCTCGCCGAGCGCCACGGGGTGTCCGGGCGGACAGTGCAGCGCGACCTCGCCGAGCTGCAGGCGATGGGGGTGCCGGTGTGGACGCGCACCGGTCCGGCCGGCGGCGTCGGGATCGTCGAGGGCTGGTCGTCCCCGATCACCGGGATGCCGCAGCAGGAGATCACCGCACTGCTCCTCGGGGAGACCGCAGCGCGGGAGCTCGGCCTCGCCGGGGAGCACCGGGCGGCCCGCCTCCGGCTGCGCGGGGAACTCGACCCACCCAGTGCGGACGGGCACGTCGCCGACCACATCGAGCAGCGGGTGCTCGTCGACGCCGCGGCGTGGTTCACCGAGGCCGAGGAGCCGCCGGCGCTCGCCGCGGTGTCCCGGGCCGTCTGGACCGGGCGGCGCCTGCGGATGCTGTACCGGCGTGGGGCCGCTGCCGTGTCGCGCCTCATCGATCCCCTCGGCCTGGTCCTCAAGACCGATCGCTGGTACCTCGTCGCCGCGCACCGCAGGGCGCTGCGCACCTACCGGGTGTCCCGGATCGCAGGCGCACGGGTGGTGGAGGCGCCCGCATGGCGGCCCGCCGGATTCTCCCTGGCCCAGCACTGGGCGCAGGCCCGGACGGCCTTCGAACGGGGCCTGGACGGCATCACCGTGCGGGTCGCGGTGGACCGGTCCGCGCTGCCCGCTCTGCGGCACGCCGTCCCGGGGGCGGGCGCCTCGGCGGCGCTCGAGGCAGCGGAGGCCGATGCGGTGACAGATGATGCGGTGGACGGCGTTACTGGCGCTCCCGCAGCGCGGGTCGTGGTCGAGCTGCCGATGGAGACGCAAGCGATCGCCGTCTCCCAGCTGCTCCAGGTCCCCGGCGTCGAGGTGCTCTCCCCCACCCCGATCCGCGATGCGGTGGCCCGCCGCGCGCGCGAGCTGTGGGAGGCCAACGCGCCGGGTGCTCGATCGGACGCGGTGCCGGATGCACTGCGTGGTGAACCGAGCACAAGAGTTCCCGGAGGAGGGTACGAGGGTGAGTCGTTAGGCTGACCGGCATGGATTCCCTGCCCCTGCCTCTGTGCACTCCGCGGCTCACGCTCCGCCCGCACCGCCTCGACGACGCCGCTTCGCTGCTCGCCTACTACTCCCGGCCCGAGGTCGCGGTGCACCTGCTCGAGGAGCCGTGGACGCCGGAGTACGCGGCCGAGCAGTCGCAGTCGCTCACCCGGCGCACCGGGCTGGAGACCGCGGCGCGGGCGCTCGCCCTCGTCATCGAGCACGAGGGACGGGTCATCGGCGACGTCGCCCTGTGGCTCACCGAGGAGGAGCTCCCGGTGGCGGAGATCGGCTGGGTGCTCGACCCTAGGCACGGCGCGCGGGGTTTCGCCGCCGAAGCCGCCGGGGCGCTGCTCCGGGCCGGGTTCGAGACCTACGGCCTGCACCGGGTGGCCGCGCAGATGGATGCCCGGAACACCGCCTCGGCGCGGCTGGCTGAGCGGATCGGAATGACGCGCGAGGCGCACCTCCGGCAGAACTGGTGGAGCAAGGGCGAGTGGACGGACACCGTGGTCTACGGCGCCCTGTCCACCGATGCGCTGCCGGGATGACCGAGGCGATGGTGGGAAAGGAAGCCGGCGGGGTCGGACGGCGGCGGCACCCGGTGCCGCCGGGCGGCCGTGTCGTCGCCCTGCAGCGCCGTCGGCGGTGTGGCATACTGATTCCGCTGTCAGCGCGGGCTGACCGGGACCGATTCCTTCGGTTCCCGGATGCGCGCGGACAGCGGTCGGGGCCTATAGCTCAGTTGGCTAGAGCATCTCGTTTACACCGAGAGGGTCGGGGGTTCGAGTCCCTCTGGGCCCACCACATATCGGCAGGAAGGGCACACGTCGTTGGAGGGGTACCGTCTCGGCGAACGTGTGCTCGCGTGGTACCTGTCGTCGATCACCGGGTTCATCGACGCGCTCGGCTTCCTCTACCTCGGCGGGTTCTTCCTCTCCTTCATGTCCGGCAACACCACCCGAATGACCGCAGCTGCTGTCGAGGGCGGCTGGGACGTGGTGGGACGGGCGGCCGGGGTGATGGCCCTGTTCCTCCTCGGTGTGATGATCGGCTCACTCGTCAGTCGACTCGCCCACCGCCACCTGCCGCCCACCCGACCGCGTGAGCTCGTCCTCCTCTTCGTCTGCCTCACGGCGATGATCGCCTCGGCCCTGGTCCTCGCCGGGCACGATCTGCCCGCGGTGCTCAGCCTGTCCTTCACCGTGGGCTCGATGAACAGCATCTTCGAACGCGACGGCGAGGTCGCGATCTCTCTGACCTACATGACAGGCACCCTGGTGAAGATGTCGCAGCGATTCGTCGGCGCCTTCTTCGGCGGTGCCCATTCCGCCTGGCTCGGGTACTTCCTTCTCTGGCTCTCGCTCGCCCTCGGAGCGGTGCTCGGAGGCCTGTGCTACCTGGCCCTCGGGATCCGCGCGGTCTGGGTCGTCACCGCGCTCGTATTCCTCGGCACCGCGGCCGCGCTCGCCAACCGCGCGCGGCGGCGCAGGCGTGGACTCCCGGTGTAGCCCCGGCACGCTCCACAGTCGCCCGCGACTGGCGGCTCGAGCGGCCGCGCTATGTAGGTGCGGCCGTGACCTGGTCGGAGTGGATCGCCTTCCCGGGCGGCGGGACATCGGCGTCCCGCACTCACACCGCCGGTCACCCCGATCCGGGCAGCACGAGTCCGCTCTCGTAGGCCAGGACGGCGATCTGCACCCGGTCGCGCAGGCCGAGCTTGGCGAGCAGCCGCGAGACGTAGGTCTTCACCGTCGCCTCGCTGAGGAAGAGGAGACCGGCGATCTCGGTGTTCGACCTCCCCGCCGCGATGAGCGTGAGCACCTCCGTCTCGCGGTCCGTCAACACGGGCAGCGCCACTGCCTGCGACGGCGGCGGTGCGAACTGTTCGAGCAGTCGTCGGGTGACCTGCGGGGCGAGCATCGACTCGCCGGTCGCGACGATCTCGACGGCCCGGACGAGGTCGGCCGGGCGCAGGTCCTTGAGCACGAAACCGGACGCTCCTGCCCGCACGGCGTCGTAGACGTACTCGTCGAGATCGAAGGTGGTGAGCACGAGCACCCTGGTCGCGGGGAGCTGCGCCACGATCCGGCGGGTGGCCTCGATCCCGTCCAGGCGCGGCATCCGGATGTCCATGAGCACGACGTCCGGGGACAGCGCCCTCGCCCGCTCGATGGCCTCGACCCATCGGCGGCCTCCCCGACGACGTCGAACCCCGACTTCTCGAGGATCAGCCGGAATCCCGCCCGGAGCAGCTCCTGGTCGTCGACGATGAGCACCGAGGTGGTCACGATCGCTCCACCGGCAGGACGGCTTCTCCGAGGAAGCCGCGCGGATCCGCCGGGCCGGCGCGCAGGGATCCGCCGTAGAGCTCGACCCGTTCGCGCATCCCGATCAGGCCGTGGTCCGAACCGGTCGTCCCGGCCACGGGGATCCCGTCATCGCGCACCCCCAGGTGCAGCCCGTCCTCCGCATGATCGACGGTCACCTCGACCGCCGCTGCACCCGTCGCGTGCCGCCGGACGTTGGTCAGCGCCTCCTGGACGATCCGAGAGGCCGCGAGGTCGATCCCCGCCGGCAGGCCCCTTGGAGTGCCGTGCACCGCGAGGGTGACCGGGAGCCCACTGTCGCGAGCGTCGTCGACGAGCTGCGTGACCGCGGCCAGTCCCGGCTGCGGCACGCGCAGAGCGGTCTCGTCCTGATCCCGGAGCATCGTGACGAACCGCCGCATCTCCCCCAGCGCCTCGGCCCCGGTGAGCCGGATCGTCTCGAGCGAACGACGCACCTCGTCCTCGTCGTCGCTGACGAGCTGGGCCGCTCCCGCCTGGACGACGATCACACTCATCGCATGGGCCACCACGTCGTGCAGCTCGCGCGCCATCCGGGTGCGCTCCCCGAGATTCGCCTGTGCGGTCCGGGCCGCGGCCTGAACCTGGGCGTCGATCGCCTGCTGCCGCGCCAGCGCGGCCTGGTTCGCCATCACCCGCTGCCAGGTCCCAGGGCATAGGCGCCGAACAGTACGCTCCAGTGGAAGACGATCTCGTCAGGGACCTGCAGCTCCGGCACGAGCAGGTCGCCGACGAGCATGGTGCCGATGATCAGCGCCGCTCCGAGGTAGGGTTCCCGCCCCTTTCCGTGGCGCGCCACGGCGAAGGTCGTCAGCACCATCGGGACGAACTGTCCGTAGAACAGCAGGTAGGTCACCCCGGCGATGTGCAGACCGCTGAACAGGATGAGGGCCACCCCGGCGGCGATGAGCGGACGGGTGCGGCGCACCACCATGGCCGCCGCCACGATGACGACCTGCGCCGAGGACAGCCACAGATTTCCGTCCCCCTCACGGGAGACGAACGGGACCCAGACCTCCAGCAGGCCGACCACGAGCACAGCGAGGGCGATCATGAGATCGACGATCCTGGACCGGTGCCGCTCCATATATTCACGGTAGGCCGGTCGGGCACCCGTGGCATCATCCCACGGATGACAATCTTCGGACCATACAACAGTGGTGCTCACTGCTCCCCGGGCCCTCCCTGGTGGCGTTCCCGGCGCCGAGGCGGTCCGCGCGGATCTCGGTGCTGCACGGGCAGGCCGCCGCGGGAGTCAACCATGGGTGACATCGAGCAGCCTCAGGCTCATCCCGCGGAGGACACCGGGCACGACCCGGGGCCGATGCCGGGCGCGCTCTGCGGTGGTGTGCTGGAGACATGAACAGAAAACTTCGACTTCTCGTCGCCATCAGCCTCGTCCTCTTCGCAGCCTTGTCGATCGTCTGGACACTGCTCCTCCCCGACAGCGCCGTCGACCCCCAGAACAGCCTGCTCGTGATCGCCGACGCCGGCGCCACCGCCCCGATCGCCGTCCTGGCGCTCACCCTCAGCCAGCTCGCCTTCATGATCGCCTTCGTCGGAGTCGCGGTCTGGCTCCATCCGGCCACCCCCGGGCTGGCGTCGATCGGCGGTGCACTCGCCATCCTCGGCGGCTTCGGCCACACCGTGTTCTGCGGGGTCGAGATGGCGCGCCACGCGCTGGCCGCCGACCCCACCGCCAACCTCGCGGCCGCCGGCCGGCTCGAGTCCTACCTGCCGCTGATGCCATTCATGATGGCCGGCCTGATCTGCACGGTGGTGGGCCTGGTGCTCCTCGGCATCGCCCACCTCCGCTCCGGCACCGCGCCGCGCTGGGCCGGCCCGGTGCTCATCGCGTTCGTCCTCGTCGAGTTCGTCGGCGGCAACTTCACCGAGTGGGCGACCTACCTCTCAGGCCTGCTCCTGCTCGGCGCCTGCACGGGTCTTGCTGCGAGCGTGCTCCACGGCGCACACCCGCTCCCGAGGCGCGCGGACCGCACCCCGAGTGATGTCACCGTGGGGCGTGGGAGTCCTCAGCACACCTGATGACGCGTCGCCCCGCCGAGAGGACGGGACGGAGGGGGCATCCACCGGTCGGTGGGTGCCCCTGCCGTCGGCGCCCGCGAACCGGTAGCGTCGGATGCACGACGACGCATCCGCCCCCACGCGGCGGCACACAGGAGAAGGAGCCAGGATGAAGATCACCGGAGCTGTCCTCGAGGAGATCGGGGCCGCGCGCCCCTACGCCGAGTCCGCACCGCTGCGGGTCCAGGAGCTCGAGCTCGATCCGCCCGGACCCGAGGAGGTGCGCATCCGGATCCGCGCCGCCGGCCTGTGCCACTCGGACCTGTCCGTGGTCGACGGCAACCGCGTCCGCCCCGTCCCCATGCTGCTCGGGCACGAGGCGTCCGGGATCGTCGAGGAGGTCGGGTCGGCCGTCACCGACCTCGCCCCCGGCCAGCAGGTCAGCACGGTGTTCCTGCCGCGCTGCGGGGAGTGCGCGAACTGCCGCACCGACGGCAAGCTCCCCTGCACCCCCGGCACCGCGGCGAACAACGCCGGACACCTCGTCGGCGACCACATCCGCCTCCACCGCGGCGACGAGGACGTCCTCCACCACCTCGGCGTGTCCGGCTTCGCCACCCATGCAGTCCTCCACCGCACCTCCGTGGTGCCCGTCGGCGACGATGTGCCCGCGGACATCGCGGCCGTGCTCGGCTGCGCCGTGCTCACCGGCGGCGGCGCTGTGATCAACGCCGGCGACCCGGCCGAGGGTGACGACGTCATCGTCGTCGGCCTCGGCGGGGTCGGGATGGCCGCGCTCATCACCGCCGTGTCCCTGGGCCGGGGGAAGGTCATCGGGGTCGATGCGAACCGCGACAAGCTCGACCGCGCCACCGAGCTCGGCGCGGACGCCGTCCACACACCCGAGGAGGCGGAGGACGCCGAGGTGCGCGCCCCGGTCGTCATCGAGGCCGCCGGCCACCCCAAGGCCTTCGAGACCGCCGTGCGGCTCACCGGGGTGGGCGGCACGACGGTCACGGTGGGCCTGCCCTCCCCCGATGCCCGGTCCTCGATCGCGCCGCTCACCCTCACCGCCGAGGCGCGCACGATCATCGGCTCCTATCTGGGCTCCGCGGTGCCGGCCCGGGACATCCCCGTCTACGAAGGGCTCTGGCGCGACGGGCGGCTCCCGGTGGGCGAGCTGATCTCCGGGCACATCGGGCTCGCCGACATCAACGCCGCCCTCGACACCCTCGCCGACGGACGGGCGGTCCGGCAGGTCATCCTGTTCGACGAGACCGCGCCCACCGGCTGAGCGCGGGTCCTGTGCGCATCTGGTCGCTCCACCCCTCCCACCTCGACCGGCAGGGGCTCATCGCCTGCTGGCGGGAGACGCTGCTCGCCCAGAAGGTGCTGCGCGGGCAGACCCGTGGGTACCGCAGCCACCCGCAGCTCGTGCGCTTCCGCGAGCTCGACGCGCCGGTCGCCGCGATCGGCGCCTACCTCTCCGGGCTCGCCGCCGAGGCGGATGCCCGCGGTTACACCTTCAACCGCGGCCTCATCGTCGACGACGCGTGGGACGGCACCATCGAGGTCGCCGAGGGGCAGATCGCGTTCGAGTGGGACCACCTGCTGGCCAAGCTCAGCATCCGCAGCCCCGCGCACGCCGAGGCCTGCGCGGAGCGGGCGCGGGACGGTGACGTGCCAGCGCTCCACCCGCTCATGTTCGCGGTGCCCGGGCCGCGCGCGGAATGGGAGCGCGGCTGAGCCTCGGATGCTAGGGCCCAGTGGCATGCGTCACAGCTGGGGAGAGACCGTCGACATTCCGACCGGATACCTCAACACCGCGAGCATCGGTATTCCGCCGGGCCGCGTCGCGGAGGCGATGAGGACGGCACTCGAGCGCTGGGCGCAGGGACGCACGACGGTCGCAGAGTACGACCCTCCCGTCGCGGCCGCGCTCCAGGGGTACGCCGATCTCATCGGGGTGCCGGTGAGCAGCGTGACGATCGGCGGCAGCGCCTCGGCGCTCATCGGGCTCGTCGCCGCAGCGGTGCCGGACGGGGCCCGGGTGCTCGTCGCCGACGACGAGTTCACCAGCGTGACCTACCCGTTCGTCGTCCACCGCCCCCGAGGCGTCGTCGTGGACTCCCGACCGCTCGCCGAGCTGCCGGGGGCCGCCCCGGGCTACGACTGGGTGGCGGTGAGCGTGACCCAGTCCACGGACGGCGCAATGATCGACCTCGACGGCCTGCGGGAGGCGACGGAGCGCGCCGGCACCCGCGTGCTGCTCGACGTCACGCAGACGGCCGGGTGGATGCCCCTGCATCTCGACTGGGCGGATGCCGTGGTGTGCGCCGGCTACAAATGGCTGCTGAGCCCCCGCGGAGCCGCCTGGATGGCGCTCCGACCCGCCACCGCGGCGGGCATCAGGCCGCTCGCGGCGAACTGGTACGCCGGCGCCGACCTCCAGGGCTCGATGTACGGCCTGACACCCGAACTCCACGCGGACGCCCGGCGCTTCGACGCCTCGCCGGCGTGGCTGAGCCACGTGGGTGCCGGGGTCGCGCTCCCCTGGCTCGCCTCCCTCGACCTCGAGGCCGTGCGCGCCCACGCGGTCGGCCTCGCGAACCGCCTGCGCGCGGGCCTCGGCCTGCCGCCGGGCGACTCGCCGATCCTCTCCCTCGACGGATTCGACGGAGCGAGCCGCACGCTGGACGAGGCAGGGGTGAGCCACGCGGTGCGCGGGGGCAGCATCCGGCTGTCCTGCCACCTGTACTCGACGGAGGAGGATGTCGCCGCCGCCCTCGCGGTCCTCACGTCCTGAAAAGTAGTGGCATTTCCGCAACTACTTTCCATACCGGAAACTATTTGCTACGGTGGTTCCAACAGCACATCCACACCAGGAGGAACCGCCATGAACACCCAGCACACGAACATCTCCCCCGCCGAAGCAGCCGCACTCGTCGAACGCGCGGACGCCTCGACCCGCAGCGCCAAGCAGTCCGACGCCTGGCCGATCGTCGTCCTCGAGATGGTGCTCGGCGCCGTCCTCTCGCTCGCGCTCCTGGCCCAGGTCGTCGCAGGCACCACCACCGGCGGGACGCTCATGGTCGGCGCGGGGCTCGCCTGGCTCGTGCCCGCGTTCATCCTCTACTTCCGGTACGCCAAGGGCTGGCAGCGCGGCACGACCTTCCGGTTCGTCGGATTCGTCGTGTTCGCCACGCTGTGCCTGGTCCTCGGCGTCTCCACGGTCGGAGTGCTCGGATTCGGCTGGGTGCCGTTCGCGGCCGCGGCCGCGATCTGGGTCGCCACGCCGATCGCTGCCCTTCTCGAACTGCGCGACTGAGTCGCAGAACAGGAGACCGCGTCATGGACACGAAGAACTCGACGTCGGGGGCCGACATCGCCGGCACGCTCGACGCCCTCCACCCCGACCTCAACCATCCCACCCGCCTGGCCATGCTCGCCGGACTGCAGAACCGGGAGCGCGCGGAGTTCAAGCTCATCCGCGAGACGCTCGGGGTCTCCGATTCGGTGCTCTCCCGGCAGATGACGACTCTCGAGAAGGCCGGGCTCCTCACGGTATCGAAAGGCTTCGTCGGCAAGCGTCCCCGGACCTGGCTGGCGATCACCGAGGACGGGCGCTCAGCCCTCACCCGGCACCTCGCCGCCCTCCGCACCATCGCCGAGGCGCAGTTCGGTGAGCAGGAGGACTGAGCTCGACGACAACAGATCCGCTCCGCCTGCGGAGCACCGGTCGAACAAGGGCCGCCCCGACCGGGGCGGCCCTCGTCATGTGCCGAGGAGAGCGCGCAGGCCGCCGATGAAGGTGTCCTCGGCGTCGGGATCGTCGACTCCGAGCATCGACCGGTTCTGCTCGACGGCGACCTGGCCGAGCACGAACCCCATGGTCGCCGCGAGCCGGTGCCCGTCGAGGGCGGCGGCCAGCGCCTCGGGCACGGCGCGTTCGGCTTCGAGGGCGTAGGCGAGGAGATGGATCTCCGCGCCGTCGCGGTAGCTCAGGAGCACCTCGCGCAGGGCGAGGGCGACGACCACCGGTGCGGGCTTCGCTGCGGCCGGGCACCGGGTATCCACCTGCTCGGTGAATCGGCGGGCGACGAGGGCGAACAGCTCCTGCTTGTTCTTCACATGCCAGTACAGGGCGGAGGGCTGCACGTCGAGCTCCCGGGCGAGCCGGCGCATCGACAGGTCGCCCATGCCGAACCGGGAGAGCACCTCGAGCGCGGTGTCGGTGATCGACTCCGGGGTCAATGCCATACCCGCTCCTCCCTGCACCTCGACTCCCTGCGTGCGGCCGTTCCATTCCTATCAGACATGCTCGACCAGACCCGCTCGAGCCGGGCCGCCCGCCGGCCCGGACACCGCGACGAGTGACACCGATCACAGGCCGCGCGAAGGGGACGGAGCCGAATTGGTCGAATCCCCCGGGTGTGGTTATAGTTGTTCTTGCTTCGCGCATCGGGATATGGCGCAGCTTGGTAGCGCGCCTCGTTCGGGACGAGGAGGTCGTGGGTTCGAATCCCGCTATCCCGACCATCCGGAAACCGGCTCTGATCAGCACAAACGCTGATCCGGGCCGGTTTTCTCATCCCCGTGAAACAGCAATTTTCGAAGGTTCCTGAGAGCGGTTCCACCAGATATTGCAGTCTCGGCGAGCGGCGTCGAGATTGCGAAGAACGGCGTTCCAGCTCTCAGGAACCTTCTGAAATCGAGGTCTCGTCAGAGGGCGGCGGTGATGCGCTCGGCGTTGGCCTTGAGCACCTCGGGCTCGGCCATCGGGCCCTTGTTCGCGGGATCGAAGTCCTTGATCGCATTCGTCGGCCAGACGTGGATGTGGACGTGGGGCACCTCGTAGCCCTGGATCATCACACCGATCCGCTCGCAGCCGAACGCCGTCCTCTGCGCCACGCCGATCTTCTGCGCCACCGCGAACAGATGCGCGGCGAGGTCCTCGGGCAGGTCGATCCAGTGGTCGATCTCCTCGCGCGGGACCACGAGCACGTGCCCATCGGTCATCGGGGCGACGTCGAGGAACGCCGCACACTTCTCGTCCTCGTAGACGAAGGCGCCGGGGATCTCCCCTGCCATGATCTTCGTGAAGATGCTTGCCATGATCAGTCCTTCCGGTTGCGGATAGCGGATAGCGGTTCGTGGAATACAGGGGTGCACGGCCGACAGCGCTCGGCCGGCGGGAGAGGTGCGCCGGCGCCGCCTGCACCGGGTGCGGGACCCCGCGGTACGGAGCCGGCACCGACGGGAGATCAATCCGGCGGAGGCGGCCCGGCGGGCAGGAACACGGTGAAATCGCGCGCCTCGGCCACCGGGCCCGTGAGCACCTGCTCCACCGTGCCGTCCGTGCCGATGAGGAAGGTGCCGCGCGTCGCCATGCCGCGCTCCTCGTCGAACACGCCGTAGGCGCGGGCGACCTCACCGTGGGGCCAGAAGTCCGCCGCGAGGGAGAACGGGATGCCCATGTCCAGAGACCACGCCTGCAGGGCGTACTTCGAGTCGACGGACACGCCGATCACGGTGATGCCGGCGGCGGTGAAGTGTTCGTGGAGCTCCCGGAGCACATGCATCTCGCCCCCGCACACTGCGGAGAACGCGAAGGGGTAGAACACGAGGAGCACCGGCCCCTCGCGTCGCAGCGCGGCGAGCTCGAGCGGCTCGCCGTACTGCGATCGCAGCGCGAACTCCGGCGCGATCGATCCGACGGCGAGGGCGGGCACCGGCGCTCAGCTGTAGTTCTTCTTGCCCACCAGCCGGAACCCGGACCAGTCCGGTCCGGCGCTGATGGTCTTCGTCAGGTGCATGCCCGCCGTCGGCGCCGCATGGGAGATGTCGGCCGGCGGGATGTGGCCGGGACGACCGGCCTTCGGGGTGAACAGCCACACGAAGCCGCCCTGGCCGAGCATGGTCTGCGCGTCGACGATCGCGTCGGTGAGGTCCGGGTCGTCCGAGCGCCACCACATCACGACGACATCGAACACGTCGTCGACATCGTCGTCGGCCATCTCCTCGCCGGTGATCGCCTCGATGACCTCGCGGAGGTCGAAGTCGACGTCGTCGTCGTACCCGAGCTCCTGGATGTACTGCCCGGCCTTGAGGCCCAGGCTGTCCTTGAGTTCCCCGAGGTCAGCCTCGGATGTGTGCAGTGTCCTCTCGGAAGGCGTAGTGCTCATGCGCACATTGTCCACGCCCGACTGCTGTGGGGGCAAATACATCGCTCGGACACCGGTCAGAATTCACACAATCGATACTCAGGGACGCCGCCCCGGCCCGCCGCTCGCCCGCCGCGCACCGTCCACACGCCCGGTGCGTGCCCCGCCGCGGGACAGAGAGGATGCTCCGCGGGAGGGAGACCGCCGCCACACGCGCACCCTTACGCACGGCGGCGAAACCGGACTAGGCTGGGAGGAGCCCCTGAGGCGGAGATGGCCGACGGCGCTCATCCAGCACCGGCGCCCACGTTCCCGCCCGTCCGCCGACGGCACCCCGTCGAACCGAGAGGACTCCACGAAGTGGTCAACAAGAGCAGCGGACCGATTCTCAACGGTCTCCCGAGCCACGTTCCCGATATCGACCCCGAAGAGACCCAGGAATGGCTCGAGTCCCTCGACTCCCTGGTCGATGACGGCGGCCGGACCCGGGCCCGCTACGTCATGCTCCGGCTGATCCAGCGCGCCCGCCAGAAGAGCCTCGGCGTGCCCAGCCTCACGGCGACCGACTACGTCAACACCATCGGGCCCGACGACGAGCCCTGGTTCCCCGGCGACGAGGACGTCGAGCGCCGCTTCCGCCGCTGGATCCGCTGGAACGCCGCTGTCATGGTCCACCGCGCCCAGCGACCCGGGATCGAGGTCGGCGGCCACATCTCGACCTACGCCTCCGCCGCCACCCTCTACGAGGTCGGCCTCAACCACTTCTTCCGCGGCAAGGACCACCCCGGCGGCGGCGACCACATCTTCTACCAGGGCCACGCGTCCCCCGGCATGTACGCCCGCGCCTACCTCGAGGGCCGGCTGAGCGAGGACCAGCTCGACGGCTTCCGCCAGCAGGTCTCCCACCGCATCGGCGACAAGCCCGGCGGCATCCCGTCCTACCCCCACCCGCGGCACATGCCCGAGTTCTGGGAGCACCCCACAGTGTCGATGGGCCTGGGCCCGATGAACGCGATCGCGCAGGCGCAGTTCGACAAGTACCTCCACAACCGCGGCATCAAGGACACCTCCCAGCAGCACACCTGGGCATTCCTCGGCGACGGCGAGATGGACGAGCCGGAGAGCCGCGGCATGCTCCAGACCGCCGCCTACGAGGAGCTCGACAACCTCACCTTCGTCGTCAACTGCAACCTCCAGCGCCTCGATGGCCCGGTGCGTGGCAACGGCAAGATCATCCAGGAGCTCGAGGCGTTCTTCCGCGGTGCCGGCTGGAACGTCATCAAGGTGATCTGGGGTCGCGAATGGGACGCCCTGCTCGCCAAGGACCGCGACGGCGCGCTCGTCAACCTCATGAACGCCACCCCCGACGGCGACTACCAGACGTACAAGGGCGAGTCCGGCGGATTCGTGCGCGACAACTTCTTCGGCCGCGACCCGCGCACCAAGGCGATGGTCGAGGACTACTCCGACGAGCAGATCTGGCAGCTCAAGCGCGGCGGCCACGACTACCGCAAGGTGTTCGCCGCGTACCAGCAGGCGATGAACCACACCGGTCAGCCGACCGCGATCCTCGTCAAGACGGTCAAGGGCTATTCGCTCGGCCCGCACTTCGAGGCGCGCAACGCCACCCACCAGATGAAGAAGATGGCCCTCGAGGACCTCAAGATGGCCCGCGACCACTTCTCCATCCCGATCTCCGACAAGGACCTCGAGGAGAACCCGAAGATCCCGCCGTACTACCACCCCGGTGAGGACGCACCGGAGATCAAGTACCTGCTCGATCGCCGTCACGAGCTCGGCGGGTTCACCCCCGAGCGCCGCTCGAAGTACGTCGACCTCGCGCTGCCCGGCGACAAGGAGTTCGCCGGCGCGAAGAAGGGCTCCGGCAAGCAGGAGATCGCCACCACCATGGCGTTCGTGCGGATCCTCAAGGACCTCATGCGCCACAAGGAGTGGGGCCCGCGGATCGTCCCGATCATCCCGGACGAGGCCCGCACCTTCGGCATGGACTCGTTCTTCCCGACGGCCAAGATCTACAACCCGCACGGGCAGAACTACGTCTCCGTCGACCGCGACCTGTTCCTCGCCTACAAGGAGGCGACCGACGGCCAGCTGCTCCACATGGGCATCAACGAGGCCGGCTCGACCGCCGCGCTCACCGCGGTGGGCACCTCGTACGCCACCCACGGCGAGCCGCTGATCCCGTTCTACATCTTCTACTCGATGTTCGGGTTCCAGCGCTCCGGCGACGCCTTCTGGGCGGCCTGCGACCAGATGGCCCGCGGGTTCATCCTCGGCGCGACCGCCGGGCGCACCACCCTCGTGGCCGAGGGCCTGCAGCACGGTGACGGGCACTCCCACGTGCTGTCCTCGACGTACCCGTCGATCATCTCCTACGACCCGGCCTACGCCTACGAGATCGGCCACATCGTGCGCGACGGGATCGAGCGGATGTACGGGCCCGACGACTCCCGCGACCCGAACGTCATGTACTACATCACGATGTACAACGAGCCGATGGTGCAGCCGCCGGAGCCGGAGGACATCGACGTCGAAGGTGTGCTCAAGGGCATCTACAAGCTCGCCGACGGCCCCGAGCTCGACGGCCCGAAGGTCCAGCTGCTCGCCTCCGGCGTCGCGGTCCCGTGGATCGTCGAGGCCCAGCGCCTCCTCGCCGAGGACTGGGGCGTGAGCGCCGACGTGTGGTCGGTGACCTCGTGGCAGGAGCTGCGCCGCGACGGCCTCGCCTGCGACGACGAGCGCCTGCTCGATCCGGCCGCGGAGAAGCGGATCCCGTTCGTCACCGCGAAGCTCGCCGAGGCGCGCGGTCCGATCATCGCGACGAGCGACTACACCCGCACCGTGCCGGACATGATCCGCCAGTACGTGCCGGGGCACTTCACCTCGCTCGGCGCGGACGGCTACGCGATCTCCGACACCCGCCCGGCGGCCCGCCGCCACTTCCTCATCGACGCCCCCTCCGTGGTCGTGCAGGCGCTCATCAGCCTCGCCGACACCGGGGAGATCGACCCGTCGACCGCTGCCGAGGCGGCGAAGAAGTACCAGCTCGACGATCCGCGGGCCGGCGCCACCGGCTCGACGGAGGGCGCCAGCGCCTGACCGCACTGACCGGCACGAGCGACCGGCACCGCTGCTCGCTGCGACCGGCGGCATCACAGGACGGGCCGCGGAGGGAGACCTCCGCGGCCCGTCTTGTGGTCCGGGCACAAGAAAGTTGTCGGTCTGCGGTTACAGTGGGGATCATGCCGACAGCCGCCGATGCCCAGTCCGCTGCGATCCGCGGGCGCGCCGAGACCAGCCGCAGGCTCAAGGCCGGACAGGCCGTGCTCTCCAAGCTCACCCTCCAGCGCATCGAGGCGCAGCTCCCCTGGTACCGGGCGATGAGCTCGGCCGACCGCGGCTGGGTGGTCGTTCTCGCCAACTCCGGCATCTCCTCCTTCATCGACTGGTACCGCAAACCCCAGACGCCGCTGCGCGTGGTCGGCGACATCTTCAAGTCCGCCCCGCGCGAGCTCGTGCGCTCGGTGTCGCTCCAGCAGACCCTGCAGCTCCTCCGGGTCGTCGTGCAGGTCGTCGAGGAGCGGGTGACCGAGCTCGCCCGCCCCTCCGAGCAGTCCGCCCTCAAGGAGGCCGTGCTCATCTACTCCCGCGAGATCGCCTTCGCCGCCGCGGACGTCTACGCCCGGGCCGCCGAGGCGCGCGGCAGCTGGGACGCCCGGCTCGAGGCGATGGTCATCGACGCGCTCGTGCGCGGGGACTCCGTCGACGAGCTCGCCAGCCGCACCGCGGCGTTCGGCTGGCGCTCCGACGGCGCCGTCCACGTGCTCGTCGGCCGCGCGCCCAAGCGCAGCGCCCACCGGAGCATCGACGAGATCCGACGGGCCGCCCAGAAGTGGGCGGAGGACGCGCTCCTCGGCGTCCACGACGACCGGCTCCTCATCGTGCTCGGCGGGGTCGAGGACATCGACCGCACCGCGACCTCGCTCGCCCACTACTTCGGCCCCTCGGAGGTCATCATCGGACCCCGGGTCGACTCGCTGGCCGAGGCGGGCACCTCGGCCTCGGCCGCCGTCTGGGCGCTCCGGACGGCCGCGGCCCGGCCGGCCACCCCGCGCCCGGTCCACGCCGCCGATCTCCTGCCGGAGCGGGCGATCGCCGGGGACCGCAGCGCCGTCGCCGAACTCATCTCACGGTTCTACGAGCCGCTCGGTGCGGGCTCCGGGCAGCTCCATGACACGGTCGCGGCCTACCTCGAGTTCGGCGGTTCCCTGGAGACCACCGCGAAGGCCCTCCACGTCCACCCCAACACCGTGCGCTACCGGCTGCGGAAGATCACCGGTCTCATCGGCATCGACCCGACCGAGGCGCGCGCCGGTTTCGTCGTGCGGATCGCCTTGGTGTACGGACGACTGTCCGAGGCCGGGCAATTGTCGAACGGACACAAATCCACTGTGCCCGGCAGTCCCCTGACCTAAGCTGGACCAGAACGTCGACCGAGAGGACCCCTCACCAGTGCTCGTCATCGCCTGCCCGGGACAGGGCGCCCAGAAATCCGGATTCCTCAGCTCCTGGCTCGAGCTCCCCGGCTTCGCCGAATCCATCGATGCGCTGTCCGCGGCCTCCGGGATCGACCTCAGGCTCCACGGCACCGAATCCGACGACGCGACGATCAAGGACACCGCGCTCGCGCAGCCGCTGCTCGTCGCCTCCGCGATCGCCGCCTCCCGCGAGCTCCTGCGCGACCTGCCCGCCCCGCAGGCGGTCGCAGGCCACTCCGTCGGGGAGATCGCCGCCGCGCAGATCGCCGGCATCCTCGACGCCGAGGCCGCGATGGAGTTCGTGCGCGTGCGCGCCACCGGCATGGCCGAGGCCTCCGCGGCCGCCCCGACCGGGATGGCCGCCGTGGTCGGCGGCGACCCGGATCAGGTGCTCGCCGCGATCGAGGCCGCCGGTCTCGCACCGGCGAACATCAACGGCGGCGGGCAGACCGTGGCCGCCGGTGCACTGGAGAACATCGACGCGCTGGTGGAGAACGCCCCCGAGCGCGCCCGCGTCATCCCGCTGCCGGTGGCCGGCGCCTTCCACACCGCGTACATGGCCCTCGCGCAGGAGCCGCTGCGGGATCTCGCCGGCACCCTGACGGTGCACGACCCGCAGATCACCATCCTCACCAATGCCGACGGCCGGCCGGTGGGTTCCGGTGCGGAGTACCTCGGGCTGCTCGTCGACCAGGTGACGAGCCCCGTGCGCTGGGACCTGTGCCAGCAGCAGCTCCTCGACATGGGCGCCACCGGTCTCATCGAGCTCGTGCCCGGCGGCACCCTCACCGGGCTCGCCCGCCGCGCGATGAAGGGCGTCGAGACGCTGGCGCTCAAATCCGCGGACGACCTCGAGGCCGCCCGCGCATTCGCGCAGACCCACGCCCAGGCGTGAACGAAGGAGGAAGAGCCATGCCCACACTGCAGACCCCGGCACCCAATCGGTTCTCGCGGATCGCCGGCATCGGCGGCTACCGCGCCGAGCACGCCGTGCCCAACGCCGACCTCGTCGGCCCGATCGACTCGTCCGACGAGTGGATCCGGCAGCGCACCGGCATAATCACCCGTCATCGCGCGGGCGAGGACGTCGCCGTCCTCGACATGTGCGAGGAGGCCGCGGTCGAGGCGATCGCCAACGCCGGGCTCAAGCCCGAGGACATCGGCGCCGTCCTCATCGCCACGGTGACCTTCGGCACGCCCACGCCGTCGGCGGCCTCCGCGCTCACCACCCGGCTGGGCACCGGCCCGGTCCCGGCCTGGGACATCTCCGCGGCCTGCGCCGGCTACTGCTACGCGATCGCCCAGGCCGACGGCCTCGTGCGCTCCGGCACGCTCGACAACATCCTCGTCATCGGCGTGGAGAAGCTCTCCGACTTCATCGATCCCACGGATCGCACGATCTCCTTCCTGCTCGGCGACGGCGCCGGCGCGGTGGTCGTCACCTCCTCCGACACCCCGGGCATCGCGCAGAGCGTGTGGGGCTCGAAGGGCGAGAACTGGGAGACGATCCGGATGACGAACTCCTTCCTCGACCTGCGCGACGACCGCGAGACCCCGTTCCCGACCCTGCGCCAGGACGGGCCGAGCGTGTTCCGCTGGGCCGTGTGGGACATGGCCGAGGTCGCCAAGGAGGCCCTCGAGGTCGCCGGCATCGAGTCGCAGGACCTCGCCGCGTTCGTCCCGCACCAGGCGAACATGCGGATCATCGACGAGCTCGCCAAGCAGCTCAAGCTGCCCGACTCCGTCGTCGTCGCCCGCGACATCGCGGACAACGGCAACACCTCGGCGGCCTCGATCCCGCTCGCCACCGAGCGCCTGCTGCGCGAGCACCCGGAGCTCCACGGCGGGCTCGCCCTGCAGATCGGCTTCGGCGCCGGCCTCGTCTACGCGGCGCAGGTCATCGTCCTCCCCTGAACCGGAACGCCGCCCGCACCGGTGGGGCGGCGACGCACCTCGGCCCGGCAGGGCCGATGTCGTAGGATTCTGACGGGACACTCGTCGAATCACGTTCCACGCGAAATCCGTCCGACCCCCTCGGGCCGGCGGACCACATGAGAAAGAAGGATAGGAAAATGGCACACACCGAAGCCGAAGTCCTCTCGGGACTCGCCGAGATCGTCAACGAGGAGACCGGACTGGCTCCTGAGGCCGTCGAGCCGAGCAAGTCCTTCACCGACGACCTCGACATCGACTCGATCTCGATGATGACCATCGTCGTCAACGCCGAGAAGAAGTTCAGCGTGAAGATCCCGGACGACGACGTCAAGGACCTCGTCACCGTCCAGGACGCCGTGGACTACATCGTCAAGGCCCAGCAGGCCTGACGGTCCCCTGCTGCGGGGCGGCCCCGGACACACCGGGTCGCCCCGCGGCACCGCACTACTGATTCGACGAGGTTTCACACCATGACTTCCACTGTTGTCGTCACCGGACTCGGTGCCGTCACCCCCCTCGGCACCGGAGCGGACGCCACCTGGCGCGCCGCCCTGGCCGGAACGTCGGGTGCACGCACCCTCACCAACGACTGGTCGGAGAAGTACGGCATCCCCGTCGACTTCGCCGCACCCATCGACGCCTCGGTCGTCGAGGAGAACCTCACGCGCGTCGAGGCCAAGCGCCTCGACCCCAACAGCCGCTTCGCCCTGATCGCCGCCCGGGAGGCCTGGCAGGACGCCGGCGCCCCCGAGGTCGAGCCCGAACGGCTCGCCGTGTCCTGGGGCACCGGGATCGGCGGCGCCTGGACCCTGCTCAACGCCTGGGACACGCTGCGCGAGGAGGGCTCGCGCCGCGTCATGCCGCTCACCGTGCCCATGCTCATGCCCAACGGACCCGCTGCCGCCGTCGGCATGGAGTTCTCCGCCCGCGCAGCCGTGCAGACGATCGTGTCAGCCTGCGCGTCGTCCACGGAGAGTATCGGACACGCCTTCGACCAGCTGCGCTCCGGGAAGGCCGACGTCGTCATCGCCGGCGGCTCCGAGGCCGCGATCCTGCCCGTCACGCTGTCCGCGTTCTCCTCGATGCGCGCCCTGTCGCGCCGCACCGACTCGCCCGAGACCGCCTCGCGCCCCTACGACATCGACCGCGACGGCTTCGTCATGGGCGAGGGCGCCGGCACGCTCGTGCTCGAGCTCGAAGAGCACGCGAAGGCCCGCGGCGCGAAGATCTACGCCGAGATCGGCGGCTGGGGCATCTCGAACGACTCGTACCACATCACCGCCGGCGAGCCCGAGGGCCGCGGCTCGATCCTCGCGATGCGCCAGGCCCTCGAGACCGCCGGTCTGCAGCCGGCCGACATCCGCCACATCAACGCGCACGCGACGTCCACCCCGGTGGGCGACGTGCCCGAATCGCTGGCGATCAACGCCCTGCTCGGCCCGCACGCCTCCGATGCCATGGTCTCGGCCACGAAGTCGATGATGGGCCACCTGCTCGGCGGTGCCGGCGCGGTCGAGGCCGTGCTCACCGTGCTCGCTGTGCAGAACCGCACCGCTCCTCCGACGATCAACATCGAGCAGGTCGATCCGCAGATCGAGCTGACGATCGCCCGCGACACCCCGCAGGAGCTCCCGGCCGGTGAGATCGCCGCGCTGACGAACTCGTTCGGCTTCGGCGGCCACAACGCCGTCGTCGCCGTCAAGAGCGTCTGAGAGCACTTCCGGGCGCGCCGAACGGCCGCCTGTCCGCTGCAGGTCTGCGGGCAGGCGGCCGTTCGCATGGAGGGAGGCAGGGGCACCGGTGACAGGCATCGGGGTGCCGGGGCGCGCCGCACGCAGGGCGGCGCAGGTGGAGCGGGTTCAGCCGACCTTGGTGAGCCAGCGCACCGGGGCGCCCTCACCGGCGTGGCGGAAGGGTTCGAGCTCGTCGTCCCAGGCCTGACCGAGCGCCTTCTCCATCGCACCGGCGATGTCCTCGCCGTGCTCGGCCGCACGGACGAGCACCGAGCGGATGATGTCCTCGGGCACGACGATGTTGCCGAACGCGTCGGTGGTGGCGTGGTAGATGCCGAGCGAGGGGGTGTGGCTCCAGCGGCCGCCGTCGATCCCGGCCGAGGGCTCCTCGGTGACCTCGTAGCGCACGCCGTCCCAGCCGCGCAGGGCCGAGGCGATGCGCGCGCCGGAGCCGCCGGGCGCCTTCCAGCAGATCTCCGCCCGGAACATGCCCGGTGCGGCCGGCTGCGGCGTCCAGTCGAACTTCGCCTGCGCGCCGATGGCCCCGCCCGCTGCCCACTCGATGTGAGGGCACAGCGCACGAGGTGCTGAGTGGACGAAGAGCACGCCCTGCGTCATATCCATATCTGCCTCCTGCGGTTCGGATACGTCTTCCCCTACGATCCGAATATGCGGAGGTCTGCGGTCATTGTATGGCATGGTCAGGGCCGGTGCCAGCACCCGCGCCGGGCGGGTGCGCCCGCGGTGCTCAGGCGGATGCCGGTCGACGGCCGAGGCGCGGGGCCCCGCCGCGCAGCCGGCCGGTGGCCCAGACGAGGACGATGGTGACCTGCACGAGGCCGGCGACGATCGCACCGACGGCCGCCCACGGCGGGCCCGCGAGGATCCCGGCGAGCACCCCGAGCACCCCGATCGAGCCCACGCACACCCCGAGCCACAGGATCATGCGGGTGACGAACGCCCAGGCGTAGGGGATGAAGTGGAAGCCGACGAAGGTCGCGTTGATCGCCGGCTGCAGGTGCTCCATCCCGACGTCGCGGGCCGCTCCCCCGGCGAGGTTGACGCCGACGGCCATGAGCACGATGCCGCCGATCCAGATCGGCAGCGCCGACCAGTGCATCAGCGGCGGATGTCGGTGCGCATCCGGGTGCGCTGCGGTTCAGGCATCCCGGCGACCCAGCGGGGTTCGTTCGGGTGCGCCTCGGCGCGTGCGGTGTCCGTCATCGGGGCCGCGTCGTCTCTCAACCGGCCGCGGTGTCGAACTCGGCCTTGATGTCGCGTTTGAGGAGCTTGCCGGCGGCGTTGCGGGGCAGGTCCCTGCGCTGCATGACGACGTGGGAGGGGATCTTGAACTTCGCGATCCGGGTGTCGAGGAACTCCCGGAGCCCCTCCTCGGAGAGGGTCGAGCCGGGCACGCACTGCACGACGGCGGCGACCTCCTCACCGAGCTCCTCGTGCGGGATGCCGATAACCGCGCAGTCGGCGACGTCGGGGTGCTGGTGGATCGCGGCCTCGACCTCGGCGGAGTAGACGTTCTCCCCGCCGCGGATGATCATGTCCTTGGCGCGGTCGACGATGTAGACGAAGCCCTCCTCGTCGATCCGGGCGAGATCGCCGGTGTGGAGCCAGCCGTCGACGATCGCCTGGGCGGTGGCCTCCGGCCGGTTCCAGTATCCGGTGACGACATTGGCTCCCCTGATCCGCAGCTCCCCGAGCTCGCCGGGAGGCAGCGGCTCCCAGGTCGCGGGGTCGATGACGTCGACATCGCAGATCGGCACCGGTCGGCCGACGCTGTCGGGCTTCTCGATGTAGTCCTGCCCGCGGTTCGCGGTGGTGAGCGAGGAGGTCTCGGTGAGGCCGTACCCGTTGCCCGGAGCCGCCTGCGGGAGGAGCTCGGTGGTCCGGCGGACGAGCGCGGGAGCGGCCGACGCTCCCCCGGAGCCGATCCCGGTCAGGCTGCTGAGGTCGCGGTCGGCGAAGTCCGGGTGCTGGTAGAGCTGGGTGAGCATCGCCGGCACGCCGGTGAAGCTCGTCACCCGTTCGCGCTCCATGAGCTCGAGAGCGACCCCGGCGTCCCACTTGTGCATGAGCACGAGGGTGGCTCCCTGGCTCACCGCGCCGAGCAGCACCGCATGGCAGCCGGTGGCATGGAAGAACGGCACCGCGACGAGGATCGCCCCCGGGGGCGCCGGGTTCGCCAGGAGCTCGCGCAGATTGCTCCCCTGCCGCAGCTGCTCCCGGGCCGCGGCGTACCGCACGCTCATGACGTTGCCGCAGATGTTTCGGTGCGTGCCGAAGGCCCCCTTGGGGGTGCCGGTGGTGCCGGAGGTGTAGAAGATCGTCGCGCCGTCGTCCGGACCGATCTCGCAGTCCGGCAGCTCCGCGGCGCCGGGGACCTCGGCCATGTCCCGCGCGCCGGCGGGCAGCTCTCCGGCGGGACGGGCCACGAGCACGGGGAGGTCGAGGGCGGGCAGCACATCGGAGAGGCGCTCGAGGCGCTCGTCGTCCGCGAGCAGCACGCGCGCTCCGGAATCGCGCAGCCCGAACTCGAGCTCACCGGCGGCCCACCAGGCGTTGAGCGGTACGACGACGGCGCCTGCGCAGGCTGCGGCGAAGAAGGCGATCGACCATTCCGGGTAGTTGCGCATCGCGATGGCGACTCGGTCCCCCGGGCGGATCCCGTACTCCTCGACGAGCGCGTGCGCGAGCCCGGCCACACGGCGGAAGTGCTCGGCGTAGCTCAGGCGGTCGGTGCCGAGCACGAGCATGTCCCGGTCCCCGTGCTCGCGTGAGGCCTCGATCATCGCGCGCAGGCTCGGCGGGGCGTGGCGCCAGGCGCGCACGGTGACTCCGGAGCGATCGATCTCGATGGTCTCGAACGGCGCGCCGGGAGCGGTGAGCTCCGCGTCGACCTCGGCATGCGACCTCAGTGCTGTCATGTCGTCGGCTCTCCTCGATCTCTCCCGGCACCTCGGTGTGCCGTACCGGTGCCCCCGGCGGGGCTTGAACCCGCGACCAAAGGATTATGAGTCCTCTGCTCTGACCAGCTGAGCTACAGGGGCGTGCAGCCTGCGCGCGGAGCGACGCACAGGTCACCGATGGTGTCCTGCGCCACGGCGGGCGTGCCGTCGCCAGGCTAGCAGATGGGCGCCACGCTCAGCGTTCGACGAGGATGCCGTCGGGGTCGGCCCACATCATGCGTCCCGGGACCAGCCGCACCTCACCGATCGTCACCGGGACGTCGACCTCACCGACCCCGTCCTTCGACGACTTGCGCGGGTTCGAGCCGAGTGCTTTGACCCCGAGGTCGAGCGCAGCCAGCGCGGTGCGGTCGCGGACCGCGCCGAGGATGACGACGCCGGCCCAGCCGTTCTCCACCGCGGCCGCGGCGATGAGGTCGCCCATGAGCGCCGATTCGAGCGAGCCTCCCCCGTCGACCACGAGCACTGCGCCGTCCCCGGGCGAGTTGAGAGTCTGCTTGACGAGCCCGTTGTCGCGGTGGCACACGATCGTGCGGATCGGGCCGGAGAAGGACTCCCGCCCGCCGAGGTCGAGGAACTGGAGCGCGACGGAGTCGAGCTCCTCGCCGCGCTCGTCGTAGAGGTCTGCTGTGGAGATCATGGGGCGATCCTAGCCGAGCGGCCGGATCCTGCTGAGGACGCCGCGGGCGGCGTCGACGCAGGTGTAGCGCTCCGAGGTGACGTAGACGTCGTACTCGACGCGGCCGTCGGGCCCCGGATCGGAGCGCCGGGAAGCTGCGACCATGGCCGACCAGTCGGAACCGACGACGATGACGGCGTACTCGCGCCGCAGCGGGTCGGAGGCGTCGACCATCCCCGAGCGCACGCCGGGGATCGGCGGCTCCTCGAACCCGCCGGACAGCGCGGCGACGAAGCCGGCCGAGCCGCTGAGCACGGAGAAGTTCTCCCGTGTCGCGGTGATGAGCTCCTGGTCCTCCCCGAACACACCGATCACCACGGACGATTCTCCGCCGCTCGCCAGCGCCCGGCGCTGCAGGGACTGCATCTGCGCGGTGAGCAGCGGCTCGTCCATGACGAGCGGATCGCGGCGCAGCGCGCGGGTCGCGGAGAACGGCGTGCCCTGCACCGCGGCGTTCCGGGAGAAGTGGTCGGCGAGCGGATCCTCCGGCGGGTTCGTCAGCGGCTCCGGCGCGGTCGAGGGACCGCCGTAGAGCGGCCCGGTGACGAACCGCACCCCGAGGGCGCGGACCATCTCGAGGTCGTCCTCGTGGCGCACACCGGTGGCCATGATCACTCCGCCGGTGCGCTCGGTGTGGGCGTGGAGGAGGCGGATGAGCTCGGCGAGGTGGGCGGTGTCGGTGATGTCGAGGACCCCGGGATGCAGGGTGACGACGGACGGGTTGACGAGCGGCAGGAACGCCGCGGTGGCGAGGTCGACTCCGATCTCCTCCATCCCGATGCCCCAGCCCTGCGAGCGGGCAAGGCGGACCGAGCGGAGCACCGCGGCCGGGCTCGCGGCGATCCGCTCCGGGTGAAGCTGCAGGATGACCGAGCGGTCGGGCTCGTCGGTCCGATCCTCGACGGTGACGAGGGATTCCGGCTCGGCCTGGAGGAAGAGGCGGGTGTGGGTGGGGAGGCCTGCGGCCTCGGCGGCGCGCAGACCGATCGAGCGCAGCGAGGCGTCGAAGTCGCCGATCAGCTGGGAGGCGCGGATGTCGGCGCGGAGCCGGGCCGAGGCGCTGCCGGTGCCGTCCTCCGAGCCGTGCTCGAGGTGCTGCAGGGTGTAGCCGGCGGGCTCCCCGGTGAAGCGGTCCACCACGGGGGCGAAGTGGGTGTCGATGAGACCGGAGCGGATGAGCCGCTCGAGCTCTGCGGTCGAGGTGTCGACGCTGTCGGTCTGCACGATGCAGTGGTCTCCTCACGATGGTTGCGCCCGTGGAACCCGTCCAGGGTCTCATATCGGCCGCTCCGGTTCACGGCGATCCGGGATTTATGACAGGACTGACACAGGATCGTGCCGCACCCGTCGCAGAAGGCGGGGCACCGCGCCCCCGACGGCGGGAACCGGTGGTCACCGACCCCCTGGGTCTCAGCCGTCGAGCGCGAAGTGGAGCGTCGCCCCGCCGTCGAGGAACCGCTGCTCGTCGAACACCTGGACCTTGACGCGGGAGGTCTCGTGGGATCGCGACATGAGGACGAGCTCGTCGTGGTAGACCCGGACGTCGATGACCTGCCCCTGGAACAGCACGCGGAACCGCACCGAGCCCATGGCGGCGGGCAGCCGGGGGTAGAACTCGATCCGGTCGAAGCGGATGAGCACCCCGGCGAAGGCGCGCACGATGACGTCGACGGTGCCGGACATCGCGCCGAGGTGGATGCCCTCCTGCGTGGTGCCCCACTGGGTGTCGTTGAGGTCGACGACGGCGGCCTGCTTCCACGCGTCCCACGCCTCCTCGCGCCCGATCGAGGCGAGCACACCGGAGTTGACGACATTGGACAGGCTGGAGCCGTTCGTCGAGCGGGCGACGTAGTAGTCGATCGTCTGCACGACCTGCTCATGGGTGAACTCGTACCCCATGCGCCGCAGCTCCTTGATGACGCCCTCAGGACCGAGGAGGAAGAAGAGCATCGTGACGTCGGCCTGCTTGGACAGCTTGTAGTTGTTCGTGGAGTCGCCCTCGGACTCCATGATGAGGTCCATCCGGCCGATGTTGCCGTACTTCTTGCGGTAGGCGGCCCAGTCGAGCTCCTTGAGATCGTCGTAGCCCTCGAACTGGCTGATCACCCCGTCGGAGTTGAACGGCACCGCGAGACGGGCGGCGAGCCGGCCCCAGTGGGTGATCTCGGCCGGTTGGATGCCCAGCCGGAAGATCAGGTCCTCGGCCTCGTGGGAGGACAGCACGCGGAAGATCTCCACCGCGTGGCGGCACAGCCAGGCGGTCATGATGTTCGTGTAGGCGTTGTCGTCGAGGCCCTCGCCGGACCGGCCCGGATAGCCGTCGTGGAACTCGTCGGGCCCCATCACGCCGGTGATGTGGAAGCGGTCGTCGCTCGCGTCGTAGGACGACATCGACGCGAACAGCCGCACCACCTCGATGAGGAGCTCGCCGCCCTGCGCGGCCAGCCAGCCGGTGTCCGCCGTCGCCCGGTAGTGCTGCCAGGCGTTGTAGGCGATCGCGAGGCCGACGTGGAACTGCCGCCGCGAGTTGTCCGGCATCCAACGCTTGGACCGCGGGTTGTAGAGCTCGATCGGCGTCTCCTCGCGGCCGTCGGAGCCCGACTGCCACGGGAACAGGGCACCGGCGAGCCCGGCCTCGCGCGCGTGGTGGCGGGCGGCGTCGAGCCGCCGCCAGCGGTAGAGCAGGAGCGACTTCGAGATCTCCGGCAGCCGCAGATTGAGCAGCGGCAGGATGAAGAGCTCGTCCCAGAAGATGTGCCCGCGGTACCCCTCGCCGTGGAGGCCGCGCGCCGGGGTGCCGGCGTCGAGGAAGGCGGTGTGCGGCGACAGCGACTGCAGCAGGTGGAAGGTGTGGAGGTGGATGATGAGCTGGGTCTGCGGATCGGCGTCGACCTCGACGTCGAAACGCTCCCACAGCCGCTGCACGGCCGCCGTGTGGGCCGGCAGGAGGTTGTGGAAGCCGATCGCGGGCAGCCAGTCGAGCTGGTGCACCGCGCCCCCGCGGACCGAGGTGATCGCGGAGTCGCGCGAGTTCACCGCCGCCGTCGTCGAGTCGACGCTCACCGCGTACCCGCTCTCCACGGGCACCGCGAACTCGCGGTAGATCGCCTGCGTCTCCTCGATCGTCGACACCGAGTAGGCATGGGACACCTCGGGCACCTGGGTGGTGACGGCGTGCGTGGGCTCCTGGGTCAGGGTGGTGCGCTGGGCCATCGCGATCCGCAGGTGGCTCTGCGTGGTCTCGACCTCGCAGATGAGCGTGCCGTCCTGGGCGACGGAGTTGTACCGGTTGACGAGGTGGCGCTTGGCAAGCTGGTCGTACTCCGCGACGTTGTCGTTGAGCACCGAGGTGTCGACGCCGGTGCGCACGTAGATCATCCCGGAATGGTTCACCGGGGTGATCTCGGTGAGCATCGCCGCGACGTGCTGGTGGGCCATGGAGACGAGCCGCTGCTGCTTGATCCGCAGCCGCCGGTCCCGGTCGTCGACGAGCACCGCGGTGCGGGTGAGGACACCGGTGGCCATCGACAGCGTGCGGTTCTCCTCGACGACCTCGAGCCCGCCCTCGGACCACCACCGGCCGTCGCCGACCTTGACGTCGCACAGCGCCCAGCGCGGCAGGTTGACCATCGACTCGTGCTCGATGTCGCGGTCGTTGACGTGGCTGACCAGGCGGTTGAAGATCCCCGACATGTACGAGCCCGGGTAGTGCACGCCGTCCGCGGCACGCTCCGGAGCGGAGCCGCGCAGCGACATGTAGCCGTTGGCGAGGGTGGTGAGCGCCTCGCGCCTGCCCTCGTGCTCGGGATCGACGCCCTCGAAGGAGAGCTCCCACGGGTCGTCGCGCACGTCGCCGAGGTCGAGCTCGGTGACGTCGTTGACGACGACGTCGGCGCCGGCGGCCTCGAGCGCCTGCCGGTTGTGGTCGCGGGCGATCCCGACGACGAGCCCGAACCCGCCGGCCCGGGCCGCGCGCACCCCGGCCTCGGCGTCCTCGAGCACGGCGGTGTCGACGGCGTCGACGCCGAGCCGGTTGGCGGCCTCGAGGAAGGTCGCGGGCTCCGGCTTCCCGGGCAGGCCGAGGTCCTTGGCGACCTGCCCGTCGACGATGACGTCGAACAGGTCGGTGATCTCCGCGTTCTCGAGCAGCAGTGGCGCGTTGCGGCTCGCGGTGACGAGGGCGGTGGGCATGCCGCCGCGGCGCAGGCGCTTGATGAGCCGGATGGTGCCGTCGAACACCCGCACACCGTCCTCGGCGAGGATCGCGTTGAAGCAGTCGTTCTTGCGCTTGGCGAGCCCGTGGACGGTGAGCTGGTCCGCGTCGTCGGTCTCCTCGCCCTCGGGGACCACTGCACCGCGCGCGGCGAGGAAGGTGCGCACACCGTCCTCCCGCGGGCGCCCGTCGACGTAGCGACGGTAGTCGCCGACGACGTCGAAGGGGCTGCGGTCGACGTTGCCCTCGAGCGACTCGTCGGCCAGCGCGGTGTCGAACAGCTGCTTCCAGGCCACGGCATGGAGCGAGGCGGTATCGGTGACCACGCCGTCCATGTCGAAGACGACGGCGGACCACGGCGCGGTCGCGGCGAACGGGACCTCGTGGTCGGCTGCGGTGCTCGTGTGCATGGGGGCTCCGTGATCGTCGACGGCCGGTGGGCGGGTCCCCGGGAGACCGGGCTGACCACAGACCACCATAACGAGGTTTCGGACAGGTGAACGACGCCGCGGGCTACGCGCCGGGTCTCCTCCCGGCGCGGCGGGCCTGCACCTGGTCGACGATCCCGACGACGCCGGAGGCGACGACGATGGCGATGATGACGAGGTAGGCGGCGACGAAGGCCGCCGTCCAGCCTGCCTGGCCCTGCACCGCGAAGAACACCGCGGTGATGAGGGCGAGCCCGATCGCGGTGCCGATCCGCTGCCCGGTCTGGAGCACTCCGCCGGCCGAGCCGGCGTAGCGCAGCGGGACGTCGGCGAGCGTGAGCGTCTGGTTGGGGCTGATCGTCGACCCCTGGCCGAGCCCGACGAAGGACAGGGTGAGCAGGAGCCACCAGATGCTTGTGCCGGCGCGGTCGTGGAGCACGACGACGAGGATGCTCGTCACCAGTCCGACCAGGAGGATCGCGATCCCGCCGAGCACGATCGGCCGCCCGATCCGGAACACGTGGCGCCCGGCGATACCGGAGGAGAACGCGGAGAGGATCGCAGCGGGCAGCCCGACGAGCCCGGCTTCGAGCGCGGTGCGGCCGAGCCCGGACTGGAGGAAGATCGCGCCGACCACCCACACGCTCGTCATCCCCATGAAGTAGAGGGCGATGAGCAGCGAGCCGTTGGCGAAGGAGCGGGTGGCGAACAGCCGGAGGTCGACCATGGGTGCGCGCCCGCGCCGCTTGTAGGCCGCCTCCCAGCGCACCCACGCGAGCACGAGCAGGACGCCGAGGCCGAGGATCGACCACACCCAGGGTCCGGCGGAGAACTGGAGGAAGGGGATCATCACCGCGAGCGTGCCGAGTGCGAGGAGCGCCATGCCGACCGGGTCGAGGTCGGGCAGCCGGCGGGCCGGGGCGCGGTCCGCGGGTGCCGCCGGCGGGGGTGCGGCCGGCCCGGGGGCGGGTTCCTCCGCTCCGGCCGGGGCGCCGGGGGTGTCAGGCGATGCGGCGTCGGCATCCGGCAGGGCGCGCCATGCGGAGGCCGGCAGGGAGCGGACGGCGAAGAGGATCGACACGACGGCGAATGGCACGTTGATGAGGAACGAGGAGCGCCATCCCCAGTCGGCGCCGAGCAGCGCGACGAGCACCCCGCCGAGCACCGGGCCGATCGCCACGGAGATCCCGACGACCGCGCCGAACATGCCGAACGCCCGGCCGCGCTGCGCGCCCTGGAAGTACTGCTGGATGAGCCCCACCGTCTGCGGATTGAGGAATCCGGAGCCGATCCCCATGGTGACGCGCGCGATGTTGAGGACGACCTCGTTCGGGGCGAATCCGGCGACGAGCGAGGACAGCCCGAACAGCGCGACGCCGACGACGAACATCGGTGCGCGCCCGAACAGGTCTCCGGCCCGGCCGGCGGCGACGAGCACGACCCCGAAGGCCAGCGTGTATCCGGTGAGCACCCATTGGAGGCCCGAGGCGCTCGCCCCGAGCCCGGTCTCGATCGACGGCAGCACGACATTGACGATCGACACGCTCAGCAGCGACATGAAGAGCGGGACGAGGGTGATCGCGAGGACCGTCCGCTGGACGTCCGTCAGCCGCGGTTCCGGGTGGGAGCTCATTCCCTCATTCGTACACCCGCTTCAGCGGCGGGGCAAAGACGGGTCCGCGCCCGCGCCGCCCGACGCTACAGTGGACGCCATGTCCGTCGCTCCGCAGGCCCCCGCCGACCCCGTCCCGGATCCGCCCCGCACGCCTGCCGGCCGCTATGCGCCGAGCCCGAGCGGCGACCTCCACCTCGGCAACATCCGCACCGGGGTGCTCGCGTTCCTCTGTGCGCGGACCACGGGCCGGGTGTTCCGCTGGCGGGTCGAGGACCTCGACCGGGTGCAGGACGGTGCCGCCGAGCGTCAGCGCGCCGACCTCGAATCGCTCGGGGTGGACGTCGACCCGCCGGTGCTCGTCCAGTCCGCACGCACGGACCGCTACGCCGCGCACCTCGCCGCGCTCGCGGAGCGCGGTCTGACCTACGAGTGCTACTGCTCGCGGAAGGAGATCCAGGCCGCCCCCTCGGCGCCCCATACTCCCCCGGGCGCCTACCCGGGCACCTGCCGGGACCTCGGCGAGACCACGCGCCGGACCGCCCGGGCCCGGCTGCGGGAGCAGGGTCGCCATCCCGCCGTCCGCCTGCGCACCGCTCACGAGTCGGTCACCGTCGACGACGACTTCCTCGGGCCCGTCACCGGCGCGGTCGACGATTTCGTGCTCCGGCGCGGGGACGGGGTGGTGGCCTACAACCTCGCCGTCGTCGTCGACGACGGCGAGACCGGCATCGACCAGGTCGTCCGCGCCGACGACCTCGCGAGCTCCGCGCCGCGCCAGGCGCACCTCGCCGCGCTGCTCGGCTTCGCAGTGCCCCGATACGTCCATGTGCCGCTCGTCCTCGCCCCGTCCGGCGCCCGGTTGGCCAAGCGGGACGGCGCGGTCACGCTGCGGGAGCTCGACACGCTCGGTTTCGACGTGTGGGCGTGGCTCGGGCGGTCCTGCGGGTTCGGACCGTGGTCCGGCATGGAGCAGGCGCTGGCGGAGTTCGATCTCGGCCGCCTCGCCCCGGAGCCGGTCGTCTTCACCCCGCCGGCAGACTGAGCGGACTCATCCCGTCGGCGGAGCGGGACTGCGCAGTGCGAGGGCGCTCGGCGCGGCGGTCCTCAGCCCAGTCGGTAGTGCTCGGCGAGGTGCGCGTAGTGACGCCCCACCCGGGCCACGGGGTCGAGCGCCGGGATGTCGATATGCCCCGCCGCATCGCTCAGCGCCTGCGCGACGTGGGCGCGCAGCACGCGGACGACGAAGAACTCCTCCTGGCCGGGCCGCAGCCGTGTCTCCACCCGGCACTCGAGCGCCGAGTCCGCCGTGCACAGCCGCGGCGGGGCGACGAGCTCGCTCGGTTCGGTGGCGAGCCCGAGCTCGGCGATCTCGCTGTGCTCGGCCGGCAGCGGGCGCGAGCTCGCGTGCATCGCCTGCGCATCGGCCTCGGACACCGAGTGGATGACGAGCTCTCCGGTGGCGTCGAGGTTGCGCCAGGTGTCCTTGTGGACCTCGGAGGTGTGGTCCGGGGTGATCGCCAGGCCCATCATCGCCGGGCGGGTCGACACCACCGTGAAGAAGCTGAAGGGTGCGAGGTTGGTGCGCCCGTGCGCGTCCGCCGTCGTCACCCAGGCGATCGGGCGGGGAACGACGAGCCCGTACATGAGGCGGCGGGTCGCCTCGAGGTCGGCGGCCTCGAAGGTGCGCATGGGCCGGGACCCCGGACCGCGCGTGCCGGGGGTCGGGTGCTCAGGCGGCACGGGGCTCATCGATGACCTTCCGGTAGATGTCCTCGAACGCGTCGAGGGTGCGGGTGATGTCGTGCCGGGCGGCCGTGGTCTGGGAGGCCTCTCCCATCGCGGCGCGCTCGGCCGCGGGCATCCGGCACAGGCGGGTGAAGCGCTCGGCGAGGGCGTCGACGTCGCGCGGCGGGAACAGGAATCCGTTGACGCCGTCCTCGCACAGGTGGGGCAGCGCCACCGCGTCCGCGAGCACCACGGGATTTCCCGAGGACATCGCCTCGAGGGTGGCGATGCTCTGGAGTTCCGCGGTGCCGGGCAGGCAGAAGAACGTCGCCTCCTGGTAGGCGCGCACGAGCGCGCGCTCGTCGACCTTGCCGCGCAGCTCCACCCGGTCGGCGACACCGAGCTCGGCGGCGAGCGAGCGGAGTGCCGGCTCCTGGTCGCCGGTGCCGACGATCACCGCGCTCAGGCCGAGGCCGGGGTCGGTGCGGGCAAGGGCACGGACGATGTCGTCGATGTGCTTCTCCTTCGACAGCCGACCGACGAACAGCACCGTCGGGGCCGCGTCCGACCCGCCGACGCCCGGGCCCACCCCCTCCTGCGCCCGGCGGAAGCGCGACAGGTCGATCCCGCACGACACCGCCTGGATGGGCCGGTCGAAACCGTTCTCGGTGAGCAGGTCCGCAGCGAGCTGGGTGGGCACGGTGATGTGTTCGGCGGACTGGAACGTGCGCCGCAGGTCCCACCAGGCCGCGGCGGTCGCAGCGTCGACGACCGGACCGGACACCGGCAGATACGGCCGCACGTTGTCCGGCATGAAGTGGTTCGTCGCGACGACCGGGATGCCGCGGCGGTGCGCCTCGGAGAACGCGTAGCGGCCGATGACGAAGTGCGCCTGCGTGTGGACGACGTCGGGGCGGATGTCGTCGAGCAGCCGGGCGACGGCGGGCTTGGTCTCCCAGGGCATGCAGATCGTCCAGGTCGGGTGGAAGTACCAGCGATGGGACCGGATGCGGTGGACGACGACCCCGTCCTCCCGGTCGGTGCTCGGCACACCGGTGGGCGAGGGGCAGATGACGTGGACCTCATGACCGCGCGCAGCGAGTCCGGCGGCGAGGCGCTCGGTGAACTTCGCGGCTCCATTGACCTCGGGGGCATAGGTCTCGGCGGGGATGCAGATGGTCAGCGGTGGCGGGAATGCCATGTCCGGTGCGTGTCCTTCCGGGCGTGGAGGCGGGCGGGAGCCCTGCTCAGACGCGTGATCCTGTCGCGGCGACGACGGCCCGGGAGGCGCGCCGGGCGCGCTCCCGTTCGATGACGTCCGGGTGATATCGGGACAATACAACGACGGCGGCGCAGGCGACCACTCCGGTGGCCGACATGAGGAGCACGACGGGCGGCGGTGCGCCGGCGGCCTCCCCGAGCACGACCGAGCCGAGGACGACGGCGAAGATCGGGTCGACGACGGTGAGACCGGCGATCACCATCTCCGGCGGGCCGGCGGAGTACGCCGCCTGCACGAACCAGGTCCCGATCGCGGCGGCGACGACGAGCGCGACGAGGTTGAGCAGCGACACCGCGCCGGGGCCGGCTTGGAACAACTGGTTGCTCACGAGGTGCGTGGTCGTGGCGACGCAGGCGAAGAGCAGACCGGCACCGAGCACGAGCAGCAGCTGCGGCGGACGCCGCCAGGCCAGGACGACGACGAGGAAGACCGCGGAGAGCGCGAAGGCGATCCAGGCGACCGGGTGGGACTCCTCCCCCACGTGCAGGCGGGTGCTCGCGATCCTCGCGGACACCGCAACGAAGGCGGCGACGCTGAGCGCGCAGACCGCGACGGCCAGCGAGATCCGACGGGTGATCCGCAGTCCGCGGTAGCGGGCGGCGAGGAGGATCGAGATGAGGAGGGAGACCGCACCGATCGGCTGGACGACCATGACGGGGGCCAGCGAGAGGGCGACGACGTTCGCGACGGTGCCCAGCCCCAGGCACAGGAGGCCGAGCAGCCACGTCCGGTTGCGGAGCAGGCGAAGGAAGGTCCCGAGCCGGAATCCTGCGGGGTGATCGTCCTCGTCGGCCACACCACGGTGCTGGTACATCGCGCCGAAGGCGAGGCCGACGGCGGCGAGCACTGCGAGGACGATGGCGAGAGGGGTCACGCCGACAGTCTAAGCAGGCGAGACGCCGGGCACCGTCCCGAAGAGCCGGAAACCGGGGGTTCACGGGCAGGTCGGCGGAAAACCCCAGGGTCGTCGGGCAGGTTCCCCCGGGCTGTGATCCACGCCATTCCGATCCGCTTGGACCTCCGGCAGGCCCGGTGCTAGAGTGGTCTCTCGCGTGCGGCACCACGCACGCTATTCCTCCGTAGCTCAGTTGGCAGAGCATTCGACTGTTAATCGAAGGGTCGCTGGTTCGAGCCCAGCCGGGGGAGCACATCGAGCAGGCGGGATCCGGATTTCTCCGGGTCCCGCCTGCTTCGCGTTCGCAGGCCGCCTTGTCCCCCGTCGAGTCGGGCTCCGGCGCCCCGCACATTTCCACCGCGAGGTGTGGCCTCCCCCAGTGGCGCATCACATTATGTCAGTGTTGCGACATTGTGACATTACTGCGCCCTTATGGTTAAGATACCGTAACGTATCTTCCACGCGTGCCGCCTGTGGCCGAGAACCCGCCCGAGGTGCACATCGCGATCCGACCGACGGAGACCACATCATGAGGATCACCGATCTCGCACGGCGCACGGCGGTCGCCGTCGCCGCACTCGCCATGACCGCCCAGCTCGGCATCGCCTCGGCCTCCGCGGCCGGCCTCGGTTCGACCGACACCGGACCGAGCGCGGAGGCGACGACCGCTCCCCCGAGCGCTCCCGAAGACGCCCCGGACGAGGGCGCTCAGCCCGAAGAGGCCCCGGACGAGGGTGCCGGATCCGATGACACAGCGGACGAGAGCGCTCCCGAGGATCCCGCATCCGAGGCGCCGGCCGGCGATGCACTGAGCTCCGGCACCGGCGCGTTCGCGGTGCGCGGTGCGATCGCCTCGACCTGGCACGACCTCGGCGGCGCCGCCGGCGACCTCGGCCGTCCGACCACCGCCGAGCGGTGCGGTCTGCGCGGCAGCGGCTGCTACCAGCGGTTCCAGAAGGGCGAGGTGCACTGGTCGCCGAAGACCGGCGCCCATGCGACCCTCGGCGCGATCGCGAACACCTGGGCCCGGACCGGGCACGAGGGCGGGAAGCTCGGCTACCCCACGTCGAACGAGCGCTGCGGCCTCAAGGGCGGCGGCTGCTACCAGCGGTTCCAGAAGGGCGAGGTGCACTGGTCACCGAAGACCGGTGCGCGGGCGACCACCGGCGCGATCGCCCGGGCCTGGTCCTGGAACGGCCACGAGACCGGCGACCTCGGCTACCCGACCTCCGGAGAACGCTGCGGACTCAAGGGCGGGGGCTGCTACCAGAAGTTCCAGAAGGGCCAGATCCACTGGTCGCCGAAGACCGGTGCGCACGCCACCAAGGGCGGCATGCAGCGCCAGTGGGCGAAGGCCGGCTGGGAGAACGGCTCCTGGGGCTATCCCACCGGCAGTGAGCGCAAGGTCGGCAGCGGCAGGTGGGAACAGCGCTTCCAGGGCGGCCTGAAGACCTACACGACGATCGACCCGGTGTGGGACCGCCTGGCGCAGTGCGAATCGGGAGGCAACTGGAAGATCAACACCGGCAACGGGTACTACGGCGGCCTGCAGTTCTCCGCGAGCACATGGAAGGCGTTCGGCGGCCACAAGTACGCGAAGAACGCGCACCTCGCCACCCGCGAGCAGCAGATCGAGATCGCGCAGAAGGTGCAGAAGGTCCAGGGCTGGGGCGCCTGGCCGGCATGCACCCGCAAGCTCGGCATCCGCTGAGCGGCGGGGCTCAGGACTCCACGAGGTCCGCGTACTGCGGGAAGCGCTCGAGGTAGCGCTGCACGTAGGAGCACGTGGGCACGATCCGCTGCTCGCGCTCCCGGAGCTGGTCGAGGACCTTCGTCACGAGTGTGCGCGCGTACCCCTGGCGGCCGAAGGATTCGGAGATGATCGTGTGCTGGAGGTCGTAGACCCCGGGCCGCTCGAGCCGGTAGCCGAGGAAGCCGACGAAGGTGCGCTCCGGCTCGGAGGCCCAGAGCTCGAACCGATCGTGGGTGAGGTTGTCGAGGACCTCGACGGGCGTGGTGACGATCTCAGGTGTGCTCATGGGCGGCTCCCCTTCCGAGCGCAGGCGGGCTGATGGCCCCGAGTCTATCCGCACCCACCGCTGCCCCGGCGGACCCCCCGACGGGCATCACTCCCCCGGCGGCTCGATGAGGCCCGCGGTGCACTCACCGTGGACGCTGCACGCACCGCCGCCATCGGGTCCGATATATTCGACAGTGCTTGCCGATGCCGCCGAGACGAACGAGGAGCCCCCGTGGCCGATTTCAGCACCCCGACCTTCGCCCAGGTCGATGCCCTGCCCACCGTGCTCGAGGCGACCGTCCCCCAGGACTGGATCGACGAGAACGGGCACATGAACATCAGCCATTTCTTCGACATCGGCGGCGAGGCGGCGTGGAAGTTCTGCCAGGGACTCGGCCTGCAGCGACTCTATGAGGCCGAGCCGCCGACCGGCCTGTTCACCACGGAGCACCACCTCACCTACCTCAGCGAGCTGCGCCTCGGAGAGCGGCTCAGCGCGCATGTGCGGTGCGTCGACGTCGGTCCGAAGTCGGTGCACCTCATCACCCTCATCCTCGACCGGGAGCGCGAACGGGTCGCGACCGTGTTCGAGGTCGTGCTCGTCCACGTCGACATGACCGCCCGGAAGGCCGCGGCGTTCCCCGAGGAGTTCCGCGAGGCGCTCGAGGCCGCCGTCGCCGCCGACGGGGATCTCGGCTGGCCCGCCCCGGTGTGCGGGGCCATGGGCGTCCGCCGCTGACACGACCCCTGCGGCACCCCGGTCCGGCACCTCCCGCCCGGGGGCGCCGCATCGTCGCTCGACGGCGTGTCGTCAGTCGGTGGCTTTCGCCGGCCCCGAGCCCCCGGCGGTCTTCGACTGCAGGCGGCGCTCGAGCCACTGCGCGAACGCGGCGACGATCATGTTGATGGCGATGTAGAGCAGCGCGCCGACGATGAAGGTCGGGAGCAGGTTGTTGTACTGGCGGCCGATCGCGTTGACCTGGTAGAGCAGGTCCTGGTAGGTCACCATGAAGCCGAGCGCGGAATCCTTGAGCAGCACCACGACCTGGGCGATGAGCGTCGGCATCATCGCGCGCAGCGCCTGCGGCAGGAGCACGAGACCCATCGTCTGGGAGCTGCGCAGACCGATCGCCATCGCCGCCTCGCGCTGCCCCTTGGGCACGGCGAGGATGCCGGCGCGGATGATCTCCGCGATGACCATGCCGTTGTAGAGCGTGAGCCCGATGACCACCGACCAGAACGGTCCGATCCGGTTGCCGAAGATCATGAACGTCGCGAAGATCAGGAGCAGCACGGGGACGCCGCGGAACACCTCGAGCACGATCGTCGAGGGCAGCGAGATCGCGCGCGTCGGGGCCAGGCGCAGCAGCGCGAAGACGAGTCCGACGGCCAGGGCGAGCAGAGTCGCGACCGCCGCGACGGACAGGGTGGCGCCCATCCCCCGCAGCAGCACCTGCTGGATGCCGGTGTAGGTGAAGGGGCTCCACCGGTTCGGCTCGAGCTGGCCGGCGTCGTAGAACTTCCAGACGATGAACGCGATGATGCCGAGCAGCACGAGCACCGACACCACGGACATGATGACGTTGTTCCGCCGCGCCCTGGGGCCCGGGGCGTCGAAGAGGACCTGGGTGGGCGCGCTCATCGGAGGATCACCAGCTTCTTCTCGAGGAGGTCGAACACCCGGCCGAGGATCAGCGCCAGCACGAGGTAGACGACGGCCGTGGCGAGCAGGATCGTGATGACGAGGTCGCCGCGCAGCTCGATCGCGTTGCGCATCGCCGACATGAGTTCGCGGTTGTTGAACGCCGATGCGATCGAGGTGTTCTTGAGCATCGCGATGATGACGCTGCCGAGCGGCGGGATGACTGTGCGCACGGCCTGCGGGAGCACCACCGTGGACAGGGTCTGGCCGAAGGTCAGGCCGATCGCGCGGGCCGCCTCGGCCTGCCCCACCGGCACCGTGGCGATGCCGGAGCGCAGGGTCTCGGCGACGAAGCAGGCGGTGTAGGCGATGAGCGCGATCGTCGCCAGGATCATCGAGTTGAGTCCGGCGCTCTCGGCGAACCGGATGTCGAGGTAGGGCAGGCCGAACACGCAGAAGAACATCACCAGGGTCAGCGGCGTGTTGCGCACCACGTTGACGTAGCTGTGGGCGGTGACCCGGAGCACCGGAGTGGGTGAGACCCGCATCGCGGCGAGGATCGTGCCGAGGACCAGGCAGCCCACGAGCGTGAGGAGGAAGAGTCTCAGCGTTCCCCACGTGCCGCTGAGGAACAGCTGGGTCATATCGAGGAATGACACGGGCGATCAGCTTTCGGTTCGGTCAAGCTGGGTGAGGTCCGCCCGAGGCGCCCCGGGTGAGGGCCGTCGACCCTCACCCGGGAGCACTCGCGCGGGCACGGATCAGTAGCGGTCGACCGCAGGCTGCTCGACGCCGGAGGAGTCGCCGAGGGTGTACTCGAACGCCTCGGTCCAGGTGCCGTCCTCCCCTGCCTGCTCGAGCGCATCGTTGACCGCGTCGCGCAGGGCCTGGTCGTCCTTGGGCAGGCCGATGCCGTAGGGCTCGTCGGAGAAGGGCTCGCCGACGACCTTGAACTCGCCCTCGTACTGCGCGGCGTAGCCGCGGAGGATCGCGTCGTCGGTGGTCACCGCGTCGACGTTGCCGGTCTGCAGGTCCTCGACGCACTTGGAGTAGGCGTCGTAGGTGACGAGCTCGGCGTCGCCGTACTCGTCCTGGATCCGCTGGGCCGGGGTGGAGCCGTCGACCGAGCACACGGTGGTTCCGGCGAGGTCGTCCGGTCCGGCGATCTCGGAGTCCTCGGCCACGAGGAGATCCTGACCGGCGACGTAGTACGGTCCGGCGAAGTCGACGACCTCCTTGCGCTCGTCGTTGATCGTGTAGGTGGCGACGACGAGGTCGACGTTGCCCTGCTGGAGGAAGGGCTCGCGGTTGGCCGACACGGTCTCGACCCATTCGATCTGGTCGGGCTCGAAGCCGAGCGCGGCGGCGGTGATCTTGGCGATCTCGATGTCGAAGCCCTCGGGGGCATCGGCGGTGGCGTCCTTGTTGCCGAGTCCCGGCTGGTCGAACTTCACGCCGACCTTGAGGGTCCCGGCGTCGTTCGCCGCGGACCAGGTCGGGCTGTCGGCGAGGTCGACGTCGGATGCGACCTCGTACTGGGGCGCCTCGGCAGCGGTGTCGCCGCCGCCTTCGCCGCCTCCGCCGCCCGTCTCCGGGGTGCCGCTCTGACCGCAGGCGCTCAGCGCCAGGATGCCGACGGCCGAGGCCGCGAGGAGAGTGTGCAGTTTCTTCATGGTGTCTCCTTAGTGGGTGAGGATCTTGGACAGGAAGTCCTTGGCCCGCTCGGACCTCGGAGCGGTGAAGAAGGTCTCCGGCTCCGCGACCTCGACGATCTCCCCGTCGGCCATGAAGGCCACCCGGTTCGCCGCCTTGCGCGCGAATCCCATCTCGTGGGTGACGACGACCATGGTCATGCCGTCCTGCGCGAGCTCGACCATGACGTCGAGGACCTCGTTGATCATCTCCGGGTCGAGCGCCGAGGTCGGTTCGTCGAACAGCATGACCTTGGGCTTCATCGCCAGTGCTCGCGCGATCGCGACGCGCTGCTGCTGGCCGCCGGACAGCTGGGCGGGGAACTTCTGCGCCTGGTGCTCGACGCCCACCCGGGTGAGCAGGTCCATCGCGAGGGCGTCGGCATCGGCCTTCCCCAGCTTGCGCACCTTGATCGGGCCGAGCGTGACGTTCTCGAGGATCGTCTTGTGGGCGAAGAGGTTGAACGACTGGAAGACCATGCCGACGTCGGAGCGCAGCTGCGCGAGCTGGGCACCCTCCTCCGGGAGGACCTTCCCGTCGATGGTGATCGTGCCGTTGTCGATCGTCTCGAGCCTGTTGATCGTGCGGCACAGCGTCGACTTCCCGGAGCCCGACGGGCCGATGACGACGACGACCTCGCCGTGGTGCACGGTGAGGGTGATGTCCTTGAGCGCGTGGAACTCGCCGAAGTGCTTGTCGACGTTCGTGATCTCCACCAGCGGCCGGCCGGGAGCAGGCTGCGGGGAGGTCTGCGCGGGGTTCGGATCAGCTGTCATGTGGATCACAATAAACACCCTGCACGTGGTGCAGGTCACTCCGACCCCGAATGGCGGTCATTGGTCCCGAATCGAGACGCATCCGTTATAGATGCTCAGCCGAGCTGCTCCCGGAAGCGCTCCGCGGCGCGGTCGGCCTCCCCGCGGTCCGCGGACTCCACGACGAGCACGAACAGCAGTCCTACGCCCGCGTGCTCCGTCTCCCCGATGCGCCATGTCGTCGCACCGGTGTCCGCGGGCCGGTTCAGGACCGGCCGCAGCGCCCGGGCCTCTGCCGCGGTGAGCGACCCGGCGGTGCCCGCGAGTCTGCGCGGCGCGCCGCCGGCCTCGGTGACGAGGGCCGGCGCAGAGGTGCCCCCGGCGAGCACCGAGGAGGCGCCGGCCGCCGCGGCGATCGGGCTGCCGGTGAGCCCGGCGCCGGCGGTCCGTGCCGACAGCGCGGGCAGACCGATGTCGAGGCCGCTCATCCCGAGGTCGGCCGCCGCCCTTGTCCGCCGGCCGGGGTCGTCCGGATCCTCGCCGCGGTGCTCGAGCAGCGCCTCGACGAGCAGGGAGTGCGGGCCGTCGGAGTAGCCGCCGCGCAGCGCCCGGTCGAATCCGCCGTCGGCGTTCGCGACCGCGCGGATCTCTCCGGTGCCGGGGTCGACGGCGATGAGCGCCGCCGGGGATCCGGTGTCCTGGAGGGCGGCCTCGGCCGCGGCCTGCACCGCGAGGTCGATCGTCGTGCGGACCGGCCGGCCGGGCACCGGGTCGACGGTGAGCAGCGGCTCGGCGGCGGGTTCTTCCGGTGCCGACTCTCCGTCCACGGGTGCCATCGCGATGGACAGGGTGTACCCGTCGGACCCGGCGAGCTCCTCCTCGTAGTGCTCCTGGAGGCCGCCGCGGCCCACGAGTTCCCCGGGGCGCACCCGGGCGGGTGCGGCGGCGATCTCCTCGGCGGTGGCCTCGCCCACGCGGCCGAGCAGCAGCGGGCCGAGGCCCTGGCGCACCGGGATCGAGCGCTCGCTGCGGCGGAACACCGTGCCGGGGATCGGCCGGATGGCCCCGGCGACGTCGATGTAGTCGCGCTCGCGCAGGGTGATCACCGGCACGAAGGCGGTGGCCGCGGCGCTCTCCACCCGGTCCCGCAGCGGTCCGGGATCCACGTCGAGCTCCGCCTCGAGCACCCGCAGCACCTCATCGAGGTCCTCGACGCGTCCGGGTTCGATCCCGACGTCGACGACGGCCTCAGTGCTCGTGAGCACGGCATCGCCGGCCCCGCGGATCTGCCCGCGCTGCGCCGGAGCGGACTCGACGGCGAAGACGTGGCCGCCTGTGAGGTCGGGGTGGACCACCGCGGGCACGAACTCGGCCTGCCAGGACAGTCGGTGCTTGCGCACTTCGAGCACGGAGGTGTACGTCCAGTCGGGAATCCCGGTCTCCGATTCCGGGTCCGTCGTCCACCCCCAGTGGAGCACCGCCTGCGCGCTCGCCTCTCCGGTGCTGCGGACCTCGAGCACATCGACGACGGTCGGGGTGAGCAGACGGGTGGTCCGCAGCGGGGCGCGCACCTTCGCGTACTCCCGTTCCGCGGCCTGCGGGTCGGTCCAGGGCCCGTGGGCCACCGCGTCCTCCTGGAGCGATTCGGCAGCGCGCCGGGCCGCGGACTCCGGCGAGGTGCCGAGCTCGGGATCGAGGACGATGAGGAGGGACACGAGGAGCGCGAGGACCGCGAGCACGACACCGACGAGCAGCAGACCGGTGCGCCGATGCATCCGCCCTCCTCCGCCCTGTCGGTGCGCGGGCCCGCCGGGCCCGGACGGTTCTCGATGCCCGTGCACCGTCTTGCATGTCGGGAAACCGTGCGGGACGCACGCGCTTTCGATCATCATGGCAGGAACAGTGGCGCCGGTCACCCGTAGACTCGGGTCCCGGCAGGGAGTGCGCGGCAGCGTCACGACGGAGTGGAGCGAAGAGGAACCATGACAACGGTACGCGATATCGAAGGTGTCCCGAACTCGGTCTCGGCCGGGCACATGATCGTCAAGTCCTTGGCGCAGCACGGGGTCGAGCGCGTGTACGTGGTGCCGGGCGAGAGCTACCTCGACGTGCTCGACGGGCTCCACGACTCGGATATCGAGACGGTGGTCTGCCGCCACGAGGGCGGCGCCGCCTACATGGCCGAGGCCGACGGCAAGATGAACCCGGTGCCCGGCATCGCGATGGTCACCCGCGGACCCGGAGCTGCGAACGCCCACGTAGGCCTCCACACCGCCTGGCAGGATTCCACCGCGATGGTGCTGTTCGTCGGCCTCATCCCCTTCGAGCACCGTGAGAAGGAGGCCTTCCAGGAGTTCGATCCGAAGGCCTGGTTCGACAGCGGCGCCAAGCGCGTGATGATCCTCGACCACGCCGAGCGCGCCTCGGAGATCGTCGCCGAGGCGATGTTCGCCGCCGCCTCCGGCCGGCCCGGCCCCGTGGTCGTCGGCCTCCCCGAGGACATCATCAAGATGGGCAACGACGGCGTCCTCCACCCGCGGATCCCGATCGCGGAGGGCGGCATGACCGTCACCGACTGGAAGGCGCTCAAGTCCGCGCTGCTCGACGCCGAGCGCCCGCTGTTCGTGTTCGGCGGCAACGACTGGACGCACCCCGCCGCCGAGGAGTTCACCGCCTGGCTCGAGTCGCACAACCTGCCGGCCGCCGCGGAATGGCGCTGCGAGGGCACCGTGCCGTTCACCTCGCCGAGCTACGTCGGCCCGCTGGGCTACGGCCGGCCGCACCACACCCGCAGCGTGCTCGAGGACTCCGACCTCCTCGTGTTCGTCGGCACCGTGCCCGGCGACGTCATCACCGACGGCTTCACCGCGCGCCAGAACTGGGAGAAGAGCAACTTCCTCGTCACCATCGACCCCGCCCTGCGCGGACGGTCCGGCCCGGTGAGCCATCAGATCGTCGCCAAGCCCGACGTCTTCATCCGCGACCTCGTGCGCATGGACCTGCCGGTGCGCGACGCCTGGCGGCAGTGGACGAACGAGCTGCGCGAACGGCAGAACGACTTCGCCGCGCTCCCCACGGCGGAGCCCGGCGACGGGCAGGCGAAGATGGCGACGCTCATGGCGAACCTCGTCCCCCGTCTCGACGAGGACGCGATGGTGACCTTCGGCGCCGGCGAGCACACGAACTGGGCCCACCGCTACTTCCCCACCAACGGCTACGCCTCGATGATCTCCGCCCGCAACGGCTCGATGGGCTACTCGGTGCCCGCCGCGGTCGCCGCCTCGCTCAACCACCCCGGCCGCCAGATCATCTCGATCGCCGGCGACGGCGAGTTCCTCATGAACGGCCAGGAGCTCGCGACCGCCAAGCAGTACGGCGCGAATCCGCTCGTCATCGTCATGGACAACCAGGAGTACGGCACCATCCGCACCCACCAGGAGCGGGACTACCCGGACCGGGTGTCCGGCACGCAGCTGGCGAACCCCGACTTCGCCAAGCTCGCCGAGGCCTACGGCGGCGTGGGCGTGCGCGTCGAGCGCGACTCCGAGGTGCCGGCGGCCGTCGACACCGCGCTCGCCGCGATCGCCGACGGCGAGTTCGCGCTCATCCACATCATCGTCGAGCAGCGCGTCAAGGCGTACTGAGGTCTCCCGGCCCGCGGTCCCTCCCGGCACGCCCCCGGAGCCCTCCACCCTGTGCGAGGTTGCCCCGAGCGCCCATAATGGGAGCATGAGCGGGACCTTCCTCGAGATCGAGCGCAAGTACGACATCACCGGCCAGACCTCGCTGCCGCGACTGCACGGCGCCGCTGGGGTCTCCCGCGTGGGCTACCGCCCGCCGGTGGCGCTCGAGGCGGTGTACTTCGACACCCGCGACCGGGTGCTCGCCGCCAACGGTGTGATCCTGCGCCGGAGGGCCGGCGGGGAGGACGCCGGCTGGCACGTGAAGATCCCCTCGGGCGCGCACCGGATCGAGATGCAGGTGCCGCTCGCCTCGTCCGAGCGGACCGGGGACGGACCGGCCGAGTCCGTGCCGTACCGCGTGCCGGAGGAGATCGCCGACCTCGTCGCGGTGCACGTGCGCGGGCGCGCGCTCGTGCCGGTGCTCAGCATGAATACGCTGCGCTCCGTCGTCGACCTCATGGATGCCCGGGGCCGCACCGTGGCCGAGGTGTGCGACGACCAGGTCGCGGCGATGGCGGCGGGATCGCGCACCGACTCCCGGGTGCGCCACTGGCGCGAATGGGAGGTCGAGGTCGTCAACCCGACCCTCGTGGGCGGGATGGAATCCGTCCCGGGCTTCCTCGATGCGGTGGAGTCGACGCTCCTCGATGCGGGGGCGCAGCGCTCGCATGCGGGCTCCAAGCTCGAGAAGGTCCTCGGCCGTCCGGCGGACCCGCTGAGCCCGGAGGGCGCCGGTGAGGGCACCGACCTCGCCACCGTCCTCACCCGCACGGTCCGCACCCAGGTGCGCCGTCTCAAGTCCTGGGATCCGCTCGTCAGGCGCAGCGCCGACGACGCCGTCCACCAATTCCGGGTGTCCGCCCGCACCCTGCGCTCGCTCCTCCAGATCTACCGTCCCCTGCTCGAACCGGAGGCGCGGAAGGAGGTCAACCGGGCGCTGCGCCGCCTCGGCCGGCTGCTGTCGGCCGCACGCGACGCCGAGGTGCTCCGCGACCAGGTCGGTGAGCGGATCGCCGCGCTCCCGGGCGGGGCGGAGGGCCTCACCGCCGCACTCATCCCCAAGAGGACCGTGCGCCGGCTCCGCGACTCCCAGGTCCGGGAGTACCGGCGCGCGCACCGGAGGCTCCTCGCCGCGATGCGCAGCCCCTGGTACGCCGAGCAGCTCGACATCATCGACCGCTGCGCCCGTGCGGTCCCGCTGCACCCCGACCTCGGCGCCGAGCAGCGCAGGGATGCTGCGGCCGCCCTCGCCCCGCTCGCCACGGCCCAGGTCGACAGCCTGCTCGCCCACGCGGAGACCGCCGAGCACGAAGCCGACGAGGCCACCCGCATCGAGGAGCTCCACGAGGTGCGCAAGGAGGCCAAGCGGCTGCGCTACGCCGTGTCCGCAGTCACCGATGCCGCTGCGATCGACCTCGGGGACGACCTCGCGGAGAAGATGGCGGTGGCGAAGAAGCTCCAGACCGCGCTCGGCACCCATCGCGACTCGGTGATGTTCCAGGACCATGTCCGCAGCACCGCTCGCCGGGCGGAGAAGAAGGGCGAGCCGACGTTCGGGTACGGGCTGCTCTACGGCGCTGAGATCGCGGTGCAGACGAAGGCGCTGAAGAAGACGACGAAGCTGCTGTCCCGGCTCCATTCCGCGGCGAGCACCGAGCAGGCCTGAGGTCCGGGACCGGAGCGAGCACGGGGACCGGTTGCCGACCTGCGGGGCGGCGCCCGGAGCTAGGCTGAGGCCATGGACCTCTCCCCCGCCCAGATCCAGCAGGCCGCCGCCGTCCTCGCCGAGGCGCGCCGCACGCGTACACCGCTCGAGCGCCTGCCCGGCAGCCTCACCCCGCTGTCCCGGGGCGAGGGCCACGCGATCGCCACCCGTGTCGCGACGCTCGCCGGCAGCCCGGTCCACGGCTGGAAGATCGCGGCGACGAGCGCGGCCGGGCAGGCCCACCTCGACGTCGACGCGCCGATCGCCGGCCGCATGCTCGCCGACGGGATCATCCCCGACGGCGGCACCCTGCAATTGGGCCCCCGGGTGATGCCCCTGGCCGAGGTCGAGTGCGCCTTCACCCTCGCCCGCGATCTCGTCCCCCGCGATGACCCGTACTCGCAGCCCGAGGTGCGCGCTGCCCTCGCCTCGGTCCACCCGGCCATCGAGCTTCCCGACACCCGACTGTCGCGCTTCACCGATGTCGGCATCGCCGAGCTCACCGCCGACAGCGCCTGCGCCGCGGAGTTCGTGCTCGGTCCCGCCGCGCCGCCCGCGCGGCTCGACGACGACCTCACCGAGCTCGAGGTCACGATCACCGTCACGCTGGCGGATGGCACGAGTGCGCACTCGACCGGTCGCGGCGGCAACGTCCTCGACGGCCCGCTCGGCTCGCTCACCTGGCTCGTGGGCGAGCTCTCCACCCACGGGATCACCCTGCACGCCGGGCAGGTCGTGACCACCGGGGTCCTCTCCGCGCCGATCCCGCTCGTGCCCGGGACACGGGTGCACGCCGACTTCGGATCCCTCGGCACGGTGAGCCTGAACACCGCCTGACGCGGCGTCCGCAGCGGCCGGCGGGGCCGCCGGCTGTCCACCACTCGGTCCTGCGGTTCCCGTGATCGGGCTCACATGGCACGATGAGAGAATGACCGACACGATCGACGACTTCCCCATCCGCACCCACGACAAGCTCCGGTACGCGGACACCGACAAGCAGGGCCACATCAACAACGCCGTCTATGCGACGTTCTTCGAGACCGGCCGGGTCGAGTTCATCAGCCGCGCCCACGAGGTCTCGGCCCATGACGATGCCGAGTTCGTCATCGCACAGATCACCATCAAGTACCTGCAGGAGACGCACTGGCCGGGCACCGTCGAGGTCGGCTCCCGGGTCAAGCGGATCGGCGGCAGCTCGCTCGTCGTCGAGCAGGCGCTGTTCAACGACGGTCGCCTGTGCGCCGCAGGTGAGTCCGTGATCGTGCAGATCAACACCTCGACCCGCAAGTCGCAGCCGTTCGACGACGCGATGCGCGAGTACTTCTCCGCACTGCTCGCCCCGGAGGACTGACCCCTCAGCGGCGCGGCCGCACCCCGACCCGGAGGTCACGATGACCGTCCTCACCCGCACCATCGCTGAGCTCCGTAATGCGCTCACCCGCCTCGTCGCGGAGCGCGAAGCCCACTCCGTCGGGCTCGTGCCGACGATGGGCGCCCTCCACCAGGGGCATGCCGCGCTCATGCGCGCGGCCCGGGCGGACAACCCCGTCGTCTGCGCCTCCCTGTTCGTCAACCCGCTCCAGTTCGAGTCGCCGCTCGACCTCGAGCTCTATCCGCGCGACCTCGATGCGGACATGGCGCTGTGCGAGGCCGAGGGGGTCGACCTCGTCCTCGCACCCGAGGTCGAGGAGATGTACCCGAACCACCCCGACTCCCCCATCGTGCGGGTGACGAGCGGCCACATGGGTCAGATCCTCGAGGGCGCCTCCCGGCCCGGTCACTTCGACGGGGTCGCCACGGTCGTCTCCAAGCTCTTCAACATCTTCGATCCCGAGGGCCCGGCGCGGCTCAAGGCATACTTCGGGCAGAAGGACGCCCAGCAGCTCATGATCGTCTCCCGCATGGTCGCCGACCTCGACTTCCCGGTGACGATCGTGCCGGTGCCCACGCAGCGGGAGGAATCCGGGCTCGCGCTCTCCAGCCGGAACCTCCTCCTCACCGAGGAACACCGCCGGGCCGCGACGGCCCTGTCGTCGGCCCTGTTCGAGCTCCTCGACCGGGCGGCGCACGGTGCGGACTGGGATCTGTCGGGGCTGCGCCGACAGGTGCGGGAGGCCCCCGACGTCATCCTCGACTACCTCGAAGTCGTCGATCCGGGCACCCTGCTGCCCACCGAGTCGCTGCCGGCGCTCGCACTCATCGCCGCCTACGTCGGCAGCGTCCGGCTCATCGACAACATCGAGCTCCCGGCGCACTGAGCCGCGGAGCGGGATCTGCGGCGCCCCATGATCGCGCGGGAGTCTCAGGCACCGACCGCAGACAGGCGAGGCCGGGCGTGCAGACCGATGTCGAGCGCGAAGTCGTCCACCGTCCCGGCGACCTTCGCCGCCGCCGGCTCGCTGAGCCCGGCCGGCCCGATGTGCGCGGATTCGACGAACCGGCCGCGCGCGATGGTCGTCGCACCGAGCGCGGCGAGCAGCGGCTTGAGCCCCTGGTCGAGAGCGAGGACGTGGCCCACGGACCCGCCGGTGACGAACGGGAGCACCGGGGTGCCGGCGAGGCAGTTCGGCGGCAGCAGGTCGACGAAGGTCTTGAGCAGCCCGGAGTAGCTCGCCTTGTAGACCGGCGAGGCGACGACCAGGGCATCGGCGGCGACGACCTCGGCAATCCCCGCGACGATGCCCGGATCACCGAGGTCCGCGGTGATGAGGGCCGCGGCCGGCAGATCGCGGACGTTGATGAGCGAGGTGAGGTGACCGTGCCCGCGCATCCGGTGGGCGACCTCGGTGAGGAGGCGTTCGGTGGTGGACGGGTTCGAGGGGCTGCCGTTGATCACGACGACGCTGGCCATGGGCGAGGTCCTTTCCGGTGGGCGGTCCGCGGCCCTGCCCGGCGCACCGCACTGCGAGCGCACCGGGCCGGACCCCGACGACGATGCCCACACTAGGGACGTCACCGCTGCGCGGACCGCCCGCCGGTCGCACGGCGTCACCGCCCGTCATCTGCCGTCGTATACATGCGATGCTGAGACCATGAGCATCATCATCACGAACGTCCGCCCCTAGGGCGGCCCGGCCCAGGACATCACGATCGACGGCGACACCTTCACCGGATTCGCCGACACCGGCCCCCACGGCACGGATGCCGGTTCGCGCACCGAGAGCGCCGCCGAGGTCATCGACGGGCGCGGCCTGCTCGCGCTGCAGGGCATCGTCAACGGGCACGCCCACGTCGACAAGTCCTGGCTCGGCCTGCCCTGGCAGTCCTACGGCGGCGAGCCCGGCACGGACGGCCGGATCCGCCACGAGCGGGCCCGCCGCGACGAGCTCGGCATCCCCAGCGCCGCGCTGAGCTCCCGGGTGCTCGACGCCATGGTGGGCGACGGCACGACCGCGATCCGCTCCCACGTCGACGTCGACCTCGGGATCGGGCTGTCCGGCATCGAGGCGGTGCGCGAGGCCGTCGCCGCCTACGACGGTGCGCTCGCGGTGGAGATCGTCGCGTTCCCGCAGGACGGTGTGCTCCGCCGGCCCGGTGTCGTCGACCTGCTGCGGCAAGCCGCCGAATCCGGCGTCGAGCACATCGGCGGCCTCGACCCCGCCGGTATCGACCACGATCCCGTGGGGCAGATCGATGCGCTCGTCGACATCGCCCGCGACACCGGGGTCGGCATCGACATCCACCTCCACGACCCGGCCGAGCTCGGCGTGTTCCAGATCGAGCTGCTGCTCGACCGGATGGAGCGCTGGGAGCTCTCCTCGCCGGTGAACATCGCCCACGGCTTCGCCGTCGCGCAGATCGACGCCGCCGGGCAGCGGGACCTGCTCGCGCGGATGGGCGGGCTCGGGGTGACGATGTCGACCGTCGCCCCGCCGCGCCTCGGCGCCGCCCAGCTGCCCCTGCACGCGCTGCGCGAGCACGGGGTCCGGCTCACCCTCGGCACCGACGGCATCCGCGACCTATGGAGCCCCTACGGGACGGGCGACACGCTCGGCATCGCCTGGCAGTACGCACGCGGCAGCGGCCTGGTGCGCGACGAGGACCTGCTCGACGTGGTGCGCACCGCGACGAGCGACGGCGCCTGGGCGGTCGGCCGCGCGGACCACGACCTCACGGCCGGGGCGCGCGCCGACCTCGTGCTCGTCGACGCCGAGAACCCGATGGACGCCCTCGTCCGGCTGCCCGAGCGCAGGCTCGTCGTCGGCGGCGGTCGGGTGCTGCGCAGCACGCTGGACTGACCCGCGAAAGGCCCGCGATTCCTGCAGCCGCCCGCGGAATCTGTGCAGGAATCGCGGGCATCTGCAGGCGGCGCGGGGTGCTCGCCCGGTCCCCGGTCAGCCGGCGATGTATTCCTTCAGGTGCTTCCCCGTGAGCGTCGAGGCGTCGGCGACGAGCGCGGCCGGCGTCCCCTCGAACACCACCCGGCCGCCCTCGGAGCCCGCCCCGGGCCCGAGGTCGATGATCCAGTCGGCGTGCGCCATGACCGCCTGGTGATGCTCGATGACGATGACCGACTTCCCGGCGTCGACGAGCGTGTCGAGCAGGCCGAGCAGCTGGTCGACATCGGCGAGGTGGAGCCCGGTGGTCGGCTCGTCGAGGACGTAGATCCCGCCCTTCTCCCCCATCCGGGTGGCGAGCTTGAGCCGCTGCCGCTCTCCGCCGGACAGGGTGGTGAGCGGCTGGCCGATCGTCAGATAGCCCAGGCCCACCTCGGCGAGGCGCACGAGGATCCTATGGGCCGCCGGCAGGCGGGCCTCGCCCTCGCGGAAGAATGCCAAGGCCTCCTCGACGGACATCGCGAGGACCTCGGCGATCGACCTCCCGCCCAGGCGGTGCTCGAGCACGGAGGCCTCGAACCGCCGGCCCTCGCACACCTCGCACGTCGTCGACACCCCGGCCATGACGCCGAGGTCGGTGTAGATCACCCCGGCACCCTTGCAGTTGGGGCACGCGCCGTCGGAGTTCGCGCTGAACAGCCCGGGCTTGACCCCATTGGCCTTGGCGAAGGCCTTGCGGATCGGGTCGAGCAGCCCGGTGTAGGTCGCCGGATTGCTCCGCCGGGAGCCGCGGATGCCGGACTGGTCGATGACGACGACGTCGTCGCGGTCGGCGATCTGGCCGTGGATGAGCGAGCTCTTCCCCGAACCGGCGACCCCGGTGACGACGGTGAGCACGCCGAGCGGCACGTCGACGTCGACGTCGCGCAGGTTGTTGTCGACCGCCCCGCGGATCTCGATCACCTCTCTCGACTCCCGCACCGTCTCCTTGAGGCGGGCGCGGTCGTCGAGGTGGCGGGCGGTGAGCGTGCCGCTGTCGCGCAGGCCGGACAGCGGCCCCTCGTAGCAGATCTCCCCGCCGACCGCGCCGGCACCGGGCCCGAGGTCGACGACGTGGTCGGCGATCTGGATCATCTCCGGCTTGTGCTCGACGACGAGGACGGTGTTGCCCTTGTCGCGCAGGCGGCGCAGCAAGCCGTTCATGCGGTCGATGTCGTGCGGGTGGAGGCCGGCGCTCGGCTCGTCGAACACGTAGGTGATGTCGGTGAGCGAGGAGCCGAGGTGGCGGATCATCTTGGTGCGCTGCGCCTCGCCGCCCGACAGCGTTCCCGCCGGCCGGTCGAGCGAGAGGTAGCCGAGCCCGATCTCGACGAAGGAGTCGAGGAGCTCGCGCAGGCCGGCGAGGAGCGGGGCGACCGAGGGCTCGTCGAGCTCGGCGACCCAGGCGGCGAGGTCGGTGATCTGCATCGCGGCGGCCTGTCCGATGTGGATTCCCCTGATCGTCGAGGACCGGGCGGCCTCGCTCAGCCGGGTGCCGTCGCACTCCGGGCAGCGGGAGAAGGTGATGACGCGTTCGACGAAGGCGCGGATGTGCGGCTGCATCGCGTCGACGTCCTTGGACAGGAAGGACTTCTGGATCTGCGGGATGACCCCGGTGTAGGTGAGGTTGATGCCCTCGACCTTGATCTTCGTCGGCTCCTTGTAGAGGAGGTCGTCGAGCTGGCGCTTGGTGAACTTCTTGATGGGCGTGTCCGGGTCGAAGAACCCGCAGGCGCGGAAGATCCGGCCGTACCAGCCGTCCATGCTGTAGCCGGGCACGGAGAGCGCGCCCTCGTTGAGCGACCTCTCCGCGTCGTAGAGCTCGCTGAGGTCGAAGTCCTCGACCCGGCCCATCCCCTCGCAGCGCGGGCACATGCCCCCGGTGATGCTGAACGTCCGCTTCTCCTTGACGGTCCGGCCGCCCTTGTCCAGGGTCACGGCGCCGGCGCCGCTGACCGAGGCGACGTTGAAGGAGAAGGCCTGCGGGGAGCCGATGTGCGGGGTGCCGAGCCGGCTGTAGATGATCCGCAGGAGCGCGTAGGCATCCGTCGCGGTGCCCACGGTGGACCGCGAGTTCGCACCCATCCGCTCCTGGTCGACGAGGATCGCGGTGGTGAGGCCTTCGAGCCGGTCGACGTCCGGGCGGGCGAGGCTCGGCATGAAGCCCTGGACGAATGCGCTGTAGGTCTCGTTGATGAGCCGCTGGGACTCCGCGGCGACCGTGCCGAACACGAGCGAGCTCTTGCCGGACCCGGACACCCCGGTGAACACCGTGAGCCGCCGCTTGGGGAGGTCGACGCTGATGTCCTTGAGGTTGTTCTCGCGCGCGCCGTGGACCCGGATGCGCTCGTGGGCGTCGGCCGCGGGCGCGGAGTCGCCGGCCGTCGGGGCGGAGGTCTCGGATTCGGTCATGAGGTGTCTCCCAGCGAAGGCGGATGCGGCCGACGGATGCGACCGTGGGAAGTGTACTCCCCCGTCCGCGACCCCGGCGCGGGCTCCTAATACCCGGTGTAGCGGCCCGGCCGGTGGTTGAGGGCGAGGATGAGGTTGAGGACGACGGCGCCGGCGGCCGACAGCAGCACCGACGGCCAGGGGCTCACCGTCAGGGCGGCGACGATGATGAGGACATCGATGCCCATCTGCACGTAGCCCGCACTCCAGCCCAGGCGCTCCTGGACGAGCAGGGCGAGGATGTTGATGCCGCCCAGGCTTGAACGGTGACGGAACAGGATGAGGAGCCCGACCCCGGCGAGCAGGTTGCCGGTGAACGTGCCGTAGACGGGGTCGACGTCGACGCCGGCGAGCATGACCGGGTGGAGGAGCGTGAGGGCGGAGACGAGGAGCACGGCGATGATCGTGCGGAGCGTGAAGCTCCATCCCTTCTTCCACAGCGCGAGGGCGAAGAACGGGATGTTGACCAGCGGGAACATCACCGCGACCGGGATGTCCGAGGCGTAGCTCAACAGCAGTCCGAGGCCGGCGGTGCCGCCGGTGACGGCGAGCGCCTCACGCAGCAGGTAGAGGCCGAGCGAGGCGAGGAAGGTGCCGGTGAGCATCCCCCACACGTCCTCGATCCACGAGTGCTTCTGGAGGGCCTGGTCGACCCCGTTCATAGCACCGAGCGGCGGTGCCGAGGGCTCCGGGTCCGCTGCAGGACCCGGAGCCGAGGTGGGAGCCGGGTCCGGGGCGGGAGCCGGTCCCGTGCCCGGAGCGGCATCCCGGTGCGGGGTCGCCTCGGGCTCGCGGTGGGGTTCGGGTGCGGGGTGCGTCATGGGGTCCTTCCGATTCCGTCGTCCACGGGCCGCAGGCGGACGAGCCGCAGCACCGCGAGGGACACGATCCCGGCGATCACGGTGTCGATGCCGCGCGCCAGCGTGAGCTGCAGGGGTGATTCGTCCGGGGTCAGCGGCACCGACATGAACAGGGCGAGCAGGGTGATGAGGACGCTGCCGAGCAGGTAGTTGCGGGCGGTCCAGCGGGCCACGCACCACAGGAGGATGCACAGCACGGCGACGTAGCCAGCGCTGCCGAGGTGGAGGTCGGCGACCGGCAGGAACAGGAGCAGGCCGGCGAGCGTGCCGAGGATGCGGGACACGGCGCGCACGGTGAGCTGCCGGGAATCGCCCGGGTAGGAGAGTACGAGGACGACGACGAGCACTCTCCAGAACGGGTGCGCATCCCCGCGCAGGGCACTGATGCCGAGCGTGGCGCTCAGCGCGATCGCGATCCGCATGAACGTGAGCCGGGTCGACCCGCGATCCGGCCCGGCACCGGCATCGTCCCGCGGCGCATCGACGTCGTCGGTCTCCTCCTCGTCCGCATCGCCGGCAGCCCTGTCCGCATTCCCGACCGTCTCCGGTCCCGGCTCCCCGGCCGGCTCCGGCTGCGCGTCCGCGGTACGCCGGTCGAGGAGTGCGTCGATGCCGCCCATGAGCAGCGCGAGGGCGGAGCCGAGCGCGAGGAACAGGAGGGTGAGCGGGATGCCGAGGCCCACCCCGCCGAGCAGGGTGCCGCCGCCGACCTTGAGGACGAAGAAGTACGGGCCCGGCGGTCCGGGATCGACCCGCCGGGTGACGAGGACGGCGAGCACCGCGGACCCGAGGTAGGCAAGCCAGGTGAGGAGCGCGGACCCGGCTGCCGCCATGCCGAGAGCGACGGAGCCCAGGAGCCCGAGGGCGGCGATGAGGTACGCGCGCAGCCGGCGTGCAGCGGCTGCCCCCGCCGAAGAGCACGATGTACGCCCCGAGCGCCACGAGCAGCCCCTCGAGCGGTCGGCCGAGCGCGGTGAACACGATGAACCCGAACCACACGGGGCTCACCAGGAGCAAGGTGGTCCGCAATGACATGAGCGGCGGGCGGAACGTCACGAGTGCACGGAGGAAGGAGGTCTCCTCCGTGCTCGGCCGCTGCTCGTCGTCGTGCTTCACGGGTTCCAGTATGCTCCCTCCGGTTCGGTAGAGTGCCACTCGATGGCACGTCCGGCCCCCGACTCCCCCGCCCCCGCGGGCGACGGCACCCCCGCCGCTCCGGCACCGGACCCTGCCGAGGCGCGGCCCGCGCCGCTCGCCCGGTTCCGCATCCCGATCGACATCGCGGTCGCGGTCGTCGCCGTCGTCTACACCCTGCCGCTGCTGCCGGCGGCCGCCGTGGGCCAGCCGCCGATCATGCTCCTCGTCCACGTCCTCCTCGCCGCGGCCATCGGCGCCGCGCTGCCGTTCCGGCGCCGGCACCCGGTCGCCGCCCTCGCCGTGATGGTTATCGCGATGAGCGCCCACGCGCTCCTCGGCGCCCCGCTGCTCCCCATCGACGTGCTGGCCCTGCCCGCCCTGTACTCCCTCGCTGCGTTGTACCGCCCGCCGGTGTCCGTGCCGGGCGCCGCCGCACTGCTGACCTGGCTGCTCGCCACAACCCTGCCGCGGCTCGGCGACGAGCACCTCAACCCCGGCGAGGTCGGCCTCCTCTGCGTCGTCATCGCCTGGGTGTGGACCTGGGGCACCCTCGTGCGGATCCGCCGTGCCCACCTCGACGAGCTCGGGGCACGCGCCCTGCGGCTCGAACGCGAGCAGCACGCGCTCGCGGAGGCCGCGGCGGCCGAGGAGCGCGCCCGGATCGCCCGCGAGATGCACGACATCGTCTCCCACAGCCTCAGCGTCGTCGTCGTCATGTCCGAGGGGGCGGCCGCCACCGTCGACACCGCCCCCGAGCGCGCCCGCGAGGCGATGCTGCGGGTGCGCGACACCGGGCGCAGCGCGCTCGCCGACATGCGCACCATGCTCGGCGTCCTCCGCAGCCCGGAGACCGGCCCCCACGACCCGCAGCCCGGAATCGACCGGCTGCCGGAGCTCGTCGCGGAATCCCGGGCCGCCGGCCTGCCGGTTCAGCTCACCGTCGACGGGGACCACGCAGCACTGTCCACCGGGCTCGAGGCGACCGTCTACCGGATCGTGCCTGAGGCCCTCACCAACACCCGCAGGCACGCCGGGCCCGAGGTCGGCCGTGTCGAGGTCGCGGTGCGCACCGACCCCGGGTCGGTCCGGGTCCGGATCGCCGACGACGGACAGGGCCCCGCGACGGCGCCGACGACCGCCGCACCGGCATCCGCGCCGGCGGGCACCTCGACAGCGGGCACCTCGGCGGCGGGCAACGGGTTCGGACTGCGTGGCATCCGGGAGCGGGTGGCGGCCTCGGGCGGGATCGTGCACGCCGGACCGCGCCCCGGCGGCGGTTTCGAGGTCGCCGCCGAGCTGCCGACCGACACCCGAACGGAAGGAGAGCGCACATGACGATCCGCGTGGTGCTCGTCGACGACCAGGAGATGATCCGCACCGGCCTGCGGATGATGCTCGAGTCCCGGCCGGAGATCACCGTCGTCGGCGAGGCCGGCGACGGCGAGGAGGCGCTCGCCCTGCTCGAGTCCGTCGCCGCCGATGTCGTGCTCATGGACATCCGGATGCCGCGCCTCGACGGGGTCGCGGCCACCCGGCGGATCCGCGAGCAGGCGGACGTCCCGCAGGTTCTCGTCCTCACCACCTTCGACCTCGACGAGTACGCCTACGACGCGCTGCGCGCCGGGGCCGGCGGCTTCCTCCTCAAGGACGCCCCGCTCGAGGAGATCGCGCAAGCGATCGGCCACGTCCACGCCGGGGAGGCGATCGTCGCCCCGAGCACCACGCGCCGCCTCCTCGACCACGTGCTCGCCCCCGGCGGCGCCGCTGACGGCGCACCGCGGCTGCCCGACCCGCGCCTCGAGCTCCTCACCCCGCGGGAGCGGGAAGTCCTGCTCGAGGTGGCCCGCGGGCACTCGAACGCGGAGATCGCCCAGCGCCTCGTCCTCGCCGAGGGGACGGTGAAGATCCACGTCGGTCGGATACTGACCAAGCTCGACCTCCGCGATCGGGTGCAGGCCGTCGTGCTCGCCTACGAATCCTGGCTCCTGCGGCCCGGCCCGGAGGACCCCGGGGACGCGCATACCACCTGAGGCATAGGCGCAGGTGATGTCCCGCGGCTGACGACGCGGCGTCCGATCCTCGCGAGGGTGGAGGCATGGACACGATCATCAGCACCCACGGACTGACCAAGACCTACGGCACCCGCCCGGTCGTCCAGGACCTCGAGCTGCGCGTCCCCACCGGATGCGTCTACGGGTTCCTCGGCCCGAACGGGGCCGGGAAGTCGACGACGATGAAGATGCTCCTCTCCCTCGTCCGCCCCACCCGCGGCGAGGTGACGATCATGGGCCGGCCGATGAACCGCAGCACCCGGCGGGAGCTCCTCGGCGGGATCGGCTCCCTCATCGAATCGCCACCGGGCTACGGGCACCTCACCGGAACGGAGAACATGCGCCTGATCCAGCGGCTGCTCGGGCTCGACGACGCGCAGATCGATGCGGCGGTGGGCACCGTGCGGCTGGAAAAGCAGCTCGACAAGAAGGTGCGCGAGTTCTCGCTCGGCATGAAGCAGCGCCTCGGGATCGCAATGGCGCTCGCTCGGCAGCCGCGGATCCTCATCCTCGACGAGCCGACGAACGGCTTCGACCCCGCCGGGATCGAGGAGATCCGCGCGCTGCTGCGCAGCCTCGCCGAATCCGGGGTCACCGTCATGGTGTCCTGCCACCTGCTCGGCGAGATCGACCGCATCGCCACCGTGCTCGGCATCCTCAGCGGCGGGCGGCTCGTGTTCCAGGGCACCCGGGAGCAGCTGTTCGCCGCCTCGACCCCGGACCTGCTGATCGACACCGCGGACCCGCAGCGCACCGCCTCCCTCATCCGGCCCGAGCTGCTCCGCGGCACGCACGGCCGCACCCTGCGCCTCACCGGCATCGACGAACCGGCGACCGCCCGGCTCGTCAGCGAGCTCGCCGGTGCGGGGATCGACATCTACGGCGTGCGGCGCGACGAACAGACGCTCGAGGACGTCTTCATGGACGTCACCGCCGGAGGTGGTCTGTGATGAGCGCACGACTCCTGCGACTCGAGTTCTCCAAGATGCGCCGGCTCCGCATGGGGCTCAGCGCCGCGGCGCTCGTCTGCGCCGTCTCCGGGCTGAGCATCATGAGCGCGGCGAGCTCCCCGGAGTTCAGCCCCGCCGCCCCCGAGGCATGGGCCGGCCTGCTCGCCGGACTCTCGCTCGCCGTGCCGGTCGGCTCGCCGCTCACCATCGCCGTGCTCGCCAGTCGCCAGGTCGACATCGAGCACCGGGCGAACGGCTGGCTGCTCGCGCGCACCGCAGGCGTCACCACCGGCCGGCTGTGCCGGACGAAGTTCGCCGCCACCGCGATCTGGGTGGCCGGGGCGACCGTGCTCAGCAGCCTGCTCGTCGCGGGGTTCGGGCTCGCGGTGGGGATCACCGCCCCGCTGCCCGTGGCCGCATGGGCGCTCTACACTCTGCTGGCGGTCACCGTCAGCCTCGTCGTCCTCGCCCTGCACGTCGTGCTCGCCACCGTGGTGGACAATCAGCTCGTCACGCTCGGCATCGGGGTGGTCGGCACGCTCATCGCGGTGTTCGCCAGCGGCTTCCCACCGCTGCTCGCCCACCTGTCGCCGTGGGGCTACTATGCCCTGGCGACGGGGGCCGCATTCGTCGGCGACGCCCCCGAACTCCTCACCCCGGCCTTCCCGAGCGTCGCCGCGCTCGCCGTGGTGGGCTCCCTGCTCTTCGTCCTCACCACCGGACTCCTCGACCTCAAGGAGGACTGACATGAATGCCGTCCGCGCCGAATTCCTCAAACTCTCCCGTTCCCTGAGCTGGGTCGTCGTGCTCCTGCTCCCGACCGCCATGGTCCTCTCCGGGGTCGCGAACACCCTGGCCTCGGGTCAGGCCCCCGCCGATGGCTGGCACACGATGTGGCTGCGCTCCGTCGTCGTCCATGGGATGGCGCCGCTGCCGCTCGGCATCGCGATCATCGCCTCCCTCGTGTGGCGGCCCGAGAGGCAGGAGGGCAACTGGAACGCCCTGCTCAGCGGCCCGACCTCGGCGCTGCGGATCGCGGTGGCGAAGACCGCGGTCATCGCGACAGCCGCCGCGGCCATGCAGCTCGTGCTCCTCGGGGTGCTCACGGTGTTCGGGAGGTTCGTGTTCGGCCTGCCGGGGCTGCTGCCCGGTGAGTACCTGGCGATCAGCCTGCTCATCATCGCCGCGAGCATCCCGGTGGCCGCCGTGCAGTCGGGCCTGTCGATCCTGCTGCCGTCCTTCGCCGCGCCCGTGGCCTGCGCGCTCGTCGCCTCGGGGGTCTCCGTGGTGCTCCTGCTCACCGACGTCGGTGCGCTGATCGCGGTGCTCCCCCATGCGCTCATCGCCCGCACCACCCAGCTGGGCACCGGCACCTTCGCCGACCCCGGCACGATCGGGTTCGGCGACGTCGCCGCGATCCTCGCGTGCACGGTGCTCCTCACCGCAGCGGCGATCGCCGGGAGCGCCGCACTCCTCGCCCGCCGCGAGGTGCGGGGGTGAAGGCGTTGGACGAACGCCTCGGCGGGGATCAACGCGACCTGCTGGGCGATGGACCGGGCCGACCGCAACGACGGGCACCGGAACCTCATGCTGCGCACGCTCGACCGGCTGGGGCTCGGGTTCACCTCGTGAGCCGGGCCGGGATCGCCTCGCCGGTGGGACAATGGCGTCGAGACGTCGATCGATCCATCACTCCAGGAGGCGCACCATGGCCGGGCACCGCATCTTCACCACGAGCTTCGCGAGCATCTACCCGCACTACGTCACCAAGGCGGAGAAGAAGGGCCGCGGCAAGGCCGAGGTCGACACCGTCATCACCTGGCTCACGGGGTACTCCGAGGCAGACCTCGAGCGCGTCATCGAGAACGACACGGACCTCGCGACCTTCTTCGCCGAGGCGCCGGAGCTCAACCCCAACGCCGAGCTCATCACCGGCGTCGTCTGCGGGGTGCGGGTCGAGGAGATCGAGGACCCTCTCATGCAGAAGATCCGCTACATGGACAAGCTCGTCGACGAGGTGGGCCGGGGCAAGAAGATGGAGTCGATCCTGCGGGGGTGACCGGATCCCACCGCACCGCTGGCCGCGGCCACCGTTCCGACAGTTCCAGGAGGACGCACCATGAACCTCATCCTGCGCATCATCGTCAATGCCCTGGCGCTCGCCGCCGCGGTCTGGTTCCTGCCCGGGATGGAGATCGCCGGGAGCGACGCCTTCGCCGCCTCGCTCGGGGACACCGGCTCGACCGTCGTGGCGTACCTCGTCATCGGTGCTCTGTTCGGGGTGGTGAATGCACTCGTCCGGCCGCTCGTCGAACTCGTCGCACTCCCCCTGACCTGCCTGACACTCGGCCTGTTCGCCGTCGTCATCAATGCGCTCATGCTGCTCCTCACCGCATGGGCCTCGCAGTTCACCCCGATCACGCTGAGCTTCGACGGGTTCCTCACCGCACTGTTCGCCGCGATCATCGTCGCGATCGTGTCCGCGGTCCTCGGCTGGGTCATGCCCGACCGCCGGGCCGAACGCAGCCGCGAGGACTGAACCCCGGCCGCAGGTCCGTGGTGCACCACCGGGCCGGTCGGCCCCGGTTTCCGGCAGGTCACCCTGTACCCGGCGCGCCATCGGGTCTACTGTCGGAGCATGTCGAACACACGCCCGATCACCCGTGCCCCGCGCTTCGGCGCCGACCGCGCCATCCGCATGTACCAGCGGCACATCTCGCCGCGCAAGGGATTCACCTGCGCCTCCCTCGTCGCCGGCGCCGAGCGCTCCTGCTCGGCCGTGATCCGCTCGATCATCGCCGAACGCGGAGTGATCGGCGGGATCCGCCCCTCGATGTCCCAGTTCGCCCGCTGCTCCCGCGCCGCGACCTCGCTCAAGGCCGGCGGCGGCAATGTGCAGGGCGTGTGCTGCCTGGGCGGGATCCCCATCCCCTTCCGGTTCTGAGCCCCCCGCTCTCACCTGCTGCGACGGAGATCCGTCAGGTACCGCTCTGGGACTGGAGCACCGTGATCTTCTGCCACACCTTGCGCGCCATGTCGGACGTCAGCGTCTCGATGCCCTCGACCGCATCGAGCACCTCGCCATCGGTGGTGTCCTCGGCGAACAGCGCGGCCGCCTTGCCGACGAGGGAGAGCATCTCCGTGCAGTAGTCGAAGTAGTGGGCGAGCTGCTCGCGCGTCAGATCGAGACCATCGTCCTCACGCCGGCCGCGTTCGAGCCGCTCGGGCACCTTGGTGAGCTGGTGCATGTCGATGACGTGGGCGAGCGAGCGCAGACGGTGGACGAGGCGCAGCACCCGCGCACGCTCCATGCGCTCCGGGACTGCGACGAGGAAGAAGATCGCGATGCCGGCGAACACGAGGTTGTTCACCGCGGTCTCGAGCAGCGGCAGCAGGTCGATCGGTCCCAGGGCATCGGCTCCCGCCCAGACGTCGACGCCGGCGAGCACGATCGCGCCGCCGAAGACGACGATGACGGTGATGATCGCGACGCGCGAGAGCAGCCGAGCGAGGCCGACCCGGCGGCGGCTGATCCCGCCGCCCTCGATGACCTCGTCGACGAGGCCGAGGAGCTCGCTGCACACCTCCCACAGACCCCGGTCGGGGAACCGACTCCTGATCCTCCGCTGCAGGCGAGCCGTCGAATCACGGACCGCTGCGCTGTCGAGCTTCTGGTAGCGGCTGTCGGCGGGCGGCCCGTCGTCGTGGTCGACGGGACGGGCGGCGGATTCTGGAGGATTCGGCACGCATCGATGGTATGCGAGGGCCAGGATCCGGGCCTCACCGGCCGGCGCTGACCCCGCTCCGGCCCGTGGATTCGCCGTGCACGTGGCCCCGCCCGTCCATCAGGGGTGAGGCGCCGGCCTCGGCTGCGGCTCCCTCATCGCCACGAGCGCGGCCCCGGTCAGCAGTGCGGCCATGATGACCGCCATCGCCGGGTAGCCGCCGAGCAGCTCGGCCAGACCCGGCCCGGCAACCAGGGCGACCGCTCCGACGGCGGTCATCGGTGCGACGAAAGCGCCGTTGATCGCGCCGAAGTTCTTCGTCCCCCAGCGGTCCGACACCGCAGTCGCCTGGAGCAGTGTGTGGCACCCGCGCACTCCTCCGGCGAGGATCGCGACCGCCACGAGCAGCCAGTACGGCTGCGGGAGCAGCGCCAGCACCCAGAGTGCTGCGGCGCCGGCGATGAACACCGTGACCGTCCTCATCCGAGGTGTGGTGGCGCGGGCGAACTGCGGGTACCCGATGCGGCCGATGACCTGCCCGGCGCCGACGAGGCCGAGCGACAGGGCCGCCATCTCGTAGCTCATCCCGCGCTCGAGGAACATCGGGATGATGTTGATCGTCACCGCGAAGAGGGTGAAGGTCGCCACCGCCATGGTGATCTGCAGGATCCGGAACCGGGCGGAGCGGGTGACCTGCCGGATCTCCGCCGTCGCAGCGGTGGTGGCCCGGACAGGGGCGCCGTCGGACCACGGACCGTTGAGGAACAGCGCGTGCAGCGGGATGGTGACGAGCGCGAGGATGACCGCCATGACGAGGTAGCTCCCGCGCCACCCGAACACCTCGACGAGGAAGGCGACGAGCGGGGCGAACACCGTCGAGGCGAAACCGCCGACGAGCGTGAGAGTGGTGAGCGGACCGACCCTCCAGGGCCCGTACCAGCGGGTGATGACGGCGAACGCGGGCGGGTAGAGCACCGCGGACTGCGCGAAGCCGGCGAGCAGCCAGGCGGCGAAGAACATCGGCAGGTTCGGCGACCAGGCGACGAGCAGCAGGGCGAGCACCCCGATGACGGAGCCGGTGGTCATCAGCGCACGCGGCCCGCGGACGTCGAGGAGCCGGCCCACCCGGACGCCGAGCACCGCGGACACGAGGAGGCCTGCGGCGAGTGCGGCGGTGACCGTCGTGTGGCTCCACCCGGTGTCCGCGGAGACCGGGACGACGGCGACGGGCAGCGAGTAGAAGAGCAGTCCCCAACTGGTGATCTGGGCCAGGCACAGGGCCGTCATCCCACCCCGGGGTCGGTCGGTCATCGAACAGGTCCGGCAGGTCTCATCGCTGTGGTCACTCCCCCATTATGCCCATAGATCGACATCTGTCGATACGACATGCTTGGCTGTACATCGACAGCCATCGATGTGCGATGGCTGTCGATTGAGCCGCGTGCGGCGACCACCGTGCGCACCCCGAACCGAGGAGACGCCCGTGCCCGCAGCCGACCCGTCCACACTGCCCGTCGCCGTGATCGGAGCCGGCCCGGTCGGTCTCGCCGCGGCGGCGCACCTGCTGGCCCGCGGGCTCGAGCCGATCGTGTTCGAGGCGGGCCCTGAACCGGCATCCGCGGTGAGCGCCTGGGGCCACATCCGCCTCTTCTCCCCATGGCGGTACGACATCGACCCCGCCGCCCGCGCACTCCTTGAATCGACCGGCTGGACGGAGCCCGACCTCGACCGCCTGCCCACCGGGGCGGAGCTCGTCGCCGACTACCTCGCGCCGCTCGCCGCGACCCCGGAGCTCAGCGGACGGATCCGCACGAGTACCCGGGTCGTCGCGGTCAGCCGCGAGGGCATGGATCGGACCCGCAGCCACGAGCGCGAGACCACCCCGTTCCTCGTCCGGGTCGCCGACGCGCAGGGCGCGGTCACCGATCACCGCGTGCGTGCGGTGATCGACGCCTCGGGCACGTGGCACACCCCGAACCCGCTCGGGCAGGCGGGGCTCCCCGCCCCCGGCGAGGCGGCAGCCCGCGCCGCCGGGCTCGTCACCTCTCCCCTGCCGGACGTCACCGGCCGGGATCGGGCGGAGTTCGCCGACCGCCGCGTCCTCGTCGTCGGCGCCGGGCATTCGGCGGCGAACACCCTGCTCGCCCTCGCCGAGCTCCGCGCCGAGGCGCCGCATACCCGCATCGGCTGGGCGATCCGGTCCGCGAGCCCCGAACCGGTCTACGGCGGCGAGGACCGGGACGGCCTGCCGGCCCGCGGTGCGCTCGGCTCACGGCTGCGCGCCCTGATGGAGGACGGCGCGATCGAGCTCCACACCGGGTTCACCGTCACCGGGCTCGAATCGGACGTCGGCGTGACCGTCCATGCCGACACCCCGGCCGGGCCTGTCGCGCTCACCGTGGACCGGGTGGTGCCGACAACCGGGTTCCGGCCGGACCTGAGCATGCTGCGCGAGGTCCGCCTCGACCTCGATCCCGTCGTCGAGGCGCCGCGGGAGCTCGGACCGCTCATCGATCCCGAGTTCCACAGCTGCGGGACCGTGCCCCCGCACGGGGCGGCGCTCCTCGCCCACCCGGATCCGGACTTCTACATCGTCGGGATGAAGTCCTACGGCCGGGCACCGACGTTCCTCATGGCCGCCGGCTACGAGCAGGTGCGCTCGATCGCGGCCGCGCTCGCCGGCGACCGGGAGGCCGCCGAGCGCGTCGAGCTCGTGCTGCCGGAGACCGGGGTGTGCTCGACCGACCTCGGCTCCGTGGACGGAGACGAGGGCGGCTGCGACACCCCCGACTGCGCCGACTCCGGCGACAGCGGCACGGATGCCGACTCCGTGTGCTGCCCGCCGGTGAGCGCGTGCTGCCCACCGGCGGCCCCGGTGTCGCTCGGCATCCCCACGGGCACCGCGCACGGGCGCAGCGGACAGCGGTCGCACGCATGAGCGGCGCCTCGGGCCCGGGGGTGCGCTTCCGCGTGATGACGGAGGCGGACTGGCCGGCGGTGGAGGAGATCTACCGGGCCGGGATCGCGACCGGGCAGGCGACCTTCGATTCCGCACCCCCGGCGAGCTGGGAGGAGTTCGCGGAGCGCCGGATCCCCGCGCTGCGCCTCGTCGCCGTCGATGACGACGAGCGGGTGCGCGGCTGGGCGGCCGCCACGCCGGTGTCGGCCCGCGCGGTGTACCGGGGCGTCGTCGAGCATTCGGTGTACGTCCACCCCGAGGAGTTCGGCCGCGGCCTCGGCGCACGGCTGCTGGCCGAGTTCATCCGGGTCGCCGACGCGCACGGCGTCTGGACGATCCAGGGCTCGCTGTTCCCGGAGAACACCGCGAGCGTCCGGCTCCACGCGCGCGCCGGGTTCCGGGTCGTGGGCCGCCGGGAGCGGATCGCGCTCATGACCTACGGTCCGCAGGCCGGGCAGTGGCGCGACACCGTCATCGTCGAGCGCCGACGGCCGTGAGGATCAGCAGACCATGAGGACCGGGAGGCAATGAGGGCCGAGTGGTCATGAGGGCCGAGGTGCAGGCCCGTCCTCCGCGCCGATCGTCTCCTCCGCGGTCCCCGGGGGATCCGAGTCGTGGCAGGTGCAGGGCTGTCCGGTGCGGTCGTAGCTGTCGCTGAGCCGCATCCACGAGTACGTCGGCTCCTGCGGCACCCCGGGCGGCGAGCTCTCCCACTCCTCCTGCCGCCCGAAGGGGGTGAGGTCGAGGAGGTCGAACACCATCATGAAGGGCTCCTCACCGCGGGCGTAGGTCGACCAGGTGTGGAACACGCGGTCGCCGCGGCGCAGGAACACGCTGATCGCCTGCTGCTCTGCGCCGTCGACGGTCGCCCCGAAGTCGATGTTGAAGGCGTCGCCCTCGGTCGAGTACCACGGCAGGTCCCAGCCCATGCGCTCGCGGAAGGCGTGCAGGCGCTCGAGCGGAGCGCGCGAGCTGAGCACGAATGCGGTCCGGCGAGCGTGGAGGTGGGAGAGCGGCCCGATGTGCTCGGCCATCATCGAGCACCCGTCGCACCCCTCCTGCCAGTCGGGTCCGAACATGAAGTGCTGGACGATGAGCTGCGGGTGCCCGTCGAACAGGTCGAGCAGCGTCACGGTGCCGTCCGGGCCGTGGAAACGGTAATCGGAGCGCACCTCGACCATGGGCATCCGGCGCCGGGCGGCGCTGATCGCGTCCTTCATCCGGGTGAGCGCCTTCTCCTGCTGCAGCAGCACGGCGCGTGCGTCGTCCCAGACGGCGCGGTCGACGATCGGCGGCCACTCTTCGGCGGCGCTCATCGGCCGAACCCGTCGTGCGGATCGTGGCCGTGGTCCCGTGATGTGCATGGTGCAGTCCTACACCATCGACGATCACAGCGATTGGGCCTCCGCCGCGATGCCGAGCTCGCGGCCGTCGACCGGCTCGACCACCTCGACGGGGACCGGCGGCGGATGATCCTGCCGGCGATGTGATAGTGATGAGGGATGGACACAGTCGTCTCACCGAGAACAGCACCGAGGAGTGCGGAGCGCACCCTGCAGCCCCTCCCTATGACCTACGACGAGGTGGTGCTCGGACGCCGGACGATCCGCGGGTTCACCGACGAACCCGTGTCACGGGCCGTGATCGAGGAGATCATCGGCCTGGCGATCCGGTCGCCGTCCTCACTCAACAGCCAGCCGTGGAACTTCTACGTCATCACCGGCGAGCCCCTCGAGCGGATCCGCGCCGGCAACGTCGAGCGCAACCTCGCCGGCATCCCGGAGTCGCGGGAGTTCCGCGGCTCCGACCCGTACCAGGGCAAGCACCGGGAGCGACAGATCGGCGTCGCCAAGCAGCTCTTCGCCGCAATGGGCATCGCACGCGAGGACAAACCGGCGCGCCAGGACTGGGTGCTGCGCGGCTTCCGGCAGTTCGACGCCCCGGCCTGCATCATCGTCACCTACGACCGGGACCTCCACGGCGGGGACGTGCCGGTGTTCGACTGCGGAGCGGTCGCCACCGCGCTCGTCAACGCGGCGTGGTCCCGGGGCCTCGGCTGCTGCGTCAACTCGCAGGGCATCATGCAGTCCCCCGTCGTGCGGGAGCACGCCGGCATCGCCGAGGACCAGGTCATCATGATCGCGATCGCCATCGGCCACCCGGACGAGTCCTTCCCGGCGAACAGCGTCGTGTCCGCCCGCAAGTCGGTGGACGAGGCGGCGGTGTTCGTCGGCTTCGACGAACCTGCGAACTGACCCTCAGGCTGCTCCTGCCCGCCGATCGACGAGGAGGAGCGCGAGCACGGTGACGCAGACGACGGCGAGTACGACGGCGGCGATACCCACTGCCGCGCCGAGCGAGCCGGCGGTCGCGAGCACCCCGACACCGAGCACGGCCACCGCCTGGAGGGTGTAGGCGACGAGGTAGAGCAGGGAGAGCACGGCACCGCGGTGCTCATCCGGAGCGATCCGGTTGATGACGCCGAGCCCGCCGGTGAATGCCAGCGAGTAGGCGATGCCGCCGACGATGCACCAGGCGAAGAACAGCGGCAGGGACTCGAATGCGCTCGCCACGGCCATGAGTCCGACGCTGAGTACGGTGGCCAGCGCTCCGGCGGCGACGAGCGCGCCGGCGCGCGCACGTCCGAGGAACAGCCCGGTGAGTCCGATGCAGGCGGCCGACGCTCCCAGCAGACCGCCGACGACTGCGGTGTTGTCGGTGCTCGTGAACTGGTCGATCATCGTCGCGCCGAGGGAGAGGAAGAGCGCTCCGACGCAGTACGCGAGCGCCGCGGACAGGGTCGCGATGAGGAACCCGAGGCGCATCCCCGCCGGCACATACGGGGCCTGCGGGCGCCACCTCGCCCGGGCGGCGGGCCGGTCGTCCGGGCTGAGCACGAGCGCGATGATCGACACTGCAGCAAGGCCGAGGAGAACGATGTAGCTCCACACCAGCGGCAGCGGGAAATGCTCGGCGAGCACACCGCTGAGGACCAGGGCGCAGGCGAGACCGGTGGCGGTCGCGACGGTGGCGGTGGTGCTCGCGAAGCGCGGATTCGCAGTGGGGTTGTTCTCCGTCAGCGCCGCAGTGGCTGCGCCCACCGTGAGCCCGGTTCCCGCACCCTGGAGGACGCGCCCGGCGTAGAGGAACACCACGTTCGGGGCGAGCGCGAAGACGAGTGCTGAGAGCCCGATCAGAGCGATGCCGACGATCATCACCCGTCGTCTGCCGTAGAGGTCGGACAGATTGCCGAACAACGGCAGCACGACCATGAGCGAGAGCTGGTAGGTGGCGAACACCGACGTCACGACGACCGGCGCGAGGTCCCACCGGTCCGCGTAGATCGGGTAGAGGACGCTCGGCGACCCGGAGGACCACAGGCCGAGTGCGAGGACAGAGGCTGCCGCCCAGAAGTAGCCCGTCCGTCCGAGCCGGGGCGGGGCGGATCCGTCGGACGACCTGCGCATGCGTGCTCTCCTCTCCGCCCCGACCGGAGAGCCCCTCGCAGCGGAAGGTGCCTCGTCGTCGCGGCCGGTTCCGATCCTACCCACGGAGCGTCCTCCGCGCGGTTCCTACGGTCGATGCAGCACTGAGGCACAGCTCACCCTCGAGCGTCGCCCGCGGCACCGTCGAAATCCTCTCGAACGAGCCTCGCCTGCAGGCCTCGCCCTGAGTAGGATGGAATCCCATCGGAGTTCGGAGGTCGATCATGCGGACCACCCGTCAATTGAGCATCACGCTCCCCAACGACATGGCCGACGCCCTCCGCGAGCGGGTCCGCTCGGGAGAGTACGCGAGTGAGAGCGAAGTCGTCCGAGATGGGTTGCGTGCTCTGTTCGCCCGCGATATTGCGATCGAACGGTGGTTGCAGGACGAGGTCGCCGCCGCCTACGACTCCGCGGTCGAATCACCTGCCGAAGCCGCGAGTCCGGATGAGGTTCGAGCCCGCCTTGCATCTCGGCACTCCCGCGAGACGTGAACGACTACCGCGTCGTCTTCGGCCGCGACTCGCTCAGTCAGCTCGATGACCTGTACGACTACATCGCCGATGCTGATTCACCCGACACCGCATTGCGATTCACCAATGCAATCGTCGACTTCTGCGAGGGGCTTGGAGACTTCCCTTCCGTGGTTCCGAACGCGATGACATCAGACCGGGGCTCCGCACGATCGGCTACAGAAGACGAGTGGTGATCGCGTTCGCCGTGCTCGAAGAGGTGGTCGCAATCATCGGCATCTTCTACGGCGGGCGAGACTACGAATCGATACTCGCTGAGAACGGAGGATAGCTCGGTTCCGGTCTCCAAAACGTTTCGAGCAGACTACCCGAGCGACTGCGGTTCATCCTTCATCCCGCTGCCGGCGATCAGCCCGCCGGAAACCGAGCGCCATGGCGACGAACAGGTCCCAGACGAGCACGAGGGTGAACATCCACCCGCCGTAGAGCACGAGCGCAGCCGGGCTCGCGGTGGTCACCGCAGAGGCGAGGCTGACGTAGAACAGCGCGTTCTTGGGGTTGAGCAGACCGGAGGCGAGGCCCAGGCCGAGGTTGCGCGTCCACGTGGTCCGGGCGGCCCGGTGCACCTCGGCCGGGTCGAGTGCTGTGCGGGAGCGCAGGAACACGATCCCGATGTGCACGAGGAAGATCCCCCCTGTTGCCTGGATGACGTGGAGCACCGCATCGTTCGTGATGAGCGCCATGCCGGAGAAGGCCGCGGCGATGATGAGGCCGTTGGCCAGGGCGACGGCGAGGAACTGCTCCACGGGACCTCCGGGGCTCGACGATGATCTGCATCGAGCATGGCCGGAGCAGTGAGGCGCGGTCTTGTACGAAGTTGCAGGTGTGCCGGGCGCGGCGGTCAGCCGCGGTAGGCACCGGGCAGTGCGGCCACGTGGGCCCGGAACACCCGGTGGAAGTGGCTCTGGTCGACGAACCCCAGGGCGATCGCGGTTTCCACGACAGAGGTTCCGGCGCGCAGCATCTCCCGGCCGCGGATGACCCGGTCATTCTGCCGCCAGGCCAGCGGCGAGGAGCTCGGAGTGATCGTCCGGGACGAGCGCGGCGAGCCAGGCCTCATCGGCGTGGATCATCCGGTACTCCCAGCGACCGCCGTCGGGGTTGCACGCGTGGACGAAGCCCGCGGGGATGAGGATGACGTCCCCGGGCACCAGGCGGACCGGGTCACCAACCGCGCCGGAGAACAGCGTCGATCCGCTGTCGATGATCCCGACGGAGAACCGCTCGTGCGTGCCGATCGCCTGGGGTGCGGCGGCGGTGTTCGGCGCCACCTACATCGGTCTCACCGGGATCCTGCTGATCTGGAGGACCCAGGTGCACCCGCGCTCCCCCGCCACCGGCGTCGGCCTCGCCTTCCTCGTCCTCGCCCTCGGGCAGGCGGCAGGAGCACCGTTGGTCGGGTCGCTGTCGACAGCCATCGGTCCGCCGCTCGCCTTCGCCGCCGCTGCGCTCGTCGGTGTCGCCGGAGCGTTCGTCCGACCGGCACGGCGCTGCTCCCGCGCCCTCACAGCACGAGCCGGCCGCCCATGATCACGGTCCGGTCGGGCGGCAGGTGGAACGCCGTCGTCCGGTCCGCGGCGGTCCCGGCGAGCCAGAGGAACACCGCGGTGCGCCACCGGCGCCACGAGGGCGGATGAGCTGTGGTCAGGCGCACGATGGAGAGGAAGTACCGGGCGCGGTGCACGTCGAGATCGAGGTCCGGGACCAGAGCCTGCGCCCGCGCCAGCGCCCGGGGCACGTCCTGCGGGTCCATGAAACCGACCCGGCAGATGACGTGGATGAACCCCGGGTGTGGCAGCCGCTCCACCACGACGCGCTCGGCGTGCCTGATGTGCGGCACGTCGGCGTTGACGACGGTCATGATGACGTTCTGCGCGTGGAGCACCCGGTTGAACGTCACCGTGTCGCGCAGCGGCAGCGGGGTCGTCGCGGGATCCTGGTGGAGGAACACCGCGACCCCCGGCACGCGGTCCGCCTGTGCGTCGGTGCCGGAGAGGAACGCGTCGAGGGGCGATTCGAGCCGGGCGCGGCCGGCCGCCGCGCGCGCCGCTCCCCACCGCCACGTCGCCATTACGGTGACGAGCACGATCGCGATCGTCACCGGCAGCCAGCCGCCGTGGAGCAGCTTGGTGAGGTTCGCCGCGAGGAGCACGAGCTCGACTCCCATGACGAGCACGAGGAACACCACGAGCTGCCACCAGGCCGCACCCAGGACCCGACGGGCGAACACCGTGAACAGCACGGAGGTCAGCACGAGCGTGCCGGTCACCGCCAGCCCGTAGGCCGCGGCGAGGGCCACGGAGGAGCGGAAGAGCGCGATGAGGACGAGGACTCCGGCGAAGAGCACCCAGTTGACCGAGCCGATGTAGATCTGCCCGCCCTCCCGCCGCGAGGTGTGCCTGATGGTCAGGCGCGGCAGGATCCCCAGGCGGGCAGCCTGGCGGGACACGGAGAATGCCCCGGAGATCACGGCCTGCGAGGCGATGACGGTCGCGAGCGCGGCGAGGCCGACGAGCGGCAGCGTCGCCCAGGTCGGGGCGAGGCGGAAGAACGGGTTGTCGATCGCGGTCGGATCGCCCAGGATCACGGCGACCTGCCCCAGGTAGTTGAGCGTGAGCGTCGGGAACACGAGACCGAACCACGCCAGCCGGATGGGCCGGGGGCCGACGTGTCCCATGTCGGCGTAGAGCGCCTCGGCACCGGTGATGACGAGCACCACCGCACCCATCGCGATGAACGCCACGCCGGGGCGCTCGACGGCGAAGACGATCGCGTGGTGAGGCAGCAGCGCGCCGAGGATCTCCGGGGTGCCGAGGATGTGCGGCACCCCGAGCACGGCGAGCGTGAGGAACCAGACCACCGTGATCGGCCCGTAGAGGTGGCCGACGGCGGTCGTGCCGAACCGCTGCACCCAGAAGACCACGGCGAGCAGCCCCACCGACAGCGGCAGCACCCACCCGGACAGCCCGTGCCGCACCACCGCGAGGCCCTCGAAGGCCGACATCACGGAGATCGCCGGGGTGATGAGCGAGTCGCCGTAGAACAGGGCGGCACCGACCATGCCGAGGATCAGCGCGGTGCCGGTGAGCCTGCCGCGCTCCCCTAGCCTGCGCAGGATGAGGGCGACGAGCGCGAGGATCCCGCCTTCGCCGTCGTTGTCGGCGCGCATGACGAGGGCGATGTACTTGACGGAGACGATGACGGTGATGACCCAGAACACCATCGAGATGATGCCGAACACGTCGCCGCGCGTGGGTGCGACGGAGTTGTGGTCGACGCTGAACACCGCCTGCAGCGAGTACAGCGGGCTGGTGCCGATGTCGCCGAACACGATGCCGAGTGCGCTGAGGGCGAGCGGACCGCGGGCCGCATGGTGAGCCCGCGGCGCCTCGGGCCCGGTTCCAGCGGGTCCGGACCCCTGCGGGGGCGGATCTGCGGGCGGGTCGAGCGGGGCGTCGGACGCCATGGACTCATGGTCCCACGGATCGCCCTTCCCGGCGGATGAAGATGCCGCCCCGGCACTCCGGCGGCTGGATTCCGCCAAGGAACGCCAGCGCCGCCGGTGAGGGGTTGAAGCCGCTCCAGGCGAGGTACTCGATGCGGGTGGGCCCGCCGGCGACGGTGACCGTGCTCAGCCCCGGGTCCTCGGGCACCACCGCGGGCGGAAGCAGGGTGACGACGAGGTCTTCGCGGACGAGGTCGAGGATGAGCTCGGCGCTCATCGCCTCGAACGCGACCTCGCGGCGCAGACCGGCGGCCCGGAACGCGAGGTCGGACTGGGTGCGCCCGGGCGTGCCCTGCGCGAAGTCGACGAACGCCTCTCCGGCGAGGTCGGCGAGCTCGATGCGCTTCCGCCCGGCAAGCCGGTGATGGGAGGACACGACGGCGACGTGACGCTGCCGTGCGAGCACCCGGGAGGCGACTCCCTGCGGCGGCCCGGTGTCAGGCAGGCCGAGCACCGCGACGTCCATCCGTCCGTCCGCGATGGCGGAGGCGAACGTGTCGCTGCCGCCGCCGCGCAGCGTGATCCGTACCTCGGGGTGCGCCCGGTGGAAGGCGCCGAGCGTCGCGGCGATGTCGAGCGCGGTGACGGTGGGGATCACCCCGAGGGTCAGGGTGCCGCTGATGCGTCCGATCGCGGCGGCGGAATCGGCCACCGCGCGCTCGGCGGCCTCGAGGCTCGCCCGCGCCTGCGGGAGGAACGCTCGGCCGGCGGGCGTGGGCTCGACCCGGCGGCTCGACCGGGCGAACAGGGTGACGCCGAGCTCGTGCTCGAGCGCCTTGATCTGGTGGCTGAGCGCGGACTGCACGACGAAGCAGCGTTCGGCCGCCCGGGTGAAGCTGCGCTCCTCGGCGACAGCGACGACGTACCGCATCTGCTGGAGCTCCATCCATCCATGATGGCTGTTCATCCTTAGCATGACAACAATGTGTTGGACTCATCCTCGGGGGAGGTCCGACGATGGACGCATGACACCGACCCCGCCCCGCTCCACCGCTCCGGCAGCCGACCTGACCGGAAGCACCCGCGCGGGCTGGACGGCGCTCGCCGCACTCGCCCCGGCGGTCTGGGGAACGACGTACATCGTCACCACGCACCTGCTGCCCGAGGGCCACCCGCTGTTCGCCGCGCTCATGCGCTCGCTCCCCGCCGGCCTCCTCGCGGTGCTGCTGGTCGGGCAGCTGCCGCACGGCACGTGGTGGTGGAAGAGCCTGGTCCTCGGCACGCTCAACATGGGCGCGTTCTTCCCCCTCCTGTTCCTCTCCGCGCAGCTCCTGCCCGGCGGGGTCGCCGCCACGCTCGGTGCCACCCAGCCGCTCGTCGTCGCGTTCCTCGCCGTCGCGATCCTCCACGAACGGCTCTCCGCGTGGCGCGTGACCTGGGGAATCATCGGCGTCGTGGGCATCGGCCTCGTCGTCCTCGGGCCCACCGCCGCGCTGAGTCCGCTCGGCGTGCTCGCCGGGATGGCCGGGGCCGTGTCGATGGGCACCGGAGTCGTGCTCACCAAGCGCTGGGGCCGCCCACCCGGGGTGTCCTCGCTCGGCCTTGCCAGCTGGCAGCTCACCGCCGGCGGGCTCGTGCTGCTCGTCCCGGCACTCGTCATCGACGGGGTGCCCGCCGGCATCGATGCCCCGGCGGTCGCGGGGTACCTGTGGCTGGGGCTCGTCGGCGCGCTCCTGACGTACACCCTGTGGTTCTCCGGCATCCGGCGCCTGCCCGTCACCGCGACCGCGCTCCTCGGCCTCCTCTCCCCGCTCGTCGCCGCTGTCCTCGGCGCAGCGATCGCCGGCGAGGCCCTCGCCCCGGTCCAGCTGGCAGGATTCGCCGTCGCACTCACCGCGATGGTCGCCGGTCAGCTCCCCTCACCCACCCGTTCGAACCCGACACCCGACATCCCACAGAAGGAGACTCGACCATCATGAGAATCGCCGTATTCGGCGCCACCGGCATGGTCGGCAGCGCCACCGTCGCCGAGGCGCTCAGCCGCAGCCATTCCGTCCTCGCCCTCTCCCGCCGGCCGGGCGCGGAGCCGGACCGGCCGGGGTGCGAATCCCGTGCCGTCGACATCGCCGACCACGCGGCGGTCAAGGCAGTGCTCGCCGAGGTCGACGCCGCGGTGCTCGCCATCCGGCTGCCACCCGGGGAGGAGTCCGCCGTCGCCGGGCTCACCCGCGGGGTGCTCGATGCCGCGGAGCGGTCCGGCACCCGGGTCCTCATCGTCGGCGGCTCCGCGCCGCTGCGCTCCCCGGGAGATCCCGGGCGCCTCCTCATCGACGACCCGGAACACGTGCCCGAGGCGTGGCGGGCGGTCGCCGCGGCGAGTCTGGCGCAGTACCGCGTATGCCGGAGGCATGCCTTCACCGGGTGGACCTATCTCAGCCCGCCGGCCGTGCTCGAGCCCGGTGCGCGCACCGGCGTGTACCGGCGCGGGACCACGACGCTGCTCACCGACGCGCACGGGCGCTCGCGCATCACGGCCCCGGACCTCGCGATCGCCGTGGTCAACGAGCTCGAGCACCCCGGGGAGGACCGGCACTTCACGGTCGCGGCAGGCTGACCCCGGTAGGGCGCTCGAGGGCGGCGCACAGCTCGTCCTGGAACTGCTCGTCTTGGACCGTCGGATGCGGCTCCTCGATCCGCTGGTGGCGCCAATAGCCTCCGGAGTCGCGTGCCGCGGGGTCGTCCGTGGCCGCGAGCCACGCCTGGGTCACGTGTCCGAGCGCCAGATCGTCGGTCGCGGACGGCCCGCCCATCTTCGTCGGCACCCATCCGGGATCCACGGCGTGGGAGATGACGTCGGGCCGGCGCCGCGCGACGGCCGCCATGAGAGCGGTGACGAGCAGCTTGCTGTCGGAGTACGACACCGATTCACCTGGCTGCTCGATTCCGGTGAGCTCAGCCCGGCCGCCTCGGTGCATGCCGCTGCTGAGGTAGATCACCCGCGCGGCCGGGACGAGCGCGGTGAGCAGATAGGGTGCGATGACGTTGGCCGGCAGCACGTCCGGCCCGTCGATGATCCCGGCGTTGTGGATGACGGCGTCGATCGGCCCGAACCGGGATACGTCCTCGGCCAGTGATGCCACCTCGTCGGGGCGGGCGAGGTCGCCGACGATCGCCTCGGCCCCGAGGGAGGTCAGCTCCGCGACGACGGCGAGCCGCTGCGGGCTGCGGGCATGGACGACGACCTCGTGGCCGTCATCGAGGAGTGATGCGGCGCCGGCCCGGCCGAGGCCGTCGGTCGACCCGGTGATGAGGATGCGCATGAACTTCTCCTTCCATCTCATGCGAGCGGTGCGTCGGTCATCGTCCACCGGACTCCGTCCGGTGCCTCGGCGAATGGATCGGATCACCGCGGTAGGACAGCGGAGTGAATCCGAGCACGCGGCGGAAGTCGGTGCTCAGGTGGGCATGGTCGGCGTAGCCGAGCTCCGCGGCGACCCGCGCGATCGACAGCGTCGGGTCCTCGCGGAGTCGCTGCGCGGCCTCCTGGAGCCGGTACCGGCGGATGATGGTCAGCGGCGGCAGTCCGACGTACCGCTGCGCGATCCTCTGCACACCGCGCACGGAGATGCGCAGGCGGACTGCGACCTCGTCGACGCGGACGAGGGAGCGGTCGGCGGCGATGAGGTCCTCCATCGCGTTGGCGAGGAGACCGCCCTCGTCCGGCGGTGCGAGGTTCTCGCGGAGCCACGCGGTGAACGACTCGGCGGCACGATCACGGTCGTGCTCCTCGCCGCCGTCCTGCATCGCGGTGGTCACCGACCGGTGCAATGCGGGTGCCGCGAAGGGCACCTCGGAGTCGGCGATTGCGCGGGGATCGGGGTGAAGGGCTGCGATCCCGGCCGGCCGCAGCAGCGCCCCGAACGCCCACCCGCTGCCGCTGAGCTCGCGATGGGAGGCCCCCGTGGTGGGCCCGACGAGGGACACTCCGGTGGGATCGACGACGAGGTTCGAGGCAGGGAACGGCAGCAGGTTCTGCCGCGAGCTCTCCCCCGGCGGGAGGTCCCACACCGGGTTCCAGAGCCAGCGGATCCGATCGCTGAGGTCGACGGGAGCCGGGTACCGGTGGAAGCGCGGGAGCGCTGCCGGGTACAGGATCCCCCGCTCATCGCTCGGGTCGGTCATCGCACCGTCCCTCCGGGAAGTCGTCGTGAATCTCCAAGCGTCGACGTCAGGCTCACTCGTACGCTCATTCCATGAACACACATGACACACTCCGTTTCGGAGTCACAGGAGACCACACGACCGACGGAATCCCCCACGGCTCGACGAGCCTCACCCCGTTCCTCGCCATCGAGGGTGCAGGTGATGCACTCGAATTCTATCGCTCGGTGTTCGGCGCCCGCGTCGTCGACGCCACCGAGATGGGCGGCGTCGTCGTCCACGCCGAGCTCGACCTCGGTACCGGCAGGCTCCAGATCGGCGAGCCCAGCCCGGACTACGGCATGGTTCCGGCCCCGGGCGGCGATCGGGCCTGCTATTCGCTGGGACTGTACTGCTCGGACGTCGATGCGGTCGTACAGCGCGCCGAGGAGTCCGGGGCGGTGGTGCGTGAGCCGGTGAGCACCTTCGTCTCCGGCGACCGGTACGCCTCGATCCGGGACCCGTTCGGGGTGCGCTGGTCGATCATGTCCCGGGTGGAGGACCTCTCCGAGGAGGAGAGCAGCCGCCGGATCGCCGCCTGGGCGGCCGAACAGGAGGCGGCCGGCTGACCTTGTGCTGGGGCGGCCGGCTATGCCCTGAGGCATACGCGGAAGATCGGCCCCGAGGGAGACGATCGGGGCGCGGCATTCCGCGAGAGTGGTGGACACGACAACGCTCCAGCGAAAGGAAGCCACCATGTCCACCACGCATCTCACCCCCAGCACCGCCGGCCACCGTGAGCAGGCGGCGACGTCCCGGAACAGTGCGGCGCCTGCACCGCAGGGGTCCGCGACCGGCGGGGGCGTCCTCGCCCTCGTGCTCTCCGGGGTCGCGCTGCTCACCGCACCGGTCCTCCTGCTCCTCCCCTCCATCGGTTTCGCTCCGGCGCTCGCCGCCGCGGCCGGGATCGTCCTCGCCGCCACCGGGCTGCGCGGGGCGACCCACGGCCGAGGTGTCGCCGTCACCGGGCTCGTCGTGTCCACACTGCTGTTCGTGGTCCTGCTGGGTGCCGCGGTCGTGTGGAACCTCGGGGTCGCCGGCCCGGCGATCCGGGACTACGCCGAGCTCCACGAGGCCATCGACCGCGTCCGCTCGATCGTCCTCGGCGCCTGACGCGCGTCGTGGAATCACCGACCGCACAGGGAGAGAGGAGTCGCCATGACCGCGCAGTTCTTCGGGTCGATCCTCGTCGGCCTCATCGTCTCAGCACTGCTGTTCCTGCCGCTGCTCGTGTGGCAGTACCGCCGCTACGGCCGCTTCGATGCGCTGCGGATGCTGTGGACCACCGCCGGGTTCGTCTACGCCACCGCCATCGTCGCGTTCACCGTGTTCCCGCTGCCGGAGTTCACCGACGGCTACTGCGCAGCCCACGGCACGCGGCCGCTGCTCGACCCGCTGCGGTTCCCCCGCGAGCTCGTCGAGCTCGTCCGGTCCCAGGGGCCGCGGGCGGTCATCGGCGATGGGCTCGTGTGGGAGTTCGTGCTCAACATCGTGCTGTTCGTCCCGTTCGGGCTGATCGTGCGCCGCGTCATGGAGTGGCCGCGCGGCACCGTCCTCGCCGCGGCGCTGGGCACCTCGCTCCTCATCGAGCTCACCCAGCTCACCGGCAACTGGGGCCTAGCGCCGTGCGCGTACCGGTTCGCCGACACCACCGACCTCCTCACCAACACCACCGGCGCGGTCGCCGGGCTCGGCCTCGCGGCGATCACCCCGCGGCTCCTGTCCACCAAGGCGCACCTGTTCGCCCACCGGGAGCGGGCGCGTCCGGTGACCCGCGGCCGCCGGGGGCTCGGCATGGTCCTCGACTGCTGGTTCCTCGTACTCGCCGCGGTGCTCGGGGGAACCGCCGGGTCGACGCTCTTCACCCTCGCCCAGAGCGGTCCCGACGGTGCTCTCAGCCCGGAGCAGTACCTCGCGCTCGAGCGGACCATCGTCACCGGCGCGTGGATCGCCGCACTCGGCGTGATCGTCGTGCCGGCAGTCATCGGCACCGGTGCCTCGCTCGGTCAGCGCACCGTCTACCTCGCCCCCGTGGCGAAGAACGGATCGCGGGTGCGGCTCCTCGCCCGCGCGCTCACGGTGCACGGCGCGATGGTCACGGCCCTGTTCTGCGGGTTCCCGTCCGCGCTCCTCGTCCTGCCGCTGGGTGCAGCCGCCCTCCTCGCCGTCGCCGTCGACCCCCGCGGACTCAGCTGCCTGCTCACCGGGTGCCTGCTCCGCGATGCACGGCAGCCCGCCTCGGGCGCGGTGGCGGACGGGCCGGGCACGGGTGCGGCCCCGACGCGGGATCCGGTCGGCGCGACCCGATGAAACCGGGGCGCGACGTCACGTCGGATCCTCTCCTGCCGGCGCTCGACCCCGGCTATGCTCGCCCCATGACGCGACGTGAGACCGATGCCCTCTGGACCCTCGTCCGCGCCGAGCGCGCCGCCCTGCTCAGCGACCTCCAAGGTCTCACCGACGAGCAGTGGCGCAGTCCCAGCCTGTGCGGTGAGTGGGACGTGGAGAATGTCGTCGCCCACCTCACGGCGGCCGCCACGACGACCCGCTTCGGGTGGTTGCGGAGCATGGCGGCGGCCCGCTTCCGGCCGGCGATGCACAACGAGCGCCGGCTGGCCGAGCACCTCGGCGCCACCCCGCAGCAGACCCTCGAGGCGTTCCGGGCCGTCATCGACGCGCGGATCGCGCCGACCTCGGACATCACGGCCTTCCTCGGGGAGGTCGTCGTCCATGCGCAGGACATCCGCGAACCCCTCGGGCTGACGACGACGCCTTCGGCCGAGGCGCTCACGGCGGTCGCGGAGTTCTACGCGGCCAAGGACTTCGCCGTGCCGAGCCACGCCATGGTCGAAGGTCTGCGCCTGCGCGCGAGCGATACCCCGTTCACCCATGGCACCGGACCCGAGGTCGTGGGCCCGCTGCTGTCGCTCGTCATGGCGATGGCGGTGCGCCCGAGCCACCTCGACCGGCTCGACGGCGCGGGTGCAGCGACGCTGCGCCAGCGGGTCGAGGACGAGTAGATCGAGGAGCGGCGGTTGCGCATCTACAGTCGACCGTTCTCAGCGCCACTCATGAGGCGCTGGCGATGAATGACCAGAAGGTGGAACAGACGTGACGGACGACCAGACCTCTCCCCCGCCCGCACGACTGCGGGACCTCTTCTCCTACCTCGCCGAGCACCGCGGCGTACTCATCGTCGTCCTCGTCATCTCCCTGGTCAGTGCCGGACTCAGCCTCGCTCAGCCGGTCATGGTCAACCGGGTCATCGACGGCGTGGGCGCGGGTACGGCGATCGGCGGCACGGTCATCATCCTCGTCGCCCTCGTCGTCGCCGCAGGAATCACCGAAGCCGTGCAGCAGTACCTGCTGGGGCGGACCGCCGAGGGAGTCGTGTTCAGCGCCCGGCGGCGCCTGCTCGGCCGTCTGCTCAGGCTGCCGGTGAAGGAGTACGACACCCGCCGGACCGGAGACCTCGTCTCCCGCGTCGGCTCGGACACGACCATGGTGCGCGAGGCGCTCACCGGCGGTCTGATCGAGGCGGTGAGCGGTGCGCTCGTCTTCGTCGGCGCGCTCATCGCCATGGCTCTGCTAGACCTGACCCTGCTCGGCATCACGGCCGCCGTCGTTCTCGTTGCCGTCCTCTGCGTGACGCTGGTGAGCTCGCGTATCCAGGCACTCACCCTGGAGTCCCAGGAAGCGCTGGGCCGGGTCTCCTCCGGGGTGGAGCGGGCCATCTCCGGGGTGCGCACGATCCGCGCCTCCGGCGCCACGGCGCGGGAGGAGGCCGCTCTGGTCGCCGATGCGGGGGCCGCATATCGCCTCGGGGTCCGGATCGTGCGGATCAGCGCCCTGCTGTGGCCGGTGAGCGGCCTCGCTATCCAGGGGGCGTTCCTCGCGGTGCTCGGCGTCGGCGGCTACCGCGTCGCCTCGGGCACCCTGTCGGTGGCGGATCTCGTCACCTTCATCCTCTTCCTGTTCATGATGCTCATGCCGCTGGGCACCGCGTTCGGGGCGGTCATCACCGTGCGGACCGCGCTCGGCGCTCTCTCCCGCATCGAGGAGGTGCTCGATCTCCCTTCCGAGAGCGACGACGATGCCCCAGCGTTGCGGTCGGCGGACAGAATCGCGCAGCCAGCCTCTGTCAATCAGGTCGAGTTCGACCGCGTCTCGTTCGCCTACCGGGACGGAAAGCCCGTTCTCCGAGAGGCGAGCTTCGCAGTCCCCCACGGTTCGACGACTGCCCTCGTCGGGCCGTCCGGGGCGGGGAAGTCGACGGCCCTGGCGCTCATCGAGCGCTTCTATGATCCGGCCGACGGGTCGATCTCCGTCGACGGGACGGACATCCGCGACATGCCGCGCGCAGAGCTCCGCGCCAGGATCGGCTACGTCGAGCAGAATGCGCCGGTGCTGGCCGGGACTATCCGGGACAACCTCCTCCTCGCCGCCCCCGAGGCGGACGAGGCCCGGTGCCGGCGGGTGCTCGCCGAGGTCAACCTGCTCGACCGCATCGACCAGCACCCGCTGGGCCTCGATGCGGTCGTGGGCGATGACGGGGCGGGTCTGTCCGGCGGGGAGCGCCAGCGGCTGTCGATCGCCCGCGCGCTCATCGCCGACACTCCCCTGCTCCTGCTCGACGAACCGACAGCGAGCCTCGATACGCGGAACGAATCGGCGATGCGCAGCGCCATCGAGTCCGCATCGATCGGACGCACGGTCGTGATCATCGCGCATCGCCTCGCCACCGTCGCGGACGCGGATCAGATCGTCGTGCTCGACGACGGCCGGGTCACCGCCACCGGCACCCATGCCGAGCTCCTCGAGACGAGCGACCTCTACCGCGACCTCGCCCGCCGGCAGCTGCTCGTGCGGTAGCCGACAGCTCACCCACTACGGGAGCAGGACGAGCATCCAGCATCGATCCCGTACTCCAGAGCCGAGGGATGTACTCGCACGCCGACGCCGGGCGTCGCGGATCACTCGGCGCGAGTCCTGCCGTCCAGCTCTGCGCGCGGATACGTGAAAGACTGTTGACCACGCCGCTTCTGCAAGTTATCTTGGAAGGGTGCCGGATGAACCGCTCATCGCTCCGTCCGCACTCAAGCACGGACTGGAAGAAACCGACATTCTCCACGCCTACCGAAACCCCGTCCGAATCTGGGATCTGGGTGACGGGTTCACCATGATCGTCGGCCCCAACCGGGCGGCGATCCTTCTGGAGGTCGGCTACGTCGATGGCGAGCAGATCCACGTCATCGTCCACGCCATGGTTGCCCGCGAGAAGTTCCTGAGGTGATGAATATGCCACGCACGGTCGAGGAGATCCTGGCCCACGCCGAGGAGCTGGCCACCCGGTTCGAGGACTACGAGCCCAACCCCGCCGCCGAACTCGACGCCGACGCAGTCGCGCTGCTCCGCGCTGCCGTCGCCGAACGCTCTGAAGCCGAACGCCACATGGTCGATGCTGTCCGCACCGCCCGAGAGGCCGGCATGCCCTGGTCCACCATCGGTTCCTTCGTCGGCACTTCCGGCGAAGCCGCCCGACAGCGCTACAGCTCGAAGGTCGCCTGACGAACCTGAACGCGGCAGCTGCAACAAGCATCGCCAAGAGTTTCGTGACGAGGTCGGCGCTCGTCCACCATCGCCGCTCGATGACTGCGCCGGACTCGTCGATCGCCAGGACGGACCACTCGGGCCGGATGCGGCCCGACTCCAGCTCCCGGATGCCATATGCGCCCCCGGACTGCCCTGTGGTCGTCAGTCGGCGCGCGCCCGCTCCACCTTCCGGAACCACGCGCGCCCGGGTGCCGACGAGATCCCGTGGGCGAGGGTGCTCGCGACGACGATGAGTGTGCCGGCGGCGAGGATCTCCGGGTGGACGCTGCCGTACTCGACCTCCATCGTGAGGTAGAAGATCGCGGCCACGCCGACGGGCCCGAACCAACCGAGGAACGCCGCGCTGTGCAGCGGCATCCCCAGGGGGCGGGCCAGGCCGAGGATCAGCGGCAGGCGGCGCAGGACGAGCACCGCAACCGCGAGCGCCACGCCCGTCCACCCGAGCGCCCTCCACTCGGCCCAGGGGAGCATGGCGCCCAGGGCGACGAAGAAGGGCAGGACGGCGAACTGGTTGACAGCCTCATCGATCTGCACCTCAGTCTCGCGCTCGGCGCCGGTGCTCACCAGGTTGAACGCCAACCCGGCGCAGAAGGCCCCGAAGACGCCGTTGAGGTTTGCGAGGCCGCAGACGCCGAGGACCAGCAGCGCCAGGAGGATCGTGTAGAGCAGCATCGGGCCCTGTTCGGTGGTCTTGTGGCGCTGCGCCAGGTGCAGGGCCTTCGCCGCGACCACGCCGCCCACCACACCCACGACGAGCGCGCCGAGCACCTGCCACCCAGATTCCAGCACGGCCTGTCCCGCGGAGAGCGGCCCCGCCACAGCGAGCGCGAGCAGGACAAGCGGCATGGCGAGGCCATCGTTGGCGCCGGACTCGAGGGAGAGGATCTGGCGATCGCGCTTCGGGAGGTCCTCCTCGGCGTCCAGGCCGGTCACCGCGCTGGACGCGAGCACCGGGTCGGTAGGGCAGACGGCCGCGCCGAGCAGCAGGGCGAGCGCGAAGGAGGTGCCGAGCAGCCACATCGCCAGCCCGGTGGAGACCAGCGCCATTGCGGGCATCACCACCCCGATGAGGAGGGCGAGCGACCTCCAGTTCCGCCGCAGGGCCGCGAAGGGGTAGCGCAATGCCACGCCCATCACGGACACCGCCAGGAGAACCTCCGCGCCGTGCTGCAGGAGGGAGGGCTCGGCGGTGAGCTCGGGCAGTTCGAGGATCCCGGTGACGGCCGGGCCGAGCAGCACACCCGCCACGATCGCAATGAGGGGCTCCGAGACAGGCCACTGGTGGAGCCGGGCCGAGATGGCCACGATGACGACGCCGAGGGCGCCGACCACCACGAGCAACAGGTCGAGCGTGGACACGTCAGCACTCCTGTCGGGGACACACTCGGGCGGGCACAGGGTCGGGGTCGCTCAGCCGCCGGGCTTCGCGTTGACCTACCGTGCATCGATCGTACTGGCCCCCGCCACCTCAGAGCGATAGTCACAACTTATCGCAGCGCGTCGAGGGCGGCCTCAGTGGAGTCGAACACACGGAAGTCACACCATCGGCACGACCTCTGCACCCGGCCCAGTCATCGGAGTTCGTTGCTGAATCTGCCCCGCGCGCGACGAAGGCCCGGCCGGCATCCCGGCTGGGCCTTCATCGACGAGTCACTGTCTCACGGTTTCTCGAGTGGAGCTAAGGGGAATCGAACCCCTGACCTTTTCATTGCGAACGAAACGCTCTACCAACTGAGCTATAGCCCCGAGACCCCGTTACTGTAGCAAACCCACGGCCCGGTTTCACAATCGGCGGATCGGCCTCGGAACTCTGCGTCACAGCGGGGACGCGTCACAGCGGGGACGCGTCACAGCGGGGACGCGTCACAGCGGGGACGTCCCCGCCGCTCCCCTACCCGCGCTCGGCGAACTCGACCGGCGCGAAGTAGCGGTTGCCCTTGAACTCGACCTCCGCGGCCGGCAGCTCGTCGCCCACCTTGACGAGGTCGGAGACCTTGATCTGCTTGCGGTTCTCCCCCGACTTCTCCGCAGCTCCCGTGACCTCGGCGAGCAGCCGGACGTCACGGGCGCGGATGAGGCCGCGCCGGCCGAGCTCGTCCTCGGCGATCGCATAGCCCGGACCGGTGCGCGTCACGGTGACGCGCAGCAGGTCGCCGGCCTGCGTCTCGCCCTCACCGTCCTGCGCATCCCCGCGCGAGGTCTGCTCGATGTCCTGGGCGAGCAGGTCCGCGAGCCGGTCGACCTCGGACAGGAGATTGGCCATCGAGGCCGCGACCTGCGTGTGGAAATCACTCGGCGACAGCGGTCCGCCGGGCTTGTAGAGGTCGTCGTGGGTGAGCTCGCCCCAGGCGTCCTGGAGCCGGGTGCGCACCTGGATCTCCACCCGCACAGGGTGCTGCGCCTTGGAGTCCTCCGCGCCGAGCACCGCATGGAATGCGCGGTAGCCGCTCGGCTTCGGGTCGAGGTGGTAGTTCTTCACCGGCTCGACGACCTCGAACCGACTGGCCCGGCCCATCTCCGCGCGCAGCACGTCGACGAAGGCCTCGAGGTCGCGGGAGGACTTGCACAGCACCTTGACCCCGGCGAGGTCGGAGATCATCTCCACGATCTCCCCGGGCTCGCTCGGCAGCGCCTGGCCCTCGGACTTCTTGAGCACTTTCTCCAGCGTCCGCATGGGCTCCTTGATCCGGTAGCCGTCGACGACGATCCTGGAGCGATCGGCGAGCTCCATGCTCTCGGTGATCCCCTCGAGGAAGCGGATCACTCGCTGACACGCCACCTCCCAGCGCTGGGAGTCGGCTTGGTAGAGCCGGTCGACGGCGGCGCGCACGCGGGCACGCGCGAGGTGGGGAGCGGGGTCGGTGTTCATCGTTCCCAGGATACGCGGCACCGCGCCGGGTACGCCTCAGCCGCGACGGCGCAAGCGCAGCACGGTGACGGCACCGACCGCCACGAGAACTGCGCCGATCCCGAGGAGCCCGAGCACCTGGGTGCCGGTGCGCGGCAGCGAACCGGGCGAGTCGCCACGACCTGACCCGGAGGCGCTGTCGTCGGTGGAATCATCGTCGCGTCCGCCCGGCGAGGTGGGAGAGTACGTATGCGTGGGCTGGGCGTCGGGCGACGGTGACACCGACGGGGTCGAGTCCGGAGCCTCGGTCGGATCACCGCTCGGGCGATCGGTGGGCTCGGGAGCAGTCGGCTCCCCGGTCGGGCCATCACTCGACCCGTCGCTCGGCTCCTCGCTCGGCTCCTCGGTCGGAGTCGGCTCCCCCGTCGGCTCCCCGGCCGTAGGGGTGAGCACGTATCCACGGGCGCCCTCGGGGGTCTCCGCAGTCCCGACGATCTGGCCTGCCTCGTTGATGTCACGGGCTTCCCGCAGCGTCACGCCCTCCGGGAGGTCGACCACGGAGTCGAGGGCGGTGACTCCACCGCCGTCCCACAGGAGCGCCGACCCGCCGAAGCTCGTATTGCCGGCGTAGCGGGAGGCGTACCCGACGGCCTGCCCCTGCGTGTTCACCGCCGCGGCCTTGGTGTGCGGGTACTCAGCCATTGGGGTCGTGGCGAGCGCCTCGGCCCGCCCTTCGCGCCAGACGTAGGCGGTTTCCACCCGGTCGATCCGGGCAGAGCCGACCACGAGGTCCGCGCCCGCGATCCCGGCCGGGTCCGCGGAGACGTGTTCGGCCGGCTCCTCGAGCAGCGTCGGGGTATCGCCGTCCCACACGACCGCGCGGCGCACCCCGTGGGAGTGATCGCCGTGGGCCTCCTCGATCGTCGCGGTGCCGACCGCGGAACCGTCCTCGGCGAGCGCGGTCACCCGCACCCGCGTCACCTCGGACCCGGGCTCCTCGGCGGCCGGGGCGGGCAGCGGCTCGAGCGCATCGGGCCGCCAGCGGAAGGCACCCTCGGCCGTCTGCACGACGATCGTGCCCGAGTTCGCGATGTCGACCGCAAATCCCGAGCTGTCGTGCGCACGCACCGGTGCGGCCCCATCGGCCCACAGCACAGGCACCGAGGATCCTGCGTCGTCGAACGCCTCCCCTACCGCGGTGCGCGCATCACTGATGTCGAAGGGGCGGGAGAACTGCGAGGTGCCCTGGTACTGGCCCAGGGCCTCCCCCGTCGCCTCACCGGCCCGCCACAGCACGGTCTCCTGCGGCTGCGCCTTCTTCGTCGGGCGCTGGAGACCGATGACCTCGCCGGACTCGCTGATCCCCTGCGCGCTGCTCATCACCCCGTCGGTCGGGTCGAGGAGGGTGAGCGTGTACTCGGCAGCACCCCGGTCAGGATCCGCGGGAGCGGCCGCAGCGGCCGGCGGCAGGACTGCGGCAGAGGAGAGTGCGAGCGCGCTGAGCGCGCTGAGCGCGGGGACGGAGAACGAGGCGGAAGGACGGCTGCGGGACATGATGACCTCGAATCGGCAGAGCGGAGTTGACGGTGCACGCGCTGCGGACGAGCCCTCGGCACCCGACTCGAAGCTAGCGGACCACAGGGCACATGCACCTATCCTCATCTGCAGATACGTTGATCTGTGCCGCTACTGGCAGCCCCTGCGCTCCCCGGCCTCTTGTGCGGTCACGCAGAGAAGGTGCATGATTCACTCAGCAAACCTGCGCAGTTCGATCATCTCGACCCAAGGAGACCGCCCATGGATGTGCGGCTGATTCTCGCCCTCGTGCTCGGCATCGCGACCATCGTCGTCCTTGTGCTGCGCACCCGCCTCGACGCGTTCGTCGCCCTGCTCATCGCCGCCCTCGTCACCGGCCTCGTCGCCGGTCAGGAGATCCTCGGCGTCATCGACTCCGTCACCACCGGCTTCGGCAGCACGCTGGCGAGCATCGGCATCGTGATCGGCCTCGGCGTGGCCGTCGGCAAGATCCTCGAGGTCTCCGGCGCCGCCGACGCGCTCGCCCGCGCCTTCCTCCGCGGCTTCGGCAAGGGCAAGGAGCCCTGGGCCGTGGGCACCGTCGGCTCGCTCGTGTCGATCCCGGTGTTCTGCGATTCCGGGTTCGTCATCATGAACCCGCTCGCCCGCTCGATCGCCCGCGTCAAACGCGGCGGCTACGTCACCCTGTGCCTCGCGCTCGGCTGCGGCATGACGCTCACCCACCACATGGTGCCCCCGACCCCGGGACCGCTCGCGGTGTCCGGTCTGCTCGGCGCTGACCTCGGCGCGGTCATCCTCACCGGCATGATCTTCACCGTCCTCCTGCTGCCCGTCGTCGTGCTCTACGCGAAGTGGATGGGGCCCAAGCTCGAGTCCCGGCTCAACACCGAGGTCGCCGCTGACGTCTACGGCGCCGACCACGACCTCGCGCTCGCCGAATCCGGCGGCGAGGACGTCCACTCGAAGCTCGACACGATCCAGACCTACCGCGCCGAGGACTTCCTCGGCGAGACCCCGGCGGGGAAGAAGCCACATCGCATCAACGCGTTCATCGGCTCCCTGCCGCTGCTCGTCCCGCTGCTCCTCATCGTCCTCAACACCGTGACCGCCGCGATCGACAAGAACGCGACCGGTCAGATCAATGCCGAGGAGTACGCCGCCTCCGACTGGGTCATCCCGTTCCTGTTCCTCGGCAACCCGGTCATCGCCCTGATCATCGGCATCATCCTCGCCGTCTATGTCCTGCTGCCCCGCTGGACCCCGCGCACCAAGGTCCATTCCTGGCTCGCCCAGGCCGCCGAGTCCGCCGGCCTCATCCTCCTCATCACCGGCGCCGGCGGTGCCTTCGGCCAGGTGCTGCGCGACTCCGGGGTGGGCGACGCGCTCGCCGGGGCCGTGTCCGCGCTGCCGATGCCGGCGTTCATCGTGCCCTTCGTCATCGCCTCGCTCGTGCGCGTGGCGCAGGGCTCGGGCACCGTCGCGATGATCACCGCCGCCTCGGTCACCGCCCCGCTCGTCGGGTCGCTCGGGATCTCCCCGGTGATGGCCGCGATGGCCTGCGTGTGCGGCTCGATGGTGTTCAGCTACTTCAACGACTCGTACTTCTGGGTCGTCACCCGCTTCACCGGTCTCGACGGGACCGCCGCCCTCAAGGGCTGGTCGGGCATCACCACCGCCGTGTGGGCCGGCAGCATCCCGCTGCTGTTCATCGCCAACCTCGTCATCGGCTGACCCCATGACTCGCATCCTCATCGTCGCCGACGACCTCACCGGCGGGAACGGCTGCGCGGCGGGCTTCACCCGGGCGGGCCTGCGCGCGGCCACCCTGCGGGCGGACGCCTCGGCCACGGAGATCGGCACCCACCTCGACGCCTACGACGCGCTGGTCATCACCACCGACTCCCGGCACCTCCCGGCCGCGCGGGCCACTGCGGCCGTCACCGCGGTGCTCGATGCCGGGTGGCCGGCCGACCTCGTGTGCTCGCGCGCCGACTCCACCCTGCGCGGGAACTTCGGCGCCGAGGCCGAGGCGGTCGTCACCGGGGTGCGCGCCCGCGGCCGCCGCGCGGTGGGCCTGTGCATGCCGGCCTTCCCCACGGCCGACCGGCAGACCGTGCACGGTCTCCAGCTGCTCGGCGGGACCCGGCTCGAGCACACCGAGCTCGCCCACGACGTCCGCTCCCCGATGACGAGCTCCTCGGTCGCCGAGGCGCTGCGGAAGGACACGCACCTGTCCGCGCTCGGCATCGACCTCGCCGCCGTCACGGGCCCGCGCTCGGCGCTCGTCGACAGGATCCGCACCCTGCTCAGCGAGGAGCCCGACGTCATCATCGCCGACGCCCTCACCGAGGCCCACCTGCGCGATGTCGCCGAGGCCGCCGTCGAGGCCGACCCCGAGGTCATGTGGGTGGGGATCGATCCCGGGCCGGGCTCGCTCGCGATCGCCCGGGCGATGGGCGCCCAGGGTGCTGCTGGAGCTCCCCCGCTGCTCGCGATCGCCGGCTCCGCCACCGAGCTCACCCAGGCCCAGCTCCAGCGGGTGCTCGGCGAGCGCCCGACCACCCTCGTACGGCCCGTACCCCGGGCCGAGGGCTCCGCCGTGCCCGATGTCGAGGCGACCGCCGCCGAGGTCAGCACCGCAGTGCGCCGTGCGCAGGCCGGGGAGATCGTGCTCCTCGCCTCCGTCGTCCACCCCGAGGACGTGCGCGAGCTCAGAGACGAGGAATCCGACGCCCTGCCCGAGGCGCTCGGCCGGATCGCAGCCCGGGTCGTCTCCGCGCACGCCGTCTCCGCGCATGACGCGCCGGCGACCGACGCCGGGCCCGGCCCCGCGATCGGCGGCCTCTACACCACCGGCGGCGACATCACCACGAGCGTGCTCGCCGCCCTCGGTGCCGCCGGCATGGAGATCGACGAGGAGGTCGTGCCGCTCGCCGCCGCCGGCGCGCTCGTCGGCGGGCGGTGGGCCGGACTGCCGATCGTCACCAAGGGCGGGCTCGTCGGCGATGCCGGGACCGCGCTCGCCTGCCTCGACCACCTCTCCGGCATGGTGCGGATGCGCACCCGCCTCCTCCAGTCCCGCGCCGCGCAGACCACCGCTCGACGCCCAGCCCCTGACAGCCCGCCTCGAAAGGACACCCCATGACCGCTCCCGCCTCCGCTGCCCCCACGCTCGCCGTCACCGTCGGCGACCCCGTCGGCATCGGCCCGGAGATCACCGCCGCCGTCCTCCACGAGTTCTCCGGCGACACGAGCCAGCACGGCATCGCCGTGGCCGACCTCGCGGTGATGGAGAAGGCCGTGCAGGTGCTCGACCTCGACGCCGAGGTGCGCGCCGTGTCCTCCTGGAACACGCCAGCAGCCGGTGAGGGCGTCATCGACGTGTTCGACATCGGCGTGCTCGGCTCCGACCTGCCCGACTGGGGCCGGGTCGACGAGCGCGCCGGGCGCGCGGCGGTCACCGCGATCGAGGTCGCCACGCAGGCTGCGCTGGCCCAGCAGGTCACCGGCATCGTCACCGGGCCGATCAACAAGGAGGCGGTCTGGAAGACCGGCTCGGAGCACCTCGGGCACACGGAGATGCTCGGCGAGCTCACCGGCGTGACCAAGCAGGACACGATGTTCGTCGTGGAGAACACGCACGTGCCCGGCCACCGCCTCCAGGTGTTCTTCGCCACCCGCCACATGTCTCTGCGGAAGGCCCTCGACGCGATCACCGTCGACACCCAGGTCGACTCGATCCTCCGCGCCCACCGCGCGCTCGAGGTCTACGGGGTGGCGAACCCCCGGCTGGCCACCGCCGCGATCAACCCGCACGCCGGGGAGAACGGCGCGTTCGGCGACGAGGAGATCGAGATCCTCACCCCCGCTGTCGACCGGGTGCGCTCCCAGGGCCTCGAGGTCGCCGGCCCGATCCCCGCGGACTCGGTGTTCCACCACGGCCTGCAGGGCCGCTACGACGGGATCCTGTCCCAGTACCACGACCAGGGGCACATCGCGACGAAGACCTTCGACTTCGACGGCACCATCAGCGTCACCGTCGGCCTGCCGATCCTCCGCACCTCGGTGGACCACGGAACCGCCTTCGACATCGCCGGCACCGGCAAGGCGGATCCCGGCACCATGCGCTCGGCCTACCGGGCCGCCGTCGGCTACGCGCCCTACGTCGACGGCATCCGCGCCGAATACCTCCCCCGGTGACCGCAGGACGGCCCCGATGACCTCCCGTTCGGCCACCCGCGAGCGTCGCGACCGGCTGCTGCGCCTCGTGCGCTCCGGCACCGACCGCGTCGAGGACCTCGCCGTGCACGCCGGGGTGTCGGAGTCGACGATCCGTCGCGACCTCGCCGCGCTCGAGCGCTCCGGCCGGCTGGCCCGCACCTACGGCGGGGCGACCTCGGTGGCGCCGTTCCGGGAGCGCGGGCTCGCCGAGCGGATAGCGGCGCGCACCTCGGCGAAGGCAGCGATCGGCCGGATCGCGGCCGCGCTCGTGCCGGCCGGGGCGACGATCTTCGTCGATGCCGGCTCCACCACCGCTCAGCTCGTCGAGTCCTTGGCACGCGATCAGGAGCTCACCGTGGTCACGCGCGGGCTCGAGATCGCGCTCGCGCTCGCCGCGGAACCCCGGGTCGACGTGCAGCTCATCGGTGGGCGCCTGTCCGCCGGCAGCCACGGCACCACCGGGGCGCTCGCACTCGAGGGCATCGACCGCTTCTCCTTCGACCTCGCGTTCCTCGGTGCCGACGCCGTCGACCCGGCCTGCGGGGTCGGCGAGCCCACCGTGGACGAGACGTACACGAAGGAACGCGTCGCGGCCCGCTCGCGGCGCACCGTCGTCCTCGCCGACGCCGCGAAGCTCGCCCCGCGCAGCGTGCCGGCCTGGGCTCGTCTGCCCCACGGATGGACCCTCGTCACCGATGAGTGCGATCCCGCGCTCCTCGAGGAGTACCGGGAGGCCGGGGTCGAGGTGCTCCACCCGGCCACACAGACGGCGTGACGCACCTCACCTCCGCTCAGGTGCCGCTCCTCCGCTAGGCTCCACACGTGAGCGAATACGACACAGAACCCTTGCAGATGTCCGACGTCCTCGTGACCGCCCGGTCGCTCGAGGAGTACATCGCGATGTTCGACCTCGACATCGACGACCTCGCAGGGAAGTGCGTCCTCGACTGTCCGGGCGGATCCGCGAGCGCTCCGGCGGAGCTCGCGGCCCGCGGCATCGAATCCTTCGCGATCGACCCGCTCTACGGCGGAGACCGCCACCTGCTCGCGGACCGGGTGGCGCACGAGGTGGAGCGCTGGGCCGACTTCGCCCGCACCCACGGCGAGCGCCTCGACTGGCAGCAGTCCGGCACCGGCGAGGAGCTCTACCGGGCACGCGTGCACTCCGCGCAGCAGTTCCTCGACGACTTCAACGCCCGTCCGGCGCACTACATCGATGCGACGCTGCCGCACCTGCCGTTCTCCGACGACGCCTTCGACCTCGCGGTGAGCAGCCACCTGCTCTTCACCTACGCGGGGATGTTCGACGCGGACTTCCACGTCGCCTCGCTCCTCGAGCTCGCCCGTGTGGCGAAGGAGGTGCGGGCCTACCCGCTCGTGTCGATCGAGGGGGTCGAGGACGCCGCATTGCTGGACACGGTGACCAGCGAACTCACCGATGCGGGGCTGGAGGTCGAGCGGCCGGCCTCGCGCTACAGGCGGCAGGTCAGGGCCACGACCTACCTGCGGATCACCCGCCGCTGAGGTGCCCCGGCCGAGGTGCGGGACCTCGGCCGGAGCAAGGGAGCTGGGCCGCCGCCGAGCGGCCTCAGCCGACCGGGGAGAGCGCGCCGATGAGACCGAACAGGTCCTTCGGGTCCTCGGGCTCGGCGACGAGGTCGATGTCGTCCTGGTAGGCCGTGCCGGCGGTCGCGTCGCGCACGTAGCGCAGTGCGGAGAAGTCCGCGATCGCGAAGCCCACGGAGTCGAAGATCGTCACCTGCTGCGGCGAGGTGCGCCCTGCGGCCTGACCGGTGAGCACCTGCCACATCTCAGTGACGGGGAAGTCCGGATCCCGGAGCTGGATCTTGCCCTCGATGCGGGTCTGCTCGGGGAACTCGACGAACACCTCGCCCAGGTCGAGGATCGCGAGGTCGAGCTCGGTCTTGCCGGGGCAGTCCCCGCCCACGGAATTGATGTGCACGCCGGGCTTCACATCTGCGGCCTCGAGGACCACGCAGTGGGCCTTGTCGGCAATGCACGTGGTGACGACGTCGACGCCGGCGACCGCCTCGGAGGCGGAGGCGGCCTCGGTGATGGTGAATCCGAGGGGCTCGAGGTTCCGGCGCAGCTTCGCCATCGCTTGCGGGTCGGTGTCGAACACGGCGAGCTCGGAGATGCCGAGCGCGGCGCGCATGCCGAGTGCCTGGAACTCGGCCTGGCTGCCGCAGCCGATGAGCGCCATGCGGGTGGAGTCGGGGCGGGCGAGCGCGCGGGCGACCATCGCGGAGGTCGCGGCGGTGCGCAGGGCGGTGACGAGGGTCATCTCGCCGAGGAACACCGGGTAGCCGTTGTGGACGTCGGCGAGCACGCCGAAGGCGGTGACGGTCTGGAAGGCGGGGCCGGGTTGAAGGGGTGGCCGTTGACGTACTTGAAGGAGTAGGTGTCCCCGCGGGCCGTGTTCTCGACGCCGACGAAAGCCGTCATGGGTTCCTCCTGCTCAGACGATGATGCGTGGGATGGGGATGAGTGCGGGCCGGGGCCGGGGCCGGGGCCTCATGGTCCACGACCTCGGGGTGGATGACCCCGCGGTCCGTGGAGCAGTTTACGGGCGCGCCCCTGCAGGGATCCGTTCCGTTTTCGCAGTACCGTCTGAGTCTAGGTTCGGGCCGAGGGCAGCAACAATGAGCAGACCCTCCGAAATCTGCGCACCGGGCGATCATTGTGCGCACCGCAGGTTTACACTCTGACCATGTACCGCATGGACGACCTCGACCGCCGCCTCATCGCGGCGCTGCGCCGGGATGGGCGCTCCCCGGTGTCGACGCTCGCCGCGGACCTCCACACCACTCGCACCACCGTGACGAGCCGGATGAAGCGGCTGACCGACGCCGGCATCATCGTCGGCTACACCGTGCGGGTCGACACGGATGCGGAGGGCGGCGGCCTCCAGGCGATGAGCCTCATCGAGGTCGAGGGCAGGACCACCGACCGCGTCATCCACGAGCTGCGCGGACTGCCGGAGATCAGCGCGCTCCACACGACGAACGGCGGCTGGGACCTCATCGCAGAGCTCGAGTGCACCGGCCTGCAGAACTTCGACGAGGTGCTCCGCCGCATCCGCGGGGTGCCGGGCATCGTCAACAGCCGCACCCACGTCCTCCTCCGCTCGGTCGTGCGCTGAGCGATGACGGACGAGTCCCGGGAGCGGCCCGAGCATCCGCGCGCCGACCTCACCCGGGTCGAGGCCGCCCTCGACGCCTGGGCCCACCGGCACCTGTCCGCAGAGTCCGGGGCCCGAGGCGCCCGCCGGGCCGGGGTCGAGTTCCTCGTCTTCATCCTCAAGCAGGCCTGGGCGTGCGTGTTCGGCGCGCTCATGCTCGCAGCCCTCGTCGCCACCGCCCTGTGGTACCCCGACGGTGCGGCGCTCAGCCGCAACGACGCGCTCGTCCTCATCGCGGTGGCGATCCAGGTGCTCATGGTCGCCCTCCGGCTGGAGAGCGGCCGCGAGCTGTGGGTGATCGTCCTGTTCCACCTCGTCGGCACGGTGATGGAGCTGTTCAAGACGGCCGCCGGATCGTGGGAGTACGGCGGAGCCGGCGTGCTCGCGATCGGCGCGGTGCCGCTCTACACCGGGTTCATGTACGCCGCGGTCGGCTCCTACATGGTGCGCGTGTTCAAGCTCTTCGACCTGCGGTTCGTGCGCTATCCCCCGCTGTGGCTCACCGCCGTGATCGGGGCGGCCATCTACGCGAACTTCTTCACCCACCACTTTCTGCCCGATGCCCGCTGGGTGCTGCTGGTCGCCGTCGTCCTCGTATGGGGGCGGTGCATCATGCTGTTCCGGAACCATCGCGAGCGGCCGGCTCGCAGCCTGCCGATCCTCCTGCCGTTCCTCGGGGTGGCGTTCTTCATCTGGATCGCGGAGAACATCGGGACGGCCGCCGGGGCCTGGATCTACCCGCACCAGGCGGGCGGCTGGGAGATGGTGTCGCTGTCGAAGATGGTGAGCTGGTTCCTCCTCATGATCATCTCCGTCGTCCTCGTCACCCTCGTCTACCGCCCCCGGCCGCCGGGAGAGCCCGCACCCACCGGTGCCGCAGAGCAGCACTGAGGCACGGTCCGCACGACGCGTCCGGCCGCGATCGCACCGGGTAGCACAGCGCGCACCTCCCGCCGCGCGACCCGCGCCACAGTCCGTCATACGTCGTCATATGACGCGCGAATACGACGCCGTCTGACGGCGTGTGACGCCAAGCGGCGGCTGTGACGCGGGCGTGCGGCTCAATTGACGACATGACCGTCCAGACTCATGCCCCCGCCGCAGCCGCGCCCGCTCCCGGCCCCCAGGCCCACCGCGCCTTCGAGGTCCGCTTCGAGGGCTTCGGCAAGACCTTCGGCACCGGCCCGGACGCCCACACGGTGCTCACCGAGGTGTCCTTCACCGCACACCCGGGAGAGATCATCTCGATCCTCGGTGCCTCCGGGTGCGGCAAATCGACGCTGCTCCGTGCCGCCGCGGGCCTCGGACCGGCGACCGCCGGCTCCGTGACGATCGACGGGACCGAGGTCACCGGCATCGACACCCGGGCCGCCGTCGCCTTCCAGGAGGCCCGCCTCCTCCCCTGGCGCACTGTCCGCCGCAACATCGAGCTCGGCCTGCCGCGCGCCACCCCGAAGGCCGACGCCCGGGACCAGGTCACCGAACTCCTCGAGCTCACCGGACTCGGCGACAAGGGCGAGCTGCGGCCCAAACAGATCTCCGGCGGCATGGCCCAGCGCGTCTCGCTCGCCCGGGCACTCGCCCGCAACCCCGGTGTGCTCCTCCTCGACGAACCGTTCGGCGCGCTCGACGCGCTGACCCGGATCAGGATGCAGGACCTCCTCCTCGACATCCACGCGGACCGGCCCGCCACCGTGCTGCTCGTCACCCACGACGTCGACGAGGCGCTCCAGCTCTCCGACCGGATCGTCGTCCTCGGCCGTCCCGGGCCCGCTGCCGCCGGCCCCGCCACGATCACCAGCCTGGTGCCGGTCCCGGGTGAACGCCCGCGCGACCGCGGCGCCTCGGAGCTCGCACACCTCCGCGCCGAGCTCCTCACCCACCTCGGCGTGGACACCCGCGCCCGCTGACGCCCCCGTCGCTCCACCCTCCGCACCGACCACGACCACGACCACCGCGCCGCCCGCACCGGGCCCCACCGCGCCGCCCGTCCATCCGAAAGGCCATCATGACCTCCACTCTCCGCCGACTCGCCACCGCCGCCGGTCTCCTCACCGTGTCCTCCCTCGCCCTGTCCGGCTGCCTCGCCGGTGAGGACGCCGCCCCGGCCGACGCCGCCGACGGCGCACCCGATTCCCTGTCGGTCGACTACGCGACCTACAACCCGCTCTCGCTCGTCATCAAGGAGAAGGGCTGGCTCGAAGCCGCGCTCGCCGAGGACGGCGTCGAGGTCGAGTGGGTGTTCTCCGCCGGCTCGAACAAGGCCAACGAATCGCTGCGCGCCCAGGCCGTCGACGTCGGCTCCACCGCGGGCTCCGCCGCGCTCCTCGCCCGTGCGAACGGCTCCCCGATCCACGTCATCGACCTCTACTCGCAGCCGGAGTGGTCGGCGCTCGTCACCACCCCGGACTCCGGAATCGGCTCCGTCGCCGACCTCGAGGGGAAGACGGTCGCCGCGACCAAGGGCACCGACCCGTATTTCTTCCTCGTCCAAGCGCTCGCCACCGAGGGGCTCACCATCGACGACGTCGAGGTGCAGAACATCCAGCACGCCGACGGCCGCACCGCGCTGGAGAACGGCCAGGTCGACGCCTGGTCCGGGCTCGACCCGATCATGGCCGCGAGCGAAGGCGCCGGGAACACGCTCTTCTACCGGAACATCGACTTCAACACCTACGGCTTCCTCAATGCCGACGAGTCGTTCCTCGAGGAGTCCCCCGAGCTCGCGCAGACCGTCGTCGACGTCTACGCCTACGCCCGCGACTGGGCGCTGGCCAACACCGAGGAGACCACGCGGATCCTCGCCGCGGAGGCGAGCATCGAGGAGGATGTCGCCGCCACCACGATCGAGCGCACCCACCTCGACATCGATCCCGTGCCCGGCCCCGACCAGATCGAGGTGCTCGAGCGCATCGCACCGACCCTTGTGGAGACCGGCGACGTGTCCGACCAGGCGCAGGTCGACGAGGCGATCGACACGATCGTCGACGACCGGTTCGCCGCCGGTGCCGATGCCTCCCGCGTGGCCGAGGCGATCGAGGCGGCGGGCTGATGGCGGCGAACGTCCCCGTCCGCACCCCGCGCGTCGGCTCCGAGGCGACCGTCACCGGCTCCCCCGCGACCGGCAGCGGCACCGGCCCCCGCCACCTACCCGGGTCCGTCCGGCTGGGCCTCGGGCTGCTCCTGCCGGCGGCGCTCCTCGCGCTGTGGCAGCTGCTGAGCTCCACCGGGGTCTTCACCTTCGTCCAGCTCCCGCCCCCGCTCGCCGTGCTCGATGCAGCCGTCGAGCTCATCCAGCGCGGCGACCTGTGGATCAACATCGCGATCTCGGTCCAGCGCGTCGTGCTCGGCTTCCTCGCCGGAGCCGTGCTCGGCCTGCTGCTCGGCTCGCTCGTCGGTCTGTCCCGGTTCGCCGACGTCCTCATCGCCCCGACCATCGGCGCGTTCCGGGCCGTGCCCTCCCTCGCCTGGGTCCCGCTCCTCCTCCTGTGGATCGGGCTCGGCGAGGACTCCAAGGTCACGCTCATCGCGATCGGCGCGTTCTTCCCCGTCTACACCACCGTCGCCTCCGCCCTGCGCCACGTCGACACCCACCTCGTCGAGGCCGCACGGAGCTTCGGCTACTCCGGTCTGCGCCTGCTCATCACCGTGCAGCTGCCGGCCGTCGTGCCCTCGGTGTTCTCCGGGCTGCGCCTCGCACTCGCCCAGTCGTGGCTGTTCCTCGTCGCCGCGGAGCTGCTCGGCGCCTCGATGGGCCTCGGCTTCCTCCTCACCGACTCGCAGAACAACGGCCGGACCGACCGGCTGCTGCTCGCCATCGTGCTCCTCGCGGTGTTCGGCAAGATCACCGACGCACTCCTCGGGTGGCTGGAGAAGAAAGCGATCGTGCGGTGGGCGCCATGACGACCGACTCCACCTTCGCTCCCGCCTCCGCACCCCCCGTGCTCTCCCCCGTCGCCAGGGCCGATGCGAACCCGGCGCAGGAGTCCGATGCCGCACGGATCGCATTCTGGGAGAAGCAGGCCACCCGGCTCGACTGGGATTCCCCCTGGCACACCGCCCACACCTTCGAGAAGCCGCGTCGAGTCGACACCCCCGCCCCGGAATCCGGCGTCACCGAACCCGGCGACCACGAGTACACCGTGCCGCGCATCGAGTGGTTCGCCGGCGGCACGCTCAACGCGGCAGTCAACTGCCTCGACCGGCACGTCGCCGCCGGGCACGGGGACCGGGTGGCGCTCCACTTCGAGGGCGAGCCCGGCGACCGCCGCACCTACACCTATGCGGGGCTCCTCACGGAGGTGTCCCGCGCGGCGAACGCTCTCGAAGCGCTCGGCGTCGTCCCCGGTGACCGCGTGGTGATCTACCTGCCGGTGATCCCGGAGACGATCATCATCACGCTCGCCTGCGCCCGGATCGGCGCGGTCCACTCGCTCGTGTTCGGCGGGTTCTCCGCCGAGGCGCTGCGCTTCCGCATCGAGGACACCCGGGCGAAGGTGCTCGTCACGAGCGACGGACAGTTCCGGCGCGGCGCGGCCGTGCCGGTCAAGGCCGCCGCGGACGCCGCATGCGCCGGTGACAACGCGATCGAGCACGTGCTCGTCGTCTCCCGGACCGGCGACGACATCCCGTGGACCGCCGGCCGCGACCTGTGGTGGCACGAGTCGCTCGCCGCCCAGCCGGACACCCACACCCCGCGCGCCTTCGACGCCGAGCACCCGCTGTTCATCATCTACACCTCCGGCACCACCGGGAAGCCCAAGGGGCTCGTCCACACCACCGGCGGGTACCTCGTGCAGACGGCCTACACCCACGCGCTGCTCTTCGACCTCGTCGACGACGAGCTCGCCGCGGTCAACGACCCCGCCCGGGTGGACAGCACTGTCCACTGGTGCACTGCGGACCTCGCCTGGGTCACCGCCCACACGTACGAGATCTACGGCCCTCTTCTCAACGGCGTCACCCAGGTGATCTACGAGGGCACCCCGGCCAGCCCGCACCCGGGCCGCCACTTCGAGATCATCGAGCGCTACGGCGTGACGAACTACTACACCGCCCCCACCCTCGTCCGCTCGCACATGGGGAACTTCCCCGACGGTCTGCCCGCCGCCTGGGACCTGTCATCGCTGCGTCTGCTCGGCACTGTCGGGGAATCGATCAACCCCGAGGCATGGCGCTGGCTGCGCGGCGAGCTCGGCGGCGGCATCCTGCCGGTGATCGACACGTGGTGGCAGTCGGAGACCGGGTCGACGATCATGTCCCCGCGCCCCCACGACCCGTGCTTCGATCCCGGGTCCGGGAGCGCCCCGAAGCCCGGCTGCGCGACCCGCGCCCTGCCCGGCGTGTCGACCCGGGTGGTCGACGAGACCGGTGCGGACACCCCGGACGGCGAGCAGGGGTATGTCGTCGTCGACCGGATCGGGCCGTCGATGGCGCGCACCGTGTGGGGCGACCCGCAGCGCTACCTCGACTCGTACTGGAGGGCTTTCGGCGAGCGCGGCTGGTTCTTCTCCGGCGACGGCGGCCGGCGCGATGCGGACGGGGACATCACCCTGCTCGGGCGGGTCGACGACGTCATCAACGTCTCCGGCCACCGGCTCTCGACGATCGAGCTCGAATCCGCGCTCATCGCCCATCCCGACGTCGTCGAGGCCGGCTCCGCGCCGATCGCGGATCCGCTCACCGGGCAGGCCGCGATCGCCTACGTGGTCCTCAGCGAAGCCGCACGCACGCGGCCGCCGGCCGAGGTCGAGGCGGAGCTGCGCGCCCACGTGGCCCGGGAGATCGGCCCCGTCGCCAAGCCGGCGCGGGTCATCCCCGTGCCCGAGGTGCCCAAGACCCGGTCGGGGAAGATCATGCGCCGCCTCCTCACCCAGCTCTTCGAGGGCACGGCGCTGGGCGACACCACCTCGCTCCAGAACCCCGAGGCGATCGACGGGATCGCTCGGATCGTGGGACACCCGAGCACGACCGGCTCCCGCTGAACCAGACTCCCAATCACCACCGACCAACCGGAAGAGGCCCCCACCCGATGTCAGATCATCAGTTCGGCTTCCGCACCCTGGCGCTCCACGCCGGGGGCACCCCCGACGCCATGCACGGCTCCCGGGCGGTGCCGATCTACCAGTCCACCTCGTTCGTGTTCCAGAACGCCGCCGACGCCGCGAACCTCTTCGCGCTGCAGAAGTACGGCAACATCTACTCCCGGATCGGCAACCCGACGGTCGCCTCGTTCGAGGAGCGGATCGCCGCGCTCGAGGGCGGGATCGGAGCGGTCGCCACGGCCTCGGGCATGGCGGCGGAGTTCATCACCTTCGCCGCGCTCACCCAGGCCGGCGACCACATCGTGGCCTCCTCCCAGCTCTACGGCGGCACCGTCACCCAGCTCGACGTCACGCTGCGCCGCTTCGGGGTGGACACGACGTTCGTCCCCGGCACCGACCCGGCCGACTACCGCGCCGCCCTCCGCCCGGAGACCAAGGCGCTCTACTGCGAGCTCGTCGCCAACCCCTCCGGTGAGATCAGCGACCTCGAGGCGCTCGCAGAGATCGCCCACGAAGCCGGCATCCCGCTCGTCGTCGACGCCACGCTCACCCCGCCCTACCTGTGCCGGCCGTTCGACCACGGCGCGGACATCGTGATCCATTCGGCGACGAAGTTCCTCGGCGGCCACGGCACCACGCTCGGCGGCGTCGTCGTCGAGTCCGGCCGCTTCGACTGGGGCAACGGCAGCTTCCCGGCGATGACCGAGCCGGTGCCCTCGTACAACGGCCTGTCGTGGTGGGACAACTTCGGTGAGTTCGGGTTCCTCACCCGGCTGCGCTCCGAGCAGCTGCGCGACATCGGCCCGAGCCTCTCCGCGCAGTCGGCCTGGCAGCTCCTCCAGGGCGTGGAGACCCTCCCCCAGCGCCTCGACGCCCACCTGGCGAACGCGCGGGCCGTCGCCGAATGGCTCGACTCCGACCCCCGCGTGTCCTACGTCAACTACGCCGGTCTGCCCTCGCACCCGCACCACGCCCGCGCACAGAAGTACCTGCCCAAGGGCACGAGCCCGGTGTTCTCCTTCGGCGTCACCGCGACCGCGGAGCTCAGCGGGCGCGAGGTCGGGGCCCGGTTCATCGAGGCCACGCAGCTCGCCAGCCACCTGGCCAACGTCGGCGACGCCCGCACCCTCGTGCTCCACCCGGCGTCGACCACGCACCAGCAGCTCACCGCCGAGCAGCTCGTCTCCGGCGGCGTCCACGAGGATCTCATCCGACTGTCGGTGGGCATCGAGGACGTCGAGGACATCATCTGGGACTTCGATCAGGCGCTCACCGCCGCGACCGGACTGGAACGAGAGGACGCACGATGATCGAGACCCGCACCTGGGTGGGACCCAGCGCCACCGAACGCCTGCGGATCCTCCGCGACGCGGAGTCGATCGCCATCGTGGGGGCATCGGACAAGCCCTCGCGCGCCTCGAACTTCGTGGCGACCTATCTGCTGTCCTCCTCGCCGTACCGGGTGTACTTCATCAACCCGGTGCTCGACGAGATCCTCGGGCACCCCGTCTACCCCTCGCTCGCCGACCTGCCGGAGGTCCCCGACATCGTCGACGCGTTCCGCAGGCACGACGACCTCCCCGGGGTCGCGCGGGAGGCCGTGGAGATCGGAGCGAAGACCCTGTGGCTCCAGCTCGGCTCCTGGAACGAGGAAGCCGCTGCGATCGCGGAGGCCGGCGGCCTGCAGGTCGTCATGGACCGCTGCACGAAGATCGAGCACGCCCGCTTCCACGGCGGGCTCCACCTCGCCGGCTTCAACACCGGGGTGATCTCCTCGAAGCGCCAGGTCACCGCCTGAACCGCACGCGACACCGGCTCCCCTCGGCCACGGGTCCGAGGGGAGCCGGCGCGTCTGCTCAGGCGGCGGTCTCCTCCCCGGCGGGCGCCGTCTCGTAGGCCGACTTCCCGTCCTCGGTCGCGGCGAGGAGATGGGTGAGCATCGCCTCGTTCGTCGCGATCTCCCGCTCGAGCTCAGCGGGCAGCTGCCGGAGGAAGTCGTACCGCTGCCTCACCACCGGCACCTGGAGGAGCTCGGCGACCTGCATCGAGGTCCGCGGGATCGCGAGCCAGTCGGCGAGCTCGTCGCCGTGGATGATCCGGATCTGCGCCTGCGTCCGCTCCACGAGCGGCCCCTCGGGGAGACCGAGGACGAGCGCGAGCTGCGCGGCAGTCGCCCCGACGAGCGCGTCGACGAGCGCCCGCGAGCCGTCGTCGGGCTTCCCGGCGACGGCGGCGATCGCCTGCACCATCGGCTCGGAGGACTCGTGGTCGTCGAGCCCGGCGAGGAGGTCGGCGGGGATCCCGAGCAGCCGCCCGACGACCTGCCACATCCCGTAGACGTCGCGGATCTGCTCCTCCGTGAGGTCGTAGCCCATGGCCGCCAGACCGCGGTACGGGATGTAGGTGAAGTCGAACCACGTGCGGAGCATGTCGATCGCATTGATCGGCAGGCCCCACTCCCCCGTGTCCGGGTGCCGCTCGAGATGCTGGGCGCGCGCGTAGGCGTGCATCGCCCGGACCATCCCGGTGTGCTCGAAGCCGCCGCCGCCCGGCTCGAGCGCGCCGGCGGCATAGAGATGGTAGTTCCAGTTGCGGGTGTCGATGAGCCGACGCAGCGCCCCGTCCACCAGCCGACCGGTGCCCACGAGCACGGTGGAGATCGCCGGGCTCGAGTACGTGTTGACGAGCGATCCCGGGCCGAGCGCCACGGAGTGGGTGAGGACGGGGATCGACAGGTACACCCGCCGGCCGCGCTCGATCTGCTCCCAGTCCGCATCGCTCACCCCCGCGCGCATGTCGTCGAGGAAGGCCGCGACCTGGGGCGCGTCACCAGGTGCGGCCTCCCCGGCGCGCAAGGCGCTGCGGAGCTGCCGCATGAGCGCGGCCCGGGGGACGTCGGCCGTGAACAGGGCGTCGCCGACGGGGTCCCCCTCGTGGAACGCGGTGAGGAAGCGCGCGGCGCGCTCCTCCCCGTGGGTCCGGGTGAAAGCGGCGCGGTCGCCGCGTCCGGCAGGCCAGTCGGTGCGCGTCATGGGTACTCCTTCGGAACCATGCAGTGGTGCGCTGAGCCTAGCCGAACGTTTGCTCGGAGGCCAGGGCATCACACTGCGCGCCCGAGCGGTCCGACACGGTGTCGGGAAATCGATCGATCCGACACCGTATCAGCAAGCTGGCAGGCCTGGAGATTCTCAAGAACGTCATCCTCGTCGTGCACTTCATCGGCATCGCGGCACTGCTCGGCGGGGTGATCATGCAGTCACTCGCGATGCGGGAGGCGCGGGCCCGGATCGTTGCCCCGCTCATGCACGGCGCGTGGACGATGCTCATCACCGGCGCGCTCCTCGTCGGCCTCCGGCACCCGATCGGCAACGAGGTCAACGACACGAAGATCACCGTCAAGCTCCTCGCGCTCGTCGCGATCGAGAGCTGGGGCCAGAAGATCGAGGACCTCGGGATCGAGGAGGCCCACCGGCGCGCCTCCCTGGTGCAGGGCATGATCGGGGCCGGGATGGAGCTCATCGCCCACGGGGTCGACGAGCACACTGCCGCCGCCGACGTCTACCGCATCCTCGTCGACGGCCTCAAGGCCTGAGCGGTCGACCGGGCCCCTCTGTTCTCCCCGGCTCCGTCACGTAGACTTGCCGCAACCGAGCCGGATGACCGGGGCGGGCGAGTTCACCGCCCCCGGCCCGCCGGCGCACCAGTCGACGACCCCCGGGTGGTGGCTCCATGATCGAGTTCGAATCCGTCTCCAAGACCTATCCCGGTGCGCCCGCGGCCGTGACGGACTTCTCCCTCATCATCCCCTCGCACCGCACCGTCGTGCTCGTCGGTTCGTCCGGCTCCGGCAAGACCACCCTCATGCGGATGGTCAACCGGATGGTCGAGCCGACGAGCGGCCGGGTGCTCATCGACGGCACGGACGTGCAGAGCGTCGACCCGGTTCAGCTGCGCCGCTCGATCGGCTACGTGCTCCAGCACGGCGGCCTGCTCCCTCACCGCACCGTGCTCGACAACGTCGCCACCGTGCCCGTCCTCCGGGGGCAGGGGAAGAAGCAGGCCCGCGCCGAGGCCGGCGAGCTGCTGCGCCGCGTCGGCCTCGACCCGGCGGTCGGCACCCGCTATCCCGGCCAGCTCTCCGGCGGCCAGCAGCAGCGCGTCGGGGTCGCCCGGGCGCTCGCCGCGGATCCGAACATCCTCCTCATGGACGAGCCGTTCGGCGCCGTCGACCCGATCGTGCGCCGCGAGCTCCAGGACGAGCTGCTGCGCCTCCAGTCCGAGCTCGGCAAGACGATCCTCTTCGTCACTCACGACATCGACGAGGCGTTCCGGCTCGGCGACGAGGTCGTCGTGCTCCGCGACGGCGGTCGGATCGCCCAGCAGGGCACCCCCGCCCAGATCCTCGCCGCCCCGGCCGACGACTTCCTCCGGGGCTTCATCGGCGCCGACCGCGGCGAGCGGCAGCTGCGCACCGAGGTCGTCGACGGCCGCACCATCGCGATCGACGCCACCGGGCGGCCGGTGGGGGTCCTCGAATGACTGCGACGGAGAAGCCGGTATGAACTGGCTGGCCAACAACTGGCCCCAGGTCGTCGATCTCACCGGCGCCCACCTGGTGCTCAGCATCCCCGCGATCCTCCTCAGCGTGCTCATCGCGGTGCCGATCGGGCGCCTCGCGTTCTCCCGCCCGCGCCTGGGGTCCCCGCTGCTCGGAGCCGCCTCGCTCATGTACGCGATCCCCGCGCTGCCGCTGCTGATCATCATCCCCGCCGTGCTCGGGTTGCCCCTGCGCTCGCGGGCGACCATGATCGTCGCGCTCACCGTCTACGGCGTCGCGCTGCTCGTCCGCACCGCCGCGGACGCCTTCGCCGCCGTCGACGCCCGCACCCGCGATGCGGCGATCGCGCTCGGCCATTCGCGCTCGAGCGTGTTCTGGCGGGTCGACCTGCCCCTCGCGGTGCCCGTGCTCCTCTCCGGCGTGCGGGTGGTCACGGTGAGCACCGTGAGCCTCGTGACGATCGGTGCGCTCATCGGGGTGCCCGGCCTCGGCTCCCTGCTCACCGACGGCTTCCAGCGCGGCATCACGGCCGAGGTCGTCACCGGGGTGCTCGCCACCGTCGTCCTCGCGCTCGTGCTCGACGGCCTCCTCCTGCTCCTCGGCCAGGCGCTCACCCCGTGGGCGCGCACGAAGGCCGGCCGCGGCACCCACCGTCGGGCCGCCGGAGCGGGGAGCCGCGGATGAATCTCTTCCTCGAAGCCGTGTCCTGGCTCGCCGATCCCGCGCACTGGACGGGCCCGAACGCCGTCGGCGTGCGGATAGTCGAGCACCTGTGGATCTCGTTCCTCGCCGTGCTCATCGCCGCAGTCCTCGCGGTGCCGGCCGGGATCGTCATCGGGCACACCCGCTGCGGCGCCGGGATCGTCGGGGCGCTCACCGGGGCGGCCCGCGCGATCCCCACGCTCGGCCTGCTCACCCTGTTCGGCCTCGCGCTCGGCATCGGGCTCGAGGCGCCGCTGCTCGCCCTCGTCGTCCTCGCCGTGCCCTCGCTGCTCGCCGGCGCCTACGCCGGGGTGCAGTCGATCGACCCGGTCATCCCCGACTCGGCCCGCGCGATCGGCCTGAGCCCGGCCCAGGTCATCCTCCGGGTCGAGGTGCCGCTCGCCTCGCCCGTGCTGCTCGGCGGGCTGCGAGCGGCGACCCTGCAGGTCGTCGCGACGGCGACGCTCGCCGCATACACCGCCGACTACGGGCTGGGGCGCTACCTGTTCTCCGGACTCAAATCCCGCGAGTACGATCAGATGCTCGCCGGCGCGCTCCTCGTCGCCGTCATCGCCCTCCTCCTCGAACTCCTGCTCGGCGCCGCCCAGCGCCTCGCCCGCACCCGCATCGCCCATCCCGCACCGGAGAGGACCTCCTCATGAATCGCACACCGCTCACCCTGCTCGCCGCGCTCACCGCCGCCGGCCTGCTCACCCTGTCCGCGTGCGGGGGCGACCCGCTCGCCGAGGACACCACGGGCTCCGGGGGCACCGGCGGCGGAGGCGGCGACACGATCGTCATCGGCTCGCAGGCCTACTACTCGAACGAGATCATCGCCGAGGCCTACGCCCAGGCCCTCGAGGCCGCCGGCGAGTCCGTGGACCGGCAGTACCAGATCGGGCAGCGGGAGGTGTACCTGCCGGAGATCGAGGCCGGGGAGATCGATCTGTTCCCCGAGTACTCCGGCCCGCTCCTCCAGTACTGGGAGTCCGACACCCCGGCGCGCCAGGGCGAGGAGGTCTACAGCGCCCTGCAGGAGGCCATGCCCGACGGCCTGCGCGCCCTCGCCCAAGCACCGGCGACCGACCAGGACTCCTACGTCGTCACCCGCGAGTTCGCCGAGCAGCACGATCTCACCACGATCGCGGACCTCGCCGAGGTCGACGAGGACCTCACGCTGGGCGCGAACTCGGAGGCCGAGAACCGGCCGAACGGACCGCAGGGCATCAAGGAGGCCTACGGGATCGACGTCGGCTTCTCCCCGATCGAGGACAGCGGCGGTCCGCTCACCGTCAAGGCGCTCGAGGACGGCGACATCCAGCTCGCGATCGTCTACACCGCCGACCCGTCGATCACCGAGAACGACCTCGTCGTCCTCGAGGACCCGGAGGGACTGTTCCTCACCTCGCAGGTCGTGCCGATCGCCGGCGAGAACGTGTCCGAGGACGCAGCAGCCGTCGTCGACGAGGTCAGCGCGGCGCTCACCACCGAGGTGCTCCGGGATCTCAACGCACGCAGCGTCACCGACGAGCTGCCCTCGTCGACGATCGCCGGGGACTGGCTGACGGAGGAGGGATTGCTGTGACCGGCGCGGACGCAGGCATCACGCTCTCCCACCGCTTCGCCGACGAGCTGCCGGAGCTCGCGGTGCCGTGGCAGGCCGCGAAGCCGCCCGAGCCCCGACTCCTCGTCCTCAACGATCCGCTGGCCGCGCAGCTCGGCCTCGACCCGGAGGCGCTGCGCGGCCCGGACGGAGGCGGCTCGAGTGCCGGACTCGGTCTGCTCACGGGAACCGCGCCGCCGGCCGGGACGCAGCCGGTGGCCCAGGCCTACACCGGGCACCAGTTCGGGACGCTCAACCCGCGCCTCGGCGACGGGCGGGCCCTGCTGCTCGGCGAGGCGGCGGGACCCGGCGGAGAACTGCTCGACATCCATCTCAAGGGGTCGGGGCGCACGCCTTTCGCTCGCGGCGGGGACGGGCTCGCCGCGGTCGGGCCGATGCTGCGGGAGCACCTCGTGAGCGAGGCGATGCACGGACTGGGGATCCCCACCACGCGGGCGCTCGCGGTGGTCGCGACGGGCGGCTGGGTGCGCCGCGAGCGGGCGCTGCCCGGTGCGGTGCTCGCCCGGGTCGCGCGCAGTCATGTGCGGGTGGGCAGCTTCCAGTTCGCCCGGCTGTCCGGCGACGACGCGCTGCTGCGCCGGCTCGCCGATCACGCGATCGACCGGCTCCACCCGGAGGCACGCGCGGCCGCCGACCCCTACCTCGGCCTGTTCGAGGCCGTCGTCGCGGCGCAGGCGGAGCTCGTGGCGCGGTGGATGCTCGTGGGATTCATCCACGGGGTGATGAACACCGACAACATGACGATCTCCGGGGAGACGATCGACTACGGTCCGTGCGCGTTCATGGACGCCTTCGACCCGACGACCGTGTACAGCTCGATCGACACCGGCGGGCGCTACGCGTATGCGAACCAGCCGCTCATCGCCGAATGGAACCTCGCCCGGTTCGCCGAGGCGCTCCTCCCCCTGCTCGGTGAGGACCAGGAGGCCGGGATCGCGGCCGCCCAGGAGGTGCTCGGCGGGTTCCGCGCCCGCTACAGCGCGGCGTGGACGGCCGGCATGCGGCAGAAGCTCGGGCTCCGGGACGCGGTGTCCGAGGAGACCGCGGGCGAGGCGATCAACGCGATCCTCCTCATGCTCCGGGACCACCGGGTCGACTACACGGGATTCTTCCGGGGTCTGGCGGACGCAGGCAAGACTGGTCCGGGAAGTGCCGGCGGCGGTGCCGGGGCGCGCGGTGATGACGCGGGTCGTGCCGGGCAGGGCAGTGCAGACGCGAGCGTCGTCGCCGAGATGCTCGCCGACGTCCCCGAGTTCGCCGACTGGCTCGAGACCTGGCGAGGGCTGGATCCGGATGCCGCGCTCATGCGGCGGGTCAACCCGGTCTACATCCCTCGCAACCACCTCGTCGAGGAGGCGCTCGCCGCCGGGGAGGCCGGGGACATGGAACCGTTCACCCGGCTGCTCGAGGCGGTGACGGATCCGCACACCGAGCGCCCAGGGCTCGAGCGGTACGCGCTGCCGGCACCCGAGGACTTCGGACCCTACCGGACCTTCTGCGGGACGTGAGGACTGTGGGCGGCGCATGCCCGAACGCTTGACGGGTTCCATCCGCACCGATAGAAGTGATGCATGTCACTCGATGAGGAGTCGCGGCACCTGATCGCGGCATTCGCCGCCGCTGGGCGGTGATGTGCGGGGATCCTGGACCGAGGTGTTCGCGGACTCCCGCAACCGCCGCGTCGTCGTCAAGGCCGTCCACGGCGGTGGGAGAAGGCGCGGTGTGCTGTCGGACCCGCTGCCTGCGGATCCCCCGATGGACGGCCCCCAGCTGGTCGAGGACTGGATCGAGCACGACGGGAGAGACCGCAAGGCCTACGTCGCCGGTGGGTGAGCGGGCTGCTCAAGCCCTCGACTCTCGACCACGAGCACACCACCGAAGGTGAACCCTTCGCCGTAGACGGTGATCTCGCCGCCCTCGCCCGGCATGCAGCGGCCGGCCTCGGGATGCACCTCGCCGGCGTCGACGGGGTCATCGGCCCGCGCGGCCCGGTCGTCGTCGACGTCAACGCCTTCCCCGGCTTCCGCGGGGTGTGGACGGTGCGCCGGAGGCGGTAGCGGAGCATCTGGTCGAGCACGCGGGGCGGGCCGGGGCTGATCCGGACCGGGCGCCGGACCACCCGTGTCCGAACCCGCCGGTAGGGTGAGACCGACAAGCGAACCGAACGGGACTGCCGGATCAGCCGACTACTGATCCGGGTCGTCCTCGCGATCCTCGAGCAGGGTTTCGACGTGGCGACGCAGGTCGGCGGCGTGCACCGAGATAACCTGCCACACGATCTCGTAGTCGACCGCGTCGTATTCGTGGGCGAGCCGGTTTCGCATCCCGACGGCACGGCGCCAGGTGGGCTGTTCGGCACGGTCGCGCAGGAAGTCCTCGGGCAGTCGGCGGACCGCTTCTCCCAGCTTGAGTACGAGGGAGTCTGCCGCGAGGTGCGGTACGCCCAGCTCAGGGTCGCTGTCGTACCACTCCCGGCCCCGGGCCGCCAGCGCCTCCGCGCGACGACACAGCCGAATGATGTCCTCGAGTCCGCGGCGGATCCCAGCGGTCAGCGGTGGGTTCACAATGCCACCGTAGCGCGGGCGATCTCGTGATCAGCACGGAGCGAGCGCGAGGTGATGATGTCCACGCCTCTGCCCAGCAGCTCCTCCAGCAGCTCTGCGGCATCGATGATGTCGAGCAGGTCCAGGTCGGGCTCTGCATCGACGAGCAGATCGATGTCGCTGCCAGGATGATCCTCATCGCGGGCGACGGAACCGAACACCCGGGGATTGCTCATACGGTGCTCCCTGAGCACGGTCAGGATCGCGTCATGATGGTGGGCCAGAGCGGCGCGAGCGGAAGGTCGCAGTGCCGAGTCCAGGCGCTCGACGGTGGCCGCCGAGGGGCGGCGCCGGCCTCGCTCGTAGGCGGCGATGTTCGGCTGCGGCACACCGCTACGTTCGGCGAGCTGCGCCTGGGTGAGTCCCGCCTGCACTCGACGAGATCTGAGGTCTTCCATGACCCGAGTATAGCGCGCGATATACTCGCGCGATCCCGCTGACGATCGACCCCGTGCCGAGGGCCGGCGGCCAACGCCGTCGGCCCGAGGAGCACTGCCGTGCCCGCGGCGCACCCCGGCAGGCCTCTTGCGTCAGACCAGCCCGCTGCTGAGGAGGAAGATCGCGAGGCCGTGGGCGATCGCCGCCGGGATGACGCCTCGGCGCAGGCGGAGGAACGCGCAGATCAGACCCTCCCAGAGGGTGAATGCCAGCAGCGGCCATCCGACGTCGGTCACGGTGGTGGCGAGGTAGGCGTGGCAGGCCGCGAAGATGACGGCCGACAGCAGCGCGGCACGCACGGCCGGCATGGCGGTCTCGAGCCGCCCCTGCAGGTAGCCCCGGAAGAACACCTCCTCGCCGAGGTTGCCGGCCAGCGCCATGAACGCCAGGGCGGGGAGCACGCCGAGAGCGACCGCGCCGCCGCGCTCCTCCAGCGGAGCTGCGGCCGACACCGCGAGGATGGGAGCCGCGGCGAGGATCCCGCCGAGGATGCCCAGCCCGAGGGTGCTGGGATTCGGCGTCCCCCACTGCACGAGCGACCGCAGGCGCGGGTCACGCAGGGTGGCGAGGACCAGGAGGATGCTGCCGAGACCGAATGCCACGAGCACCACCGGGTCGTCGGTCATGCGCAGCCAGGGCACGAAGTCGCCGACGAGTCCGAACTCCCACAGCCGGGTGGGAGTCATCGCGTCACGGATGAGGATGAAGCCGAGGATGAGGACGACGATGCGCAGGAGCGAGTCGCGGTCCGCACGCGCCAGCCAGAAGCACACCCCGAGGAGGAGCAGGCCGGGGACGAGCATGGCGCCATAGCCCAGCAGCGTGCTCGCGGAATCGAGAAGATCGGTCATGGAGATGCCCCTCCGGGGATGACGGTGCGAGCTGCGAACGGTCGGGGAGTGAGAACGACCCCGCCGGTGGCGGGGCCGTTCTGCTGTTCACTTCGGTGGACCTCCGTAGCAGCTTCTCAAACCCCCGGAAGCCGCTCGGATCGCTGATTTCCCGTGTTCTACGGGGTTCTCGGGCTCGTCAGCCGCGCGCTCGGGGTGCTCGGATGACCGATGAGCGCGGTCCGGTGCGTGAGAATTCGCGGCAGTCTCAAACCCGTTTGAGCGTCTCCAATCGAGCCGAGCTGATCGCCGGTTACGCCGATGGTGTGCCCGTGCGGGAGCTGGCGACGCGATTCAACGTGCACCGCGGCACTGTGCGGGAGATAGCTCGGGAGGCGGGCTTGGCGGCGCGTCGCCCGGAGTTGCCGGACGCGATCCGACAGGACGCCGCTCAACTCTATGCGGGTGGGATGACGCTCGCTCAGGTCGCCGCGCGACTCGGAGTCAGCCATGAGGCCGTGCGCTCGGCGGTGATCGCGTGCGGCGGGACGATCCGTACCGGCGGTCGTCGCCGGGTCGGTGCCTGAGTTCTCACACTTCACCGAATACCTATCGCGTCCACCGCGGCACGCTCTTCGGCGTCGTCTGCTTCGGAAGACAAGCTGGTGCGCTCGCGACGGGCGGTGATGGACTCGCGGACACGGGCGCGGATTAGGAGCACAGCGCTGACCGGCCCGATCCAGAGCATCTTGAGCATGTTCCAGATCGCCCACAGCACTGCGAGGTGGAGCCATCCGGGGGCGCCGTCGTCGATGAGTTGGACACAGGCGTTCGCGATCAGGATGTACGGGACTGCGAGCAGCATCGCGGGGATACCCCACTTCAAGCCGCGTCGGCGGGTTCGGATCGCATACAGCAGGATGTTGGTGGGCATGTAGCGCCGCAGGAAGTAGCGGGTGTGGACGCTGACGGTCCAGATCAGACGGATCATGGTCTTGTTCCTCTCCATCGCACAGTGCATCTGGTGAGGCAGTGCGTTGAAGAATGACCCGAGGGTCTGCCGAGACCGGCGCGTTACAGAGGAGAAATCCGCCTCATCAGGCAGTCTACGGGTGATTCCTGTCAGAAGGAAGAAGCTGGACAGCCAGGGTCGCGGTCCTGGAGCGCTCCGACTGGTCGTCCGCCCTACTCTCGTATGAGGCGTGGATCATGCTGCGTGCCGGTGGCCCGGCGAGGCGACTGGGCAGGCCGATTTCGCGACCATACGCTTGTTGAATGTACCCGCCACCAGCCGGGCCGGACCTGACGGCCGAGCAGTGTCAGGAGCTTGACGACACTTTTTTGTCGTCTGATCCGTACGGGTACTTCAGCGCTCGGATCGGCATGATGCTGCGGTGGGCAGAGTCGGACGTCGACAGCGATGAGCATCCCCTGGCCGCATCCGCGGAACAGCAGCACGCGATCGAGACCCGTGGGCGGTTCGCTCGCCTCCTTGGTCGGCCGGTGGGCTTCGTACCCGAGACCTCGCCGAGGTCCATTGCCACACAGGTCGCCACGGACGCGTACGCCCTGCGGCACCATGCGGCTGAGTCGCTTGTGCGGTTGACGGCGGCACTCTCGCAACGGACGAACGTCGCCGAATCGTGCGTTTGGGAAGCCCTGTCGGCCGGGCGAAACCAACTCGATCAGGTCGTAAGCCAGCTCCGCGAGTCCTTCTCCTCGGCGGAGGCCCCGATGCAGTTCGTCCGTCTGGTTCTCCGCGAGCAGGACTTGCAGAGCGGGATGACGGGCCGACTTGCTTCGGCGTCCAACGTGTTCGCTGACTGGCTCCAGTTCGCTATCGACCTACTCGTGGGACATGAGCTCCAACTCAACGCTGCTCACAACAAGGTCAAGCACGGTCTCTCAGTCCGCGCTCGTGATGATCTCAAAGTCTCATTCGTCACCACTCCGCCCAGCGCAGATGGGACCATCCCGGTTGGTGTGCTGACCGGCCCGGACGCTGTGGACATCTTCGACCGCCCCGTCATCGAAGTTCTCGCACAGGCACCCAAGGTGGACGGGCATCGACAAGGGCTGGAGCTAACGCAGTTGAGGGTGGATGTCCCTGCCGTTCTCGCCGAGGCCTACATGATCGCCTGGGCCCACGGGGCGATGTTCCATGTCGCGGCCACGAAACACTTCGAAGGACGGGTAGACCTTCCCGACTATCTGGGCGCTCCCGCTCATCCCGGTTATCCCGTGGGCGGCCCACATCCTGACCATGTTTCCGGCAAGGCTCCGGTGGGAATGAGGTTCCCTCTCACCACTCCTCCCGGTGGCGGGCCTGCGAGGCGGCCAGCGGGAATCGCGTTTCGAGACTCGTTCATTCCGCTCATATTCACTGGCTCTGCGATGCGCAACGTTCGCGTTGTTGCGGACGAGGCAACGGAGGAGGCGTAGGTGCGGGCGCCAAAGAACGAAGCTACGGGAACCTCGGGTGAGTCTGAGGTCTTGGCGCAGTTCGAGCGCTTGGGCTGGGGAGGGGTGATCGATAGCCGGCACGACACAGGCACCGATCTATATCTGCGGCCGCGAGATGCCCGCCGGTACGAACTCGGCGCCGTGATGGGTGCCCAGGTCAAGACCGGGTCGTCTTACTTCAAGACCCCGCAGAAGGACGCCGAGGGCACGATCACTGGGTGGTGGTTTGCCGAGGACGACCGTGAACACTTCGACTACTGGCTGCGCCACGCGCTGCCCCACGTGGTGATCCTGCGCGATCAAGACAGAAACCTCTCGTTCTGGGTTCACGTCACCCCTGCGCGAGTCGTCTCGACCGGCAAGGGCGCCAAGATTCTTGTACCGGCCTCCCAAACCGTTGACGCGGACCACAACGAAGCACTCTCCGACGTCGCGCTGACGCAGCTTCCGACTCCGACCTGGGACGGCACTGCGTGGACCGGCGCGGTGCATCTTGCACCGGTCGACGAAGTTCGGCATGCCCTCATCACTCCCCGGCTCATCGCACCCCACCCGAACCTGGTCCCAGATTCGATCTCCGGGCTCGAAGCCCTCGCCATGCAAGTGCACTTCCGGGACGACCTTGAACGGATTCTGGAACCGATGAGCCTTCCTGCGCTCGCAGGGGAGAATGACGCCGAGCGGAAGGGGCTGTCACTCGACGATGCACGTGAGGCCGATGACTGGTGTTGGCGCGCCACCGCGGCCCTTCATCTCTGGCACTACCAGGGAGAACCCGCTGACCTGCTTCAGCTTGTCGACCTAGCTTCCACGCCGAGTGAACGCTCCGCGGCATCCGTGCTCCGCTGCGTCTATCACTTCGACGAGAACGATCCCGATACGGCGCTCCAAGTGCTTCAGGACGCCCTGGCACATGACGACTACTCCTCAGTGGATCACGCATGGCTAGAAGCTCAACGAGCACGGGCGCTGCTGGAGGTCGGACGACACGAGGAGGCTTTCGACCTCGCGATGAAGACCCAGCGAATCCATCGAGAGGCACCGTCGGACGTCACGGCTGCGGCCATCGCGGGCGCGTGTGCGCTGACGTCGTTCAGGGCCAGCGGATGGATGCAGGGCGACATCGCCAACATCATCCAGCGCAGCGACAACCCAGCGTCGTGGTGGAGAACCCAGGTGATGTCCTATGGGCTATCCGCTCATCTCTCTGAGGAGTTCCGGAGATGGAGCGAGGATGCGTCGATTCGGATCGGGGGCTCGGACACTGCCCACAAGCGCCTGCTTTCCGCGGCGTTGCTGGCCTCGTGCGCTGGTGACCACGACGGGTGGCGTGGCGCAATTGGCGCTCTCGCGGAGCACTTCCTTGTCACCACCGGCCCCACGGATGATCCCGACAGGGTCGCCGGCCGGCTGACTCTTCTCCGTCTCTCCGGTGACAGCAAGAGCACTGGGCGCGCGACTCGACACATCGTGCGCACGGGTCCAACGATGGCCGCCAGGATCGCGGCGAGCAGCGTGGACTTGTCTCGATCGACTCGAACGACCGCTTTGGCAGATATCGAACTGCTGACGGCCGCCGGCGACGTTCTCGAACCAGCACGCGCCGACGAAACCTGTGCGTGGGCGCTGGCGATGCTCCAAGAGCCACAGGCCTACCTGGAACGTGCTCGGCCTACATTCATCGTGCTCTACAAGATCATCGATCTGCTGAAGGCCATGGTGTGGACGTTGAGCGAGGACGCCCTTCACAACGTGATCGACTACTTCCTCGACCAGCCCCCGGTCACCGACGACGGAACCGCGCAGACACTCGCCCGGCTGATCCATACGATCCCCGCATCCGCGTGGCGTGAGAGTGACCGTCAGCGCGCGGCGAACCGATCTGACGGCGACGCCGCCTACCTACGCGAGGCCTTCTTGAGGGTCGCTGCTCCTGCAGTAGCCGAGAGTCGCGAGCAAGTCCTTCAACGAGCCCGGGCCGGGGAGTTGATCGTCTTCGAAGCCATCGACGACGTGCGAACGCTGCCCTCCGATGCAGTCAATGCTCTTACTGACCGACTGTGCAGCGTCATCGACAATCTCATCGAGGATGCCGCCAAGGGGGCGTACAGTGTCGGCGGTCTCGACCCCGGCCATGCAATGACCCTGCTCGGTGTCTGGCACCCGTCGAGTGGGCGGTGGGATCGTATCGAAGCTCTGTTGACGGCTCCCGGGGTCCGACCTCAGCAACAGTCTGGCGCATTGCAGGTACTCGCCATCCATGGAGCGACACTTGCCGACCCAATCAAGACACAACTTGTCGAAGCCGTGTCAGCGCTTCGGAACCGAGAGCCAGTGCGGACCTTCTTCGATGACGACGAGGACATCCGCGGCCTCGCCGCCGAAGCGCTCGCTGCTCTCGCAGATGAGGCCGCGCGCGAACCGTTGATACGGGACCTTCTTGGCGGGGACACCGTTCGCCGTGCCGCAAGTGCACGGATCATCGAACGTTTCGGAGACAAGGCAGAGTCCGAACTCCTTCTCGCTCTAGCGGGTGACGCAACCGAAGCCGTACGTGACGCGGCGCTCAGAGGGCTGAGCAGGTTGGTCGTTGCCGAGCGCGCATCTGAGGGAGTCGCGACGATCCTGTCGAAGGTCCTGAAGTCTGGCGGAAGGCGGAGTGCCGCGGCGGTCGTTTCCGGGCTCCACACGCCTTCGGAGGTGCCAGCCGTTTCTCAACTGCTGACCATCGCCGCGCAGCACCCTTCAGCACAGATTCGCGAAGCTGCACGCGAGAGCACCAGCGACTGAGAGTTCCGCAGGCGCTATTGTTCCTCCGCCGTCGGCGGTGGCAGTGATGCTCGATCCGTGCTGGAATCCGCCTCATCCTCGGGTGCTGGCGGTGCGAGTTGCTGCCTGGTGAAGGCGTCGCTCATTTCATTGAGTTCGACCGTCTCTGGCGCTGGGTAATCCAAGCGATCGACAACACGCTTCATCGTCTTGTCTACGCCACCCACGGCCTTGGTGAGGTCTTTGATCGCGCCACGTACATGGTGCAGTGAGCCGTCCGGAGCGTCCCTGGCCTGACGCCACTCTGAGATGTCGATCTGAATTTCGAGGACAGGCAGCGGACCGTGCGGGCCCTCGCCTTCGACACGCACAGTGCGGACCTGTGGTTCCTCGCTGGACAGGAGGTCGTAGCCGGCACCGAGCGTCCACCGGATTTCCCGTTTCGGCGCGAGTGAGCGGAGTCCGCTGGCGAGCACCCGCTGAACACTCTCGACCTTGTCCGACTGTTGCTGGCCGGCTGGAAGCGGTGGATCGAACGTCACCCTCACGTTGCGTGCGACGGTGGGACCGTTGTTACCCACCACCACGTGCATCACGGTGCCTTGTTGCATATCTGGCTGGATGTCCGCCCACACGTAGGGCTGTAGTGCCTCATGAGCGAGATCGCGTTGTAGTTGAGTCTGCTCCCGCGCGGCGGCTGCCTGCTCGCGTTGGATCTCCGTCTGGTCGTGCGCCGCCTTCGCCTGCCTCGCGGCCGCCCGCGCTGCCCAGATGGTGAATGGCAGGGCGAAGGCCGAGATGACCAGGGCAACGATTGAGATGGCTACCATGCTTCAACCTTCCCATGGCGGTCTGACACAGGCGGGACTGATGCACGGATAGGTGACATTTCGGGTTTCACGCTGCAAGTGCAACGGGTTCAATGATGGCTTCGTACTCCACCGGGGTCAATTTCCCGAGACGGGCTTGACGACGTCGGCGGTGGTAAGTCCGCTCGATCCAGGTCACGATCGCGATCCGCAGCTGCTCATATGTAGTCCACCGGCGGCGGTCGAGGACGTTCTTTTGCAGGAGCGCGAAGAACGATTCCATGGCCGCGTTGTCACCTGCTGCCCCGACCCGGCCCATCGATCCGATGAGCCCGTGACGGGCCAGCGCGCGGAGGAACTTGCGTGACCGGAACTGAGATCCTCTGTCACTGTGTACCACGCAGCCGCCCACGTCGCCGCGCCGGGCGACGGCCATCTCGAGGGCATCGACGGCCAGCCGGGCCTTCATCCGCCGGTCGATGGAGTAGCCGACGATCCGCCCCGAGTAGACGTCCTTGACCGCGCACATGTACAGCTTGCCCTCGGTGGTCCTGTGCTCAGTGATATCGGTCAGCCATAGTGCGTTCGGGGCGGTGGCGGTGAATACCCGTTCGACGAGGTCATCGTGGACCGGCGGGCCCGGCGGTGGCCCATTCTTCGCACGGGCTTTGCCGAAGACGCTCCACCACGAGTTGTCCGCGCAGATTCGCCACGCCGTGCGCACGCACATGGCCTCACCGATGGCTTCGGCTTCGTCGGCCAGCAGTCGGTAGCCGAACTCCGGGTCGTCCCGATGAGCCTCGAACAGCGCATTGGCCCGATAGGCCTCAACCAGCTCGGCCGGCCCGATGGGTTGTCTGAGCCAACGGTAGTAGGGCTGGCGGGAGAGCTTGAGCACCCGACACGTCACCGCCACGGGAACCCCGTCGGCGGCGAGCTCTCTCATGAGCGGGTAGAGCCTTTTGACGGCAGATTCGCCTGCGACAGATACGCTGCGGCGCGGCGCAGGACCTCGTTCTCCTGCTCCAGCAACCGGTTGTGGCGCCGCAGCTCGCGCAACTCGGCGGACTCATCGGTGGTGGTGCCGGGCTTGCTGCCGGCATCGATTTCGGCCTTTCGGATCCACTTCGTGACGGTGCCTTCGTGGACGCCGAAGTCCTTGGCAATCTGCGCGATCGTAGTGTGCTCGTCCCGATTCAGGGCAACGCGCACGACGTCGTCGCGAAACTCTTTCGGATAGGGCTTGGGCATGATGCTGACATCCTTCCAGACCTGCCTGTTAGCAAGCCAGATCAGGTGTCACCTATCCGTGCATCAGTCCCGCCCGCTCCCGCGCCGAACAAGACCGCGCCCGTCCCGCACCGGACGCCGTGTCGCCGGTTCCCGGCGCATGTCGGGACAGCAAGGTAGAATCGGACCAGCAAGAAGCCAACGACTGAACCTCCGGTTCGGTCGTGGTGCGCAGTCCTGTTTGGCCTTCGTGGCTTACCCAGCAGGCTCCGATATCGAGTCGGCTGGGTCGTGTTTCCCTTTTACGAGTCGCACCGCACCAAGCGGTAGCCGCCGCTTGTGCTGGCCCCGATCAATCCGGGGAAGGGAACACGACCCGTGACCATTACACAACCACCAGCCACTACTGCTCTGGACCGCATCGGTGAGACCACCACCATGGCCGTCTCCTACCTGCGCGTGTCCACCAAGGAACAAGCCGAACGCGGCGGCCGTGCCGAGGGCTTCTCGATCCCCGCCCAGCGGGAGGCGAATTTGCGCAAGGCCCGCGACCTGAACGCCGTCATCACCGAGGAGTTCATCGACGCCGGCGAGTCCGCCCGCAAGGCCGACCGGCCCGAACTGATGCGGATGATCGAGTACGTCCAAACGCACCAGGTCGCATACTGCATCGTCCACAAGGTCGACCGGCTCGCCCGCAACAGCGCCGATGACGTGACCATCCACCTCGCCCTCAAAGAGGCCGGGGTCGTGCTCGTCTCCGCGACCGAGAACATCGACGAGACTCCGTCGGGGATGCTGCTGCACGGCATCATGTCGACCATCGCGGAGTTCTACTCCCGCAACCTCGCTGGCGAGGTCTCCAAGGGCATGAACCAGAAGGCGCTCAGTGGCGGCACCAACGGCAAAGCACCCATGGGCTACCTCAACGTCACCCGCCGCGACGAACTCGGCCGCGAGGTCCGCACCGTCGAGGTGGACCCCGACCGTGCCCCGCTGGTGCGATGGGCGTTCGAGGCCTATGTCAAATCCCGGGTTTAGTTGAGGCTGAACGGTTGTTCTGTATTCAGGCTGCGTTGCCGATGGTCTGGTTCTCGGCGAAATG